>CASENB010000009.1 GCA_949289305.1 uncultured Spirochaetales bacterium
CATGCTCTTGATCCTGAGAGTGACGTCAGGCTTTATCCTCTTAGCCCACAGGCTTATGTACTCCTCTTCTACTACGGCATCGTATATCGCATCGAATTCAAAGCCTAACGTCCTCAGTATGTATGATGCCACAGGATAGCCTCTTGCGTCCTCTACGGTTGTAATGAACTTGAACGCGCTGTCTTCCATGAAGTTTGATGCCATAATCTTTTCAGTCTTTTGTCTGATGTACTCGTTAAGACGTGCGTCTTCAAGCAGCAGACGATATCTTTCCTTATCTTCCATAGGATATCCCTCCTATATCTTTAATGGAGAAAACTCTGCTTTTGTTCACTTTTCTGAGTTTGAAGAAATAAAAAGTTCTAGATAATAGAAAAGTTTTATAAAATAAATTTCATAATGGTAGAAAGAAAATTTAATTAATTTACATCTTGAAAATTTACTAAATTCAAATAATTATTGAAATTTTCCTTGCTTTATGTATTTTTGCATTTTAAACTGAATAAAACTTTTTAATAAGGATGGTATGAGAGCATGAGTGTCCATGAAGATTTAGTATCATTATTTGAAACGTACGTTAGCGAAAGTGATCGTTATGAGAAAAAAGGAATTAAAGTGGCAAGAGTAAGAGCAAGAAAAGCCCTTTCTGAAATTGCAAAACTTTCAAAAGAGAGAAGAAAGGAACTCTCTGCAGCTGAAGGGGATGACAAAGAGGAAGAGTAAATAAAAGGCCACAAAATTGAGGTGGCCTTTCTTACTTATTATAGACTCTGCAGCATCTTGATGTGCTCTTTGCTCTTCTCAATTATCTCTAAAGCCTCGCTCTTCTTTTTCTTCTCTTTTTCGACTGCTTCAGCCTTAGCATTTTTGATGAAAGCTTCGTTATTAAGTTTCTTCTCAGCGCCTTCTAAGAGCTTATTAGCCTTTTCTATGTCGCTGTTAAGCTTTTTAATCTCCTCTTCAACGTCAATTGCATCCCTAATGAACAAGAAGCACTCATACCCTGGGCCTGAAGTCGGGAGAGATGATGAAGTATCATAAGAAGAATCCTCATCGATTATGAAATCCTTAGAACCAATCAAAGTCGAGATGAACGCCTTTTCGCTCTTTACAAGATCAAGAGCCTTGAAAGATGAGGAGGTACGTAGAACAACCTTGATCTTCTTCTCAGGTGCAATCTGAAGATTAGATCTTACGCTTCTGATATTCTTTACGATATCCTTTAGAGCTTCCACCTTCTCCGCATCCTCTTTAAACTCCATAGCCTTATCTGGTTCTGGATAAGAGGCGACAATTACATCTCCGTTGTGGTTCGGCAGTTTCTGGTAAATCTCTTCCGTGATAAATGATAGGAACGGATGCATAAGCCTCATGCTCTTCTCAAGAAGATCCATGAGAATTGATATCTGAAGGTTCTTCTCATCCTCTGTTCCAGAGAGAAGCTTCTGCTTCGTATCCTCTATGTACCAGTCGCATAGATCGTTCCAGAAGAAAGAATAGACGGCAGATGCGGCATCGTTGAAGCGGTAGCCCTCCATCGCCTTCTTAATCTCTTCTGCTGCGCTGTTAAAGCGGCTGTAGATCCACTTGTCCATAGTGGTAAGATCTGAGACGTTGAAGTTTACAAGCTCCCTGCCCTCTAAATTCATAAGAAGGAATCTTGTCGCATTCCAAATCTTGTTTGCAAACCTTGATCCCATTTTAAACGAATCGTTGTCGATTAAAACGTCCTGCCCCTGAGCCGCCATATAGCAAAGGGTGAACTTCAACGAGTCAGCTCCATAACTGTCGATTATCAGAAGAGGATCGACGCCGTTTCCAAGACTCTTGCTCATCTTTCTTCCGAGCTTATCTCTTACAAGTCCTGTTATAACGATATCTTTAAATGGAGCCTTATCTAAGAACTCTTCAGAACTCATGATCATTCTAGAAATCCAGAAGAAGATGATGTCATATGCGCTGACAAGCGCGCTTGTCGGGAAGAACTTCTTCAAATCCTCGCTCTCTTCAGGCCAGCCAAGGGTTGAGAACGGCCATAGCCAGGAAGAGAACCATGTGTCTAGAACATCGCTGTCTTGCTCTAAGCTATGGCTGTGGCAATGAGGACACTCTGTAGGATCTTCTCGCATTACGATCTCTGCACCGCAATCCTTGCAATACCAGACAGGAATTCTATGCCCCCACCATAGCTGACGAGATATGCACCAGTCCCTGATTCCCTCAAGCCAGCGAGAGTACGTGTTCTCCCATCTTTTCGGATAGAATACGATATCATTCTTCTTAAGAGCGTCCATAGCCTTTTCAGCAAGGCTTTTCATTCTAACAAACCACTGATCTGATAGATACGGTTCAATAATGGTATGACATCTGTAGCAGTGGCCTACGTCATGGTTGTGATCTTCAATCTTTTCAACAAATCCTGCATCCTCGAGATCTTTTACAACGAGAGCTCTTGCATCTACAGCAGAGAGTCCCCTGTATTTTTCTGGAACATTCTCATTCAACGTTCCATCTGGATTCAGAATATTGATCTGCTCAAGATTGTTTCTTCTTCCACATTCAAAGTCGTTCGGATCGTGAGCTGGCGTTATCTTTACCATACCTGTTCCGAACTCTCTTGAAACGAATGAATCTGCAATGATCTTTATCTTTCTATCTGTCAAAGGAAGGTCAAGGGTTTTTCCTACGACGCTCTTATATCTTTCATCCTCAGGATGAACAGCAACAGCACTATCGCCGAACATCGTCTCCGGACGTGTCGTCGCAACAATGATATACCCCGAGCCGTCGCTATATGGATATCTTATGTGATATAGCTTTCCAGGCTCGCTCTCATACTCAACCTCATCATCCGATAACGCAGTTCCGCACTTCGGACAATAATTTACAAGGTATTTGCCTTTGTAGATCAAGCCTCTCTCATAAAGGGTTACAAAGCACTCTCTAACCGCTTTGCTAAGCCCCTCGTCCATCGTGAATCTCTCATGATCCCAGTCGCAGGAGCAGCCCATCTTTTCAAGCTGGCTCTTTATTATCGCATGGTGTTTCTCTTTAACAAGCCATGTGCGCTCTAAAAACTTCTCGCGTCCTAAATCCTGACGCCTAAGCCCATCAGCCTTAAGCTGACGCTCAACCACGTTCTGCGTTGCAATTCCAGCGTGGTCGGTTCCTGGAACCCAAAGCGTTGGAACTCCTGTCATTCTATGGTAGCGGACGATAATATCCTGAAGAACGTTATTTAATGCGTGTCCCATATGAAGGACGCCAGTAACGTTTGGTGGTGGCATTACTACAGAAAAATGACCGTCTTTTTCAATATTTCTCGGTTTGAATTCCCCGTTTTCTTTCCAATATGAATAGATTCTTTCTTCAAAATCCTTTGGATTGTAGGACTTTGACAACTCAACTGCTTTCATGAAATCCTCCACGAAAGCAAATATTAGCAAAGTAAGGGGAAAATTGAAACATCTAAAGAAGAAGTGTTATTGTTTCATCCCCTTTTTCATTCTCTCCGATGCTTACTGCATCAGATGAGAGGGCTGGAATAAGGATAAGGCTTTTAAGCATGTCAGAACTTATTCCGAACAAAGACGCGAGATCTTCGATGCCATATGTCTTTCCTTTCTCCATCTTGCTAGAAAGAAACAGCGTCGCATACTGACCGTTGTTCTTAAGGCTTACAAGATCGTCAGCTGCCCTTATAGAGGCGTCTAAAAGGCACTCGGCTAAAAACGCAGTAAGTCTTTCATGGCCTTCATCGCTTAAAGCGTCATTATGCTCCTGCCGTCTTATGAACATCGCTTCTTCGTAATTTAGGCCTGTAAATCTATCGTCAAGATTTAAAAGACGAATATAGAGATCAAGTCGAGCATAAAGCGCCATATTGGGAAAGAAAGAACATTCTACAGCTTTCAATGCGCCTTTGTAGATGTATGCAATACGCTCAATGCCGCTTGTAGCGCTATCAACAATAGCCGTTTTTGATTCATTTTCAAGATTCATAAACAACGTGGCAATTGCATTTATAGCTTTTTCATCCAAAAATGCATCTCTTTTTATAAAAGACTCCAATATCTGGAATCTTTTCTGACTCTTATACTCGTAATCGATTTCCGTATAAAGCTGTTCAAGTTCTGTCTCTAGAGGTACAAGACCTTCTTCCTTATCGTTATATACTTCTAAAAGCTCATCTTCATCGTACCCTCTTTTCATTGCAAGACGAAGAGAGTAGCTTGCTTTCTTATCTTCATTTAAAAGCATTAAGGATTCATTGTTATAAATATCGCCGATTCTTGAATCTATAACGCTCATAACCCTAAGCATTATGCTTTGGGCTTTTTTCAAATAAGCTCTTTTATCCATAGCTTGAAGATACATAAAATGAAAGAATCTGACAATAAGTCAATCCTCTACATTTTTAAGGGTAATCTCTACATCATAACCAAGGCCGTCAAGGTAAGAAACTATCTCGTCAAGAGAGTATTGATCTAGGCTTCCCCTCGTCCTTTGGGAAACGAATTGAACGTTTTCTGAGTTGGCATGTACGGAAAACGATGGAAGAATCTGCTCTGTTTGCGCGGCATTAGAACCAAAGAACATGAAACCGCCGACGAAGATGAAAATAACAGCAGCTGCAGCGGTTATCAAAGAAGGAAGGGACATCTCGATCTTTCTTCTGAAGAAGGACTTTTTCTCATTTGAATTAAAATACTTATCCTCTAAAAGAGAAAATATCTTGTCCTTGTTTCTTTTCAGCACAGATTCGTCTACCTTGAGGGATTTGACCTTGTCTGAAATGTTTTTAAAGTCATTAAGACGCTCTCTGCAGGCCTGACAGTAACTTAGATGTTCGCTCACCTCGCTCTTAAAAGGTTCTTTAAGCTCACCATCCAAATAACTGGAAAGCATTTGATCGTCAATACACATCCCTATCCTCCTTACCTAAGGTCTGCTCCAGTTTCTTTCTAGCCCTGTGGATTCTAACTTTCACATTGGTCTCGCTGATCCCTAGTATCCTTCCTATCGCCTTATAGTCAAGCCCGCTGAACTCCTTAAGCTGCAAAGCAAGTCGGAGATTCTCAGGAAGGGACAATATCGCATCGCGCACATCCTTGCTTTCTTCGCTGACTATCACATCATTAGGCGCATCTGCAATCTTCTCTTTTGGCATGGCCTTAACTTTTTCTACCATGTCTTTCTCTCTCTTAGAGCGTCTTGCATAATTCAGCGCAAGGTTTTTTGCAACGCGCAGCAGCCAATACTTAGCATCATCCTCGCTAGAAAAGCTCATATTCTTTACGTAGAATCTTTCAAACGTCTCCTGCGTCAGATCCTCAGCCACATCCAAAGAGAACACGATGTGGTAAACGACCTGCATTATAAGAGCGTAGTTATTCTCGTAAACTAGAGCAAAATCCTCCTTGTCAGTACTCTTGATATTCATAATGCTAACAATTATCCAACCTGAAAGTTACACCTTCTTCTCTAAATAGGAACCCTGAGGCGTGTCTTTAATTACATAGCCGCGTTCAAGAAGAATCGCCCTTATCTCGTCAGCCCTCTTGTAATCCTTCGCCTTCTTAGCGTTCGTCCTCTCATCTAAAAGTGCAAGATCCTCTGCGCTTCCTACTGTCTCTTCTTTCTCTTCAGCATTTAAAGAAAGCGAGAAAACCTGATCCATAAAAGAAATCAAAGCAAGTTTTTCAGAGTTATCCACATCACCGTCTTTTAACATTGAATGCATGACTGCAAGCGCCTGAGGAGTATGAAGATCGTTATTAATCGCATCCAAGAACGCATTCTTGTATTCTAAGGCCTTTTCTCCCTTAATCTCTTTTGCCTCAATGCTATCCTTTCTTAAAGCTTTTATCTTTTCTTTAAGACTGAGACGTGCGCTCTTTGCTGAATCAAGTGCTTCGTAACTGAATTTAAGCTGGCTTCTATAATGTGCGCTAAGGCATAGATAGCGGTAATCAAGCGCATCATAACCTTTGCCAATAATAGACGAGAGAGTTAAGAATTCACCAGAAGACTTGCTCATCTTTCCCTTGTCATTTATTAAAAACTCGCCATGGCACCAGTATTTTACCCACGGCTTGATTCCTGTTGCAGCTTCAGACTGCGCAATCTCATTCGTATGGTGTACAGGGATTGCATCTATGCCTCCGCAATGGATATCGAACTGAGCGCCAAGATACTTCATGCTCATTGCAGTGCATTCGATGTGCCATCCGGGGTATCCTACGCCCCAAGGGCTAGGCCATGTCATCGCCTGGTCTTTGAATTTGCTGTTCGTAAACCAAAGAACGAAATCCTTTGCATTCTTTTTATTGCTGTCAACTTCGATCCTCGCGCCTTCTTTAAGCTCGTCAAGATTAAGCCTAGCAAGTTTGCCATAGTCGTCAATGGTATCGATAGAGAAATAGACGTTTCCACCGCTGAGGTAGGTATGCCCCTTTTCCTCAAGGTTTTTTATAACCTCTATCATGTCATTAATATGATCTGTCGCCTTGCATACGATGTCTGCCTTACTGATGTTAAGCCTATTGATATCCTTAAAGAACGCATCGGTATAAAATTCTGCAATTTCATAAACGCTCTTCTTTTCAGCCTTAGCGCTCTTGCTCATCTTATCTTCCCCGTCGTCTCCATCCCCTGTAAGATGTCCGACATCGGTAATATTCATGACGTGTTTCACCTTATATCCGTTTAAAAGAAGAGTCTTTTTTAGTATGTCTTCAAAGATATATGTTCTTAAATTTCCAATATGGGCATAGTTATAAACAGTCGGGCCGCAGCAATACATTCCAACGCTATCTTTTTTTATGCTGCTAAATTCTTCCACGCTTCTGCTCATCGTATTGTAAAGTCTCATTTTTAAGCTCCTATAAAAACTATCATAAATTAACACTTTGCCTTAATATAAGTCTATCTATGCATGACAATTTAAGTTTTAAGAGGGAAAAAATCAAGTTTGAAGAGAACAAGGAGCTATCTGGACTTACTTTCTTCAACAGCAGAGGCAATGCGAGAATGTTTGCAGAACCGGAAAACATAACCGAACTAAGAGAAGCCCTCGGCTATGCGAACGAAAAAAAACTCAGAGTCATAACCCTCGCATCCGGCACGCATACGCTTCTCTCTGATTCCTACCTCGATGCGCTTGTGCTTTCCACAAAGAAACTAAAAGGAATAACGGTGAAGGGATCTCTTATTACGGCAATGGCAGGAGAGAGCCTGGACGATGTTATCAACATTGCAATAGAACATAATCTCATGGGACTTGAAGAGCTTGGAGGAATTCCCGGAAGCGTTGCCGCGGCAATAAAGATAAATGCCAAAAGCCAGAATGTAGAGATTTCAGAGTTCCACTTCTATACTGATACGATGACAAGGGATGGAAAGATCCATAGGAAACCTGACTATCTTGACTTTTTCAACAGCAAAAAAAAGCTTATAGACGAAGATGAGATAATAATCTCCACTACCCTACGTTTAAGAGAAGGCAAAAGAACTGCAGAAGCACGCATTAAAAAAGAACGTTTTATAGAGCTAATGTTCATTCCTCCGTGCAATAACTTCATTGGATGCGTTTTTAAAGATACAAATGAATACAAAGCCTCTGCCTTAATAAAAGAATGCGGCCTTACAGGAGATAAGGGCCTTAGATGCGAGTTCTCGTCATTTGAATCAAACTGTCTTTTTTCATATCCTTCATGTCCTGCAGAGGATGTAAAAAAATTAATTGACCTGGCAATTAAGACCGTAAAAGAGAAGAAAGGAATAGATCTGGAACTTAGCGTAAGCCTTGAGCTTTGATTCCTTTGTCTGTACTATATAACCATGTTGGGGTGGTAGCATATGGCTGTTGAATATAAAACTGGCGGAAACATAATAAGCAAGGGACTGTTCAAAATATTAACATTCGCAATTCTTTTACTAATTATATCCATAGCTTTGGCGTTAATTGCGAACATTCTCTCATTTTTAGGCTTTCCAACGTTTTTAAACTTCATTAACAGTACGCTTAGTGCCATAGATAAAGCGACTAGCACCGTTGCAATAGAAGTAAAAAACGCATTGCAAAACTCAGGCGTATCCAGTTTCCTATCAATTTATGGATGGGGAATTTTTAGCATTATCATGCTTCTTGCATTCTTTTGGAAGCTTATATTCAGAGCGTATTTCCGCCTGATTTTAAGACCTTATATGGTAATAACGACAGTAATTGCGTTTTTCATCTTTTACTTCGTCACATCGTACTTCGGATTTGGCACTTTCTTCTTATCGATGCTTGAAGAATCAGCCCTATTCATATCTACTTACATCCCTAAGCTAAGTGAAGTCTCATATATAGTGCTTAATTTTATTTCCACCTACTCTCTTGAATATGTATTTGCATATTATGTAATTCTTTATTTCTTCTCTTTCATCACGGTATGGCTTTCATACTCATCTAAGATGGATTACCTTAAGCCATCAAGCGCAAGAGATGAATGCATAAAGACGCTCAAAGAAGCAAGGAAGAAGACCATAACCCTTCCAATAAGGATGAAGTTCTACGTCTCTAATGACAACAGTTTCAACGCATTCGCCTTTGCTCACAACAAGGTTGCGATAAACACAGGAACGCTAAAAGAAGCGGATGAAGAGGTTCTTCGAGGAGTCGTAGCACATGAGCTTGGACACATCGCACATCTTGATGTCACTTCAAATACGATTGCACAGGCAAACTTCTTTTTAATCTTTGCCATCATCATGATACCTGCAAACATAATTGCCTCGACCTTCTCTCCAAAAGAAGGGGAAAAGGTAAATATCTTCACATACGTTCTATGGCTTTTATTCTTCTTTTTAATGAGAATCGTAAGCAAGATAATGAATTCAATCCACTATGCATGCTACCTCATTGGAGGAAAGAGAAGCGAATACAAAGCAGATAAGTTTGCAGTAAAAATCGGAGAAGCAAAAGGACTTTTAAGATTTATGGCGGCATTTATCGATGAGCCATCAGGTGGATTTTCAGATCCGCATCCAAGCACGAGAAACAGGCTTAGCCACATCCTTTCGTGGATAGACGATTCAAGCATAAAAGAATATGAAAACATAGATACGATGAGGATAAGGCAGAACCTGCTTTAAAAGAACAGCTTTACCTCAGCCCCTATTTTTCCATCGTAATAGCTTATGAGGAAATTCTCTGAAAACTCATACTCAAAATATGATCCATTCTCTTTTATTCCCATTTTAAAAGCCCCCTTCTCTATATCTAAGTGAATTGCTAGATCAGAACCAACAGATAGTCTTAACCCTTTGTAAAACAACGATATTCTCGTAATATCCTTTATCTCTGCCCTCTTATTAAAAGAGAACGTACGCCTGATGCTCGCTCTTATTCCATTATATTTAAATACAGTCTCGTAAGAAGAAGAATAGATTCTGAAAAAATCGGTATAAAGCGGCTCTTCGCTGTATTTTATACTGTATCTGAAATCAAAATGGGATGAAGAGAGGGAAAAATCGAGTTTTAACAGATCGTCTGCATTAGATAATAAAGTGTTTCCATAGCTGACTGCTGCTTTCACACCTTCGTATCCAAGAGTAATACGATAAAAACCGTCTATTCCTAAATGAGGGGAGTAAGAAAGTATTATTATGCCATCAATATAATTTAAATAAAATGTTCTTAAAAGCAGGGAAAGCACATCGTCCCTCTCCTCTCTTTTGTAGTTGTAGATTATGCTTTTCTCCATCTCGTCTTTTTCATCGTAATACGCAAAGCCTATGTCTAAATATTTTCCATCATATGATAATGCGGCTGTTCTATCGCCAGAAAAAGAAAATGCAAAAGAAAACTGCTTATAGCCTATTAAAAATCCTCTAAGCCCACGCGTTTGGCTTTTTGATACGCTAAGGCCAACATTCAAATATTTTCTATAAGGATTAAACAGGCTGTTATAAAGCGAATAACTGTCTAAGCGTCCGTAAGAAATATAATCGCCCTTATAAAATAAAAGCATGTTCTTTATGTCGAATGAGAATGCTTTAGACTCTAAAAGAATTCTGTCGTTTGAAATAGTCAATGATCCTGAAAAGGCAAAAGAACAAATAATGCACAAAAAGAGTATCAGTAAAAATATTTTCTTCATACTTTTTAAATGCAAAAAACAATTATTTTGTTAATTTTTTGAAAAAGCATTAGCTTTAGAGCCCTATCGTTCTATACACTTTCTTCACATTTTATGATAAAATTTCTTTTCGTTAATCGAAATTGGATCTCAAGGAGTAATAGCAATGGTAATTCTTACCCTGAACTGCGGATCATCATCTGCAAAATACCAGGTTTATGATTGGGACAACAAGGATGTCCTATCTGTTGGCGTAGTTGAGAGAATCGGACTCGAATACTCTACGATTGAGCAGAAGTCAATTGGAAAAGAGGAGTATAAGGCAAAATTCTCAAGTCCGACACATAAAGAAGCTATCGAGTTGATTCTTCAGATGCTTCAGGACGAAAAATACGGCTGTATCAAGAGCCTTTCTGAAATCGGCGCTGTTGGACACAGAGTTCTCCATGGAGGAGAAATGTTTAAGAAATCAACGCTTGTAGACGATGAGGTCGTCGAGAAGTTGAAGACATTGATACCGCTTGGACCGCTCCATATGCCGGCAAACATCATGGGTATTGAAGCTGCAAGAAAACTAATGCCAAACGTTCCTCAGGCAATCGTAATGGATACGGCATGGCATCAGACAATGCCAAAAGAGGCGTTTATGTATGCAGTTCCTTATTCCTGGTATGAGAAATACAATGTAAGACGCTACGGCTTCCATGGAACAAGCCATCTATATTGCGCAAAGAGGGCCGCTGTACTTCTTGGAAAAGAGAATAAAGATACAAACGTAATCATCTTGCATATCGGCAACGGAGCATCCGCATGTGCAGTTAAAGATGGAATCTGCATCGATACTTCAATGGGACTTACGCCGCTTGAAGGCCTTGTGATGGGAACAAGAAGCGGAGACATCGATCCTGCAATCGTTCCTTACATGGCAAAGAACCTTGGCTTGACAGCAGAACAAATGGATACCGAGCTTAACAAAAAGAGCGGACTTGTAGGACTATGCGGAATGTCTGACAGAAGAGACGTGCACTCTGCTGCTGATAACGGCGATGAGAAGGCAAAGCTTTCAATTGCGATGGAATGCAGAAGAATAAAGAAGTATATCGGATCTTATGCAGCACTTCTTGGAAGAGTCGATGCAATCGTATTCACAGCAGGTGTTGGCGAGATGGGAGAGCATATCAGAAGAGGAGCTTGCGAAGGGCTAGAGAGCCTTGGAATCGAACTTGACGAAGAGAAGAATAACCTTTCCCACTGCCGCAATGCAGAGACATGCATCAGCAAGGACTCTTCAAAAGTAAAGATCTTCGTTATTCCAACGGACGAGGAGCTTGTAATGACAGAGGACGCATATGCCCTTATGGAGGGAACTTACGATATCCATACGAACTTCCATTATACGTTTGAAGATCCTAATTATGTAAACAAGGCAAGAGCAAGGGGACTGAAGGAGAATTTAAAGAAGAATCCTGCTCTAGAGAGGATTATCGCTGTTCCGCCTAAAAAGAGCTCATGCTCTGTAAGCGGATGCTAAGATCATAAATTCATAAACACACTAAAGAGGCCATGGAACTTTTTACCATGGCCTTTTCTTATAACCTTAGATTATGTAATTAACATCCTGCGTCTTAGGAATTTCAATATAACTTATATCGCTTCCATTTACGCTTTCAAGCGCATTATGAACATTTACGCAATTAATCCTTCGATCCGTATATGGAGAGAAATAGTAATTGCCGCTCTCTGAACACATTACCGTAATACAGAGGCTTTGCTCATAATGGTCGTTGTCGCTTGACTCACGTAAAAGCCCCTCTGGGATATCGACAACAGCGAAATTGTGATACATTCTCGTTACAGAGTCGAGTTCGTCAACGCCTTTCGGTGCAAACTGCTTTGTAAACGCCATACGTACAAATCTTGAAGGTGATGAATATCCGCCAGGAAGTCCGAAAGATCCACCTGTTCCGACTCCAAATGCGCTAAAAGTCTCTCCGAGAATGTCTACAGGAGGCGTATCCACATTGCTGATTGCCACATAGTTCTTCAGGTTCGTCTTCTGCCAATTGTAATCAGGTGCATTAGCCATTACGCCGATGGTGTTTCTGTGAATGCTCACGCCATCCTTATCCGGCTCTATGATTACAGCCTCTCCAGTGCTATCAGAGATTATATAGTGAACATTCATCTCCGAACCGAAGATCAGTTCCCCAGTCAAATTTATATTCTCCATCTCGCTTACGACCTCTTCAACGCTTGCGCATTCAGAGAGTATGTAAGCAAGGAAGAACGATGGATGGACGTTCACAACCCCTTCCTTGACGTTAGTATCGTAATAGGCGTATCCAGGGTAGTTCAAAAGGCAGCCCATAAGCCCTTTTTCATTCATCCCGTCTATGACTATCGGAGACGGAAGACCTAGCATTGTGTTGCCGACAAATCCATATTTGACCTCGATTCTCTCGCTTCCATCCGGGTTAATTGAGTACATGCAGCCTTTTGGAACGATCGATATCCTGTTAGAATCTAGCGTGCCGAAATAATCATATGTGCGCCCAAGAAAATGAAGAGATCCGTCTTTATTCTCCCAAGAATGGCTCGTACAATTTGAAATAGAAAATAGAGGTACGCTAAGCAAAGCCAGAATCAATATTAAGAAAAATTTTTTCATAACTCCTCCATATAAACATCATAACACCATAAGTAAAAAAACACGAAAAGAATTAGACAAATGTATATGCAATACTAGCACTCAATAGCTAAAATCTATAAAATTTCACTTATGGTAGAAGAAAGGGAAGCAAAAGAAATCATGAAAATGGCGCAATGCCTTTACAACAAGAATTTGATAAGTCCTCTTAGAGGAGGTGCGATATCGATTAGAGTGGGATCGCTCTTTTTAATTACGAACGATGATTTTTCTCCGCTGAGCATCAGCTTCAAGGATCTATCATTAATAGACATTTCGAGTTTGGAAGTCATTGCTGGGCTAAGCAGGCCTAACAAAGAGTATAAAGTTCATGCCCTGGTTTATCAGAATAGAAGCGATGTGAATTCAATTATTTTTGGAAATCCACTTTACACAACCCTTTTTTCAGCATCAAAAGAGGACATAAGGTCGAATATTTTCGCTCAGGGAACCGAGCTGATTAAGAACATAAAGAAAGTAAGCTATGCTACCAATTCGTTCGTTTTTGCAGAACGTGTCGCGGAAGAATTATATAGCACTTCGGTTTGCCTTGTTGAAAACTTCGGAGCTTTTGTCGCAGCATATAATATAAATGAAGCATCCGCCATCCTTGAAACTCTTGAAAAAAGCGCCCATATGAGCGCATATATTCTAGATGTAAGGTTGAACAACCTTAATCCGCTCATAGGAGGGGGAATAAGCTACAATGATAAGGTCTATGCTCTCTGAAGATGGAGAGGCGGTATTATCCATATATAAAGAATCAATCGAAGAAGGGAAATCAACATTTACAACGACTGTGCCCTCATGGCCTACTTTTAACAACGCGCATCTACCCTATTTACGTTTCGTATATGCACAAGGCTCTGATATCCTTGGATGGATTGCAGTAAGCAGAGTGTACTCGGCCCCTGCATATGACGGATATTTGGAAGAGAGCGTATATGTTAAAAAAGAAGCCTGGGGAAAGGGAGTCGGCAAAGCCCTGTTAGAACATTTAATCGAAGAGAGCGAGAAAATGGGGATTTGGTCGCTTTACGGCTGTATTTTCAAAACAAATACGAGATCTATAAGACTTCACACCTCATTAGGTTTCAGAATTATCGGAGAGAGGGAGAAGTCTGCTAAAGACAGGTTCGGCAATTGGCTTGACACGGTTCTCGTCGAAAGAAGAAGCGGCCTAGCTGTTTTCAATTAAAGGATAGGACGAAAAATCGAAAGAGGAGAAATATACGTCCTCAAGCGGCATCCAGATTGAAATGAAGCTCTTGAGCTTCTCGGCACCGCAACGAGCCTTAATCCTGTCCACCCTAACCTCATTCGAAGCAGAAAGAACATATGCAAGATCGTAATACGGCCTAAATTCAGGACGCAGGGAGTATACGCCTTCAATTATCACGATGCTCTTGTCTATAAGGACGTACTCATCGCTTAGAGTCTGCGTTTTACATGAAAAAGGACGGTAAGAGAATGAAAAAGAAGATTTTAAAGGATTTAAAACATCTTTCAAAAACCTCTCGTAATCCACGTTTCCGCCGGGCTCTGCCATCCTCTCTTCAGTCTTCCTGCTTTCGGGAAGGAAGAAATCATCCATATGGATCACACTTACAGGCGAGCATGATTCAATCAGCATTGCAAGATGGCTTTTCCCTGTTCCGCTCTTTCCATCTATCGCAATTACCAGCCTGTCCTTCTCTTTCCTTTCTCTCTCAATATCGCTGAGAATCATATTTAAAGCGTCCATACGGAAATATTAACATAAAGAAAGTCGATTTGTCCCAATATATTGATCATTTTTTAAATTCGATCTAGATCTAAAACAAAAAGGTACGTGAAGATGGGAAAAGACAAGTTGGAAGAATTAAAGAAAGAGAATGAAGAATTAAAAAAAGAGAAAGCGGTTCTTTTAGAGAAACTTGAGAAATTAAAAGAGAAAATCGATCTGACAATCGAAGAGAATCTGAATAGATCATAGATTGTCCTAGCAATCTTAAAACAAAGTAACAAAGGCAGCCCTGAGAACAAGGCTGCCTGCATCGCTCAATTACTATCTCCGTAATTATAACACCCTTTCTATTGTAACAGGATTGTTATCGAAATAGCTGTTGCCCTCCGCATCTCTCGACCAGTGTTTAAACCAGTTCCATAGCAATACAGATTCTTCAGGCATATAGGTATGAGGAGACTCATGAACCTGCGTATACTTTACGAGAGGGATTTCGTTATTCGCATAAGAATATGTAGTGTATTTTCCTTCTGCGACGTTTTCGCTCTCATCAACACCTGAAGATCTAGAACTAAGATTGTTAGCTTGCGCCCAGTAAGTAAATGCCGCGCCATCTCCGCTTGAAGGATCGTCTATTGCATAACCGTTGAGATCATATTCGCCTTTGAAGAACCACATAGGAAGCACGACCGTATTGGTATTCTTATCAAGAGTTGCGCCAAGGCCGCTCAAGACAGACTCTCCAAGAGCATAGCCGACAGGACCATAAGCGGCAAAGAACGATCCATCATCAGATCCGGCAAAAGCCTGAGTCATCATGGAGCCCATCGAATGGCCAGTCAGATATATTCTTCCACTGTCGATGTTATACTTCTCCTGTACTTTTGCAACAACAGCTTTCAAGTAATCAATATCTGTTTTTGCGCCACCGTCCAAAGAGAACCATGATGGAATCGGATTCGGAGTTCCCGTCGGATAACCCTGGACGAACAGAACGATGAATCCTTCTTTATCCGCAACATCAGACCATCTTGACTCCTCAGGAAGATCAGTGATAGAGGCAGAAGAACCATGTAGAGCAACTACGAGAGGAACGGAACTTTCACCATCATATGACGATGGTACGTAAACCATCCATCTTCTTGTGTATTCATCTATCGTCGTATCTTCCCAAACCGGATTGAAATGGCTGTCGGTGTAAGCGCCAAATACGCCTCTTATAGTTCCACCAGGATAACCGAGGAATCTGTTGTTCTGTTTTGCCTTATCGTAAATGGCATCCGCTGAAGACGAATTAAGAATCTCTACAACCTCAAGCGATCTGTCGCGGGAAGTGTCTGGGTTAGAACAATTCCTGTTTATCTCTTCATAAAGGCTCTTAAACCTATTAACAACATCTTGACTTCCATCTGAATATAGGAAAAGAGGCATTGCAACTTCCCTTGCCTTCATACCTAGCTCATATCCTTTTGAACTATCGATTGCAACCGGATAGATGACGCTATCAAGCCATGAATCGATTACATCCTTCTCATATGAAGTAGGATTGATTAATGTCGTGTTGGCAAAAAGCTGCGGCCATGCGGCTGCCCATATTGAAGCCATTGCAGCTCCCTCTTGATATCCGACGAGCCTTACTCCAGACTTGTCTACAGAGATGAACGCATTACTCTCGGCCTTCTTATCTCTGATTGCAGTGAAGGCGGCGAACGCGCAAGACGCTTCATCCCTTCCCGACGGATCCTGAGCTATGTTCCACTTTGCTCCGTTTTCAGGTTCGATGAACACGACGGCAAAAGGATCTTCGTCTGTTGAAGCTAGATTGATCCACTGCATACCTATTTCGGATCTTGCAAAATCTTTTGCTTTGGTATCATCTGGAATCAAGATGACATAGACAGAAGATTTTACCTGAAAGCCTTCTGGAATATAGGCAGAATAGGTTATCGCCGTCTCTCCTACAGGATACTTTACATCTCCATCCCTATATGTGGTGGAGTAAGTATAGCTCTGATCGTCAAAGAGCCCATGGTGATATGCATCATAAGGTTTCTTCGGATCGAGATTTCCCTTTACCGGAGTTAGAATACCCCCCTCCGAAACATTATCTTGTTTCGTAGAAGAAGGATCACATGATGCTAACAAGACAATGAGTGCAGTAACTAGCACTCCGATTAAGAGTTTTTTCATTTTTCCTCCTATTTTTTCTTATACTAAGATTAATATTAATTTAAGGTCAAGAAAATTTTTTTAGGCTTAACTCTTCATGTAATTTTAAGGTTTCTAACTTTGTAATTTATTTAAACGATCATTTCTTCTTGTATAATTCTTAATTATTTCAGAAAATACTATTCCATCAGTTTATAAATTTAGTATATTTAGTATTATTTATATTTTTAATTATTACTTGTCAGATCATTTTCACTTATATAACAGAGATATAATTTTTATTAAATAATCTAATTTACTTAAAGATATAATTTATCGCATTATATGGGAGAAACAGGAAATGCAAAGTAACAAAAGCAGACAACTATTAACTGATTTTAATATTATCAAGACTGCTTGATGTGCATACCGTTATAATGGGGCAGAAAGCGTCTTTGCATTGTTATGCTTCTTCATTGCATTCTTACGAAAGGATGCCAACAGGCAGTAAAAAAGGCCATCATCATCTGCTAAAGATGAAAATGGCCCTAGTCTTTCTCTGAATTTCAAACCACGATGATCTTCAGTTTCCCATATCTATGAAACCGATCATGTCGCTAATCGATGCTCCTGGAGCAACCATAGGATATACCTTGTCATCAGTCGGAATCTCGCAATCGACGACAACTGCTCTTCCAAGTTCTACGGCAGCCTTTAATACTGCCTCAGCATCATCATCAAGCTTCAATTTGAGTCCTGTAAGACCATAAGCTTCTGCAAGCTTAATCCAATCGATCGGAGTATCAAGGCTAGTCTCGGAATAATGCTTATTAAAAAACAATGTTTGCCACTGCCTTACCATTCCAAGACAATGATTGTTCATAACAAGGATTATGATTGGAAGATTGTAACGTGCTATTGTAGCAAGTTCATTAGAATTCATTCTAAAGCATCCATCTCCTGCGATATTCACAACCCTTGCATTCGGATGGGACACCTGAGCTCCAATTGCGGCACCAGTTCCAAATCCCATCGTGCCAAGTCCGCCGCTTGTCAAGAACCTGTTAGGCCTTAGCGTCTTTAAATACTGCGCAGCCCACATCTGGTGCTGTCCGACCTCAGTAACGATTATATTATCTTCAGGAAGAACCTGCTCAAGAGCCTTGAAAATCTCTTTTGCCCGTCTGCTTTCGCTCGTATTCTTAAGCGGATAGCGCCTTCTATTTCTCTCAAGCTCATCCATCCATTCCTTGTGTTCGGCCTTATCGACACGCTTTAGAATCTTTTCAAGACTTACCCTAACGTCTGAGAGCACATGGTGGTGAGAATAGATGTTCTTGTTTATCTCCGCAGGATCTACATCAAGCTGAAGGATCTTCGCCTGACGGGCGAATGTGCTTCCGTTTGAAATAACCCTGTCTGAGAACCTTGCGCCAACAACGACAAGAAGATCGCAAGCGTTGACAGTAAGATTGCTCAGTTTCGTTCCATGCATTCCGACCATTCCAGTAAAACGCGCTGATGAGGCATTTACAGCCCCTAGACCCATAAGGGTTGAGCAGCAAGGTGCGTCAACTTTTTCAAGAAGCTCGTTAAGAAGATCTGAGGCGCCGCTTCTGATCACGCCGCCTCCGATATAGAACATCGGCTTTTTAGATTTGTTTATCATGTTGACTGCGATATCTATATCCTTTTCTTCAAGACGATCTACCCTTGGAAGCACCTTGTAAGGTTCTTTCTTCTCATAATCGACATATGAAACCTGCAAGTCTTTTGGCACATCGATTAAGACAGGGCCCGGCCTTCCTTCTTTTGCAATTCTGAAAGCCTCCCTGACTGTGTCAGCAAGCTCATTGATGTCCTTTATTATGAAGTTGTGCTTCGTTATAGGCATCGTGATTCCTGTGATATCGACCTCTTGGAAGCTGTCGCGTCCAAGAAGGGAAAGAGGAACGTTTCCTGTAATTGCGACAATCGGAGAAGAGTCCATATAGGCAGTTGCGATTCCAGTGACGAGGTTCGTAGCCCCAGGTCCGCTTGTAGCGATGCATACGCCGACTTTTCCCGTACTTCTCGCATAACCGTCCGCAGCATGGCTTGCAGCCTGCTCATGAGCGGTTAGAATATGCCTTATTTTTCCCCTGTACTTATAAATCGCATCATACAGAGGAATGACCTGCCCTCCGGGATAGCCGAATACGGTATCAACTCCCTCTTCAATCAAACATTCTATTATTACTTCTGCTCCAGTTAACTTCAAATTACTCCTCCCTCAAAACGGCACCCTGATCTGCAGATGATACATGAAGCGAATATCGATATAGATATCCGGACTTCACAGGACATTCCTTAAGCTTGAGATTTTTTCTCCTCTCTTCAAGAACCTTTTCATCGACAAGCAGATTGAGTGAAAGATTGTCGATATCTATTTCAATCAAGTCTCCTTCTTCTACAAGCGCGATAGGACCGCCATCTGCCGCTTCTGGAGAACAGTGTCCGATTGAAGCGCCACGGGTAGCGCCTGAAAATCTTCCGTCAGTTATAAGTGCGACTTCTTTATCAAGCCCCATTCCGGCAATTGCGGAAGTCGGAGAGAGCATTTCTCTCATTCCAGGCCCTCCTTTAGGCCCTTCATATCTGATTACGACAACATCTCCGCTCTTAATCTTAGAAGCATATATAGCTTCGATCGCCTCCTCCTCGCTGTTAAATACGCGGGCAGGCCCTGTATGCTTCATCATCTCCTTCGCAACTGCGGAACGCTTTACGACAGCGCCGCGAGGAGCGAGCGATCCTGAGAGAACTGCAAGACCTCCGGTTTCTGAATATGGCTTGTCGATCGGCCTTATGACCTCTTCGTCGTAATTCTTAGCCTTATCGAAACTCTCTGCGATACTTCCTCCGGTTACAGTAATCAAATCCCTGTTTAGAAGCCCCTTCTTATCAAGTTCTTTCATTACTGCCATAACACCGCCTGCCATCTCAAGATCTTCCATGTGATGCGGACCTGCTGGCGCTAAATGGCAAAGATTAGGAACCGCTGCGCTATATGCGTTCGCATCGAAAATGTTGATCTTTATTCCGCATTCGTTTGCTATTGCAGGGATATGCAGCATCGTATTCGTACTGCAGCCTAAAGCCATGTCGACTTTTAAAGCATTTTCAAAAGCTTTTTCGCTCATTATCGCCTTCGGCCTTATATCCTTTTCCAAGATCTCCATTATCTTATAGCCGGCTTCTTTGGCAAGCCTCTCCCTTGCAGCATATACGGCTGGAATCGTTCCGTTTCCGGGAAGCGCCATTCCAATTGCCTCGCAAAGGCAGTTCATGCTGTTTGCAGTATACATTCCAGAGCAAGAACCGCAAGTCGGACAAGCTGAGTTTTCCCAAGCTAAGAACTCCTCGTCGCTCATTGTTCCAGCTTTTTTCCTTCCCACTGCTTCGAACATGCTGCTAAGGCTCATTCCACGCTTATCTCCCCCTTTAACATGGCCTGCAAGCATCGGTCCGCCTGAGACGAAAATTGAAGGGAGATTAAGACGGGCAGAGGCCATCAGCATTCCGGGGACAATCTTGTCGCAGTTAGGAACGAAGACTAGGGCATCAAAAGCATGTGCAGTTGCCATTACTTCGATAGAATCTCTTATAAGTTCTCTTGAGCATAGGGAGTACTTCATCCCTGTATGTCCCATAGCGATTCCATCGCATACTCCGATTACAGGAAATGCAACAGGATTTCCTCCCGCTTCCCTCACTCCTGCCTTAACAGCTTCGACTATCCTGTTAAGCTCCTTGTGCCCAGGAATTATCTCATTATAGCCCGAGACGATTCCGATTATAGGCATGTTAATCTCCCTATCTGTCCAGCCTAGGGCCTTCATTAAAGATCTATGCGGGGCTTTTTCATCCCCTTTTTTCATCTGATCGCTTCTCATACAAGTCTCTCCAAGATTTTATCTGTAATTTCTACAGTTCCTAGGCTAGCAGAGCCTTCGCCTGCGATATCGAAAGTCCTATAGCCAGAGTTGATAACATCCTCAACCGCGTTCTCAATCGCCTTCGCCTCATCGTCCATATCGAAGCTGTAGCGCAGCATGGAAGAAGCTGAGAGTATCGTCGCAATAGGATTTGCAATATTCTTTCCTGCAATGTCGGGCGCAGAACCGTGAATCGGCTCGTACATACCGAACTTCCCGTCTCCAAGGGATGCGGAAGAGAGCATTCCGATACTTCCTGTTATCATGCTAGCCTCATCTGAGAGGATGTCGCCGAACATGTTCTCGGTTACAATTACATCGAACTGCTTTGGATTCTTAACAAGCTGCATTGCGGCATTATCAACATAAAGATGATTTAATTCCACATCCGGATAGTCTTTTGAAACTTCTGTAACGACCCTTCTCCAGAGCCTTGAGGTCTCAAGCACGTTTGCCTTGTCGACGCTTGTAAGCTTCCCTCTTCTCTTTCTTGCCGCCTCAAAGGCTTTTCTTGCAATGCGCTCTACCTCTGCCGTGCTATATTTCATCAAGTCCGACGCCCATGAATTGTCTTCGGCCTTTTTCTTCTCGCCAAAGTAAATGCCTCCCGTAAGCTCTCTTACGATCAAGATGTCAAGACCGTCTGAGACAACTTCTCTCTTTAAAGGAGAGGCATCGGAGAGGGCTTTATACATTAGAGCCGGGCGTAAGTTAGTATATAGGTTCAATCCGCTTCTTAGTCCTAAAAGCGCTTTTTCTGGTCTTTTACTTCCATCCATGTTATCCCACTTAGGCCCTCCTACGGCGCCAAGAAGGACAGCATCAGATTTTTTCGCCTCATTTAAAGTCTCATCAGGAAGAGGAATTCCGTATTTGTCTATCGCATCCCCCCCTGCTGAGAGATATTTATACGTGAACTTATGTCCGAAAATCTTAGCAGTCTTGTCTAAGACCCTTATTGCCTGAGATACTATATCGGGTCCGATTCCATCGCCTTTAATTACTGCAATAACCTTTTCCATCAGCCATTCCTCCTCATGTACTCGGCAAGGCCTCCTGCGTTTATCAGCTCCTGCATGAAAGGAGGAAAAGGCTCTGCGTTATATACTTTTCCGCTAGTATTGTTAACGATTTTTCCGCTTGAAAGATCGATAGAGACATCGTCCCCGTTTTTAATATCCTCACTCGCCTCCTTGCACTCTAAAATCGGAAGCCCGATATTTATCGAATTTCTAAAAAAGATTCTGGCAAAGCTCTCTGCAATTACACAGCTTATGCCGCTTGTCTTTATTGCAAGAGGGGCATGCTCTCGAGAAGATCCGCAGCCGAAATTCTTTCCTGCGACCATGATATCCCCTTTCTTTACGTTCTTTACAAATTCCTTATCAATATCTTCCATGCAGTGCGATGCAAGCTCTGCTGCATCGCTTGTGTTTAAATAGCGGGCAGGGATTATTACGTCCGTATCCACATTATCGCCATATTTAAATACTCTTCCGCTTATTTGCATACATCCTCCTTTATAGTGTGTTCACATCCGTAATAAAGCCTGTAACAGCGCTTGCCGCAGCAGTGTAAGGGGAAGCTAAATATACTTCGCTCTTAACATGCCCCATACGCCCTACGAAGTTTCTGTTAGTGGTGCTTACGCATCTTTCTCCCTCTGCAAGGATTCCCATATATCCGCCAAGGCAAGGGCCGCATGTAGGTGTTGAAATAACAGCACCTGCATCTAAGAATATATCAAAGAGGCCTTCGTCCATAGCCTCTTTATAGATCTTCTGTGTTGCAGGAATTATGATGCATCTGACGCTATCGCATACCTTTCTGCCCTTTAATACTTCGGCAGCAGCCCTCATGTCGCTGATCCTACCATTAGTGCAGCTTCCGATAACAACCTGGTCGATCTTTATATCCTTTGCATCTTTTACAGGGTGAGTGTTTTCTGGAAGATGAGGATAGCTCACAGTCAAATCTATTTCGCTCAAGTTTAGTTCAATAGTCTCTGAATACTCTGCGTCCTCATCCGCATTAAATATTTTAGGCTCCTTTGCACCCGATTCTTTCAAGTACGCCAAAGTCTTTTCATCGACAGGGAATAATCCAGCCTTTCCTCCGGCTTCAATCGCCATATTAGAGATAGTGAATCTATCATCCATTGAGAGTTCAGCCACTGATGGACCTGAAAATTCAAGACTCTTGTAAAGTGCTCCATCCACACCGATTTTTCCTATCAGATGCAATATGACGTCCTTTCCAGTTACGTATTTCTTTAATTTGCCTGTTAAATTTACCTTTATAGACTCGGGGACTTTAAACCATGCTTTTCCCGTTGCCATACCGCATGCCATATCCGTAGAACCCACTCCGGTTGAAAAAGCGCCGAGAGCGCCATATGTGCATGTATGGCTGTCAGCACCGATTACGACATCACCTGCGGTCACAAGTCCTTTTTCAGGAAGAAGAGCGTGCTCGATTCCCATACGTCCTACTTCAAAGTAGTTCTTAATTTCCTCGCTTTTTGCGAAAGCTCTGAGGCATGCGCACTGCTCTGCCGCTTTAATGTCCTTGTTTGGTACGAAATGATCAGGAACAAGGGCAATCTTGGTCTTATCAAAAACGTGTTCCTTTCCAAACTTTGGGAACTCTTTGATAGCGACAGGACTTGTAATATCGTTTCCAAGCACCATATCGAGGTCAGCCATAATAAGCTGACCAGGATGGACGGACTCCAATTTAGCAGCATGCGCTAAAATCTTTTCACTCATGTTCATTGCCATTACTCTTGCTCCTTTTTATCCGTATGTCCGATTAACATATCGTTTTCAAAACTCATTTTAGCTGCGCTCTGGCTCTGTCCAATTGCTTTTGAGTTCTCATCAAGCATCTTGTTTATAGCATTAAGACACGCAAGAATCGATGCCTCAATGACGTCTGTGGAAACACCGCGTCCTCTGTATACCCCGCTCTGATCAGAGATCTTGACGAACACTTCTCCTAGAGCGTCCCTGTCCTCCGTGACCGCAGTGAGGTTGTATTCCTCAAGAGAGAACGGATGCTTGATTATCTTCTCAACGCATCTTAAGGATGCATATACAGGACCAGTCCCGCTTGCAACATCCTGATAGATCTTCTCGTTGCTCTTTTTAAGCGATATGCATGCAGTGCTTGTCATCCTGTTTCCACTGTTTACGACAAACGAATCGAGGCTCCATGTCTGCGTCTCAGGATTCTCCTGAGCTTCAACTAGCGCGATGAGGTCTTTATCCGTTATGTTCTTCTTTCTATCGCAAGTCTTCTTGAACTCTAAAAAGAGCGCATCCTCCCTATCTTTGGAAAGGGCGTATCCAAGCTCTTGCATCTTCTTTGAAAACGCATGCTGTCCAGAGTGCTTGCCAAGAACAAGATTAGTCTTTACGACACCGACGGACTCAGGCGTCATAATCTCGTATGTAAGGCTGTTTGCCATCATGCCATGCTGATGTATTCCTGACTCATGCGCAAATGCATTGTCTCCTACGATAGCTTTAGACGGATTGATCTTAACGCCTGTCGTGCTTGATAAAAGCCGCGCTGAGCGTGCAATCTCCTCCGTAACTATATTCGTATAGAAACCGAACTTGTCTCCTCTAGTCTTTAGAGCCATGACGATCTCTTCAAGAGCTGCGTTTCCAGCCCTCTCTCCAATGCCGCAAAGGGTGCACTCAACCTGTCTTGCACCTGCCTCGATTCCTGCAAGAGTATTTGCCACAGCCAAGCCCAAATCGTTATGGTTGTGCATGCTTATAATTGCCTTATCTATGTTCTTGACGTGCTCTTTGACGTACCTGATCATAGAGCCGATCTCTTCAGGGGTAGCATAGCCTACAGTATCAGGAAGATTCACAGTTGTAGCACCAGAATCAATTGCGCATTCTACTGCCTCTGCTAAGAAGGCCAATTCCGTTCTGCTTGCATCCTCGCAGCTGAATTCGATATCATCGCAAAGGCTCTTTGCGTAGCTTACGCTCTCCTTAATCCTCTTTATCGCCTCTTCGCGGCTGATCTTGAGCTTATATTCAAGATGAAGATCGCTTGTCGCCAAAAAGACGTGAATTCTAGGATGCTTTGCTTTTTTTACTGCATTCCACGCCGCATCTATATCTTTTTTAAGAGCCCTTGCAAGGGATGCGACAACAGGACGCTCGACGGCTGATGCAATTGCTTCAACGCTCTCAAAATCCCCAGGAGAGGAGATGGCAAAGCCAGCTTCAATTATATCGACGCCCAAGGCCTCAAGCTGTTTCGCCATCCTGATCTTCTCTTCAAGGTTCATACTATAGCCAGGAGCCTGCTCTCCGTCTCTTAGCGTGGTATCGAATATGTAAACTCTCTCTGCCATCTCTTGCCCCCTTTATTTTTTAATCCAGCTCATCAGAGATCTTAATTTCTTTCCCGTCTCTGCCAAAAGCGTCTCGCTTTCCTGTCTTCTTCTTGCATTGAAATACGGTCTGTTAATCTGATTCTCCAAGAGCCAATTGCGTGCGAACGTTCCATCCTGAATGTCAGAGAGAACGCCTTTCATCGCTTTTTTCGTATCTTCTGTGATGATCTTGTTCTCTGTGATGTAATCGCCGTACTCTGCAGTATCGGAGATGGAATATCTCATATATTCCATACCGCCCTGGAAAATAAGATCTACGATCAGCTTCATCTCATGGCAGCACTCAAAGTATGCCATCTCAGGCTGATAGCCTGCCTCGACAAGGGTATCGAATCCTGCTTTAATCAGGGCAGTGACACCGCCGCAAAGAACTGCCTGCTCGCCAAATAGGTCCGTCTCCGTCTCCTCTTTGAATGTTGTTTCAAAGATTCCTGCCCTTCCTGCCCCAATTGCAGAAGCGTATGCAAGAGCAACCTGCGTTGAATCTCCGCTTGGATCCTGAGCAACGGCAATCAATGACGGAACGCCCTTTCCTTCAAGATACTGGCTTCTTACCGTGTGTCCCGGTCCCTTTGGAGCGATCATTATGATATTGATATCTTCGCTTGGCTTGATCTGGCCATAATGGATGTTAAAGCCGTGTGCGAATGCTAGATATTTTCCTTTTTCTAGATATGGTTCGATTGACTGATGATAGAGCTTTGCCTGCTTCTCGTCGTTTACAAGGATCATAATAACGTCAGAACACTTTACAGCCTCTTCAGTAGTCATTACCTTAAGTCCTGCCTCTTCTGCCTTGCTCCAGCTCTTTGAGCCGTTATAAAGGCCTACGACAACATCTATTCCGCTGTCATGAAGGTTTAACGCGTGTGCATGGCCCTGTGAACCATATCCGATAATAGCGACCTTCTTGTTTTTCAGTACTGAGAGGTCTGCATCCGAATCGTAATACATCTTACTCATTTTTTTTCTCCTTTCCTAATTCTCTATATCCTTATAGTCCTCTTCATGTCCGATCTCGATTAAAGGTCTTGAACCACGTTCGAGGGCTGTAATTCCAGTTCTTGCCATTTCAACGATGCCATAAGGTCTGATTAATGCCATGAAGGAATCAAGCTTATCGAGGCTTCCTGTAAGCATCATCGATATCGTAGTAGGTGTCACGTCAATTATTTTACTTTTGAATATCTCGCCGATTTCAACAATCTGCGTTCTTGTCTTATCATTTGCTTTGATCTTAAGTAGCACCAGTTCTCTTTGAAGAGATCCGCTTTCAGTCATCTCGAAAACCCTAATGACGTCTATAAGCTTTTCAACCTGTCTCTTGATCTGGTCCACAATCTGCCTATCTGCGCTAACCACGATAGTAATACGGCTTATTCTAGGATTTTCGGTCTCTCCAACAGATAAAGAGTCAATATTGTATCCCCTTCTTGAAAAGAGTGCGACGACCCTCATAAGAACTCCGGCCCTGTTGTTTACAAGGATCGCCAGAGTATAACGTTTCCTATCATCTTCCATCTCTCCTCACCTCCTAAAAGTTAAAAAAAATAGCCCATGGATCTCAACACCACGGGCCTATACAAAACATATACTGCAACCGTGGTTCAGCATGTAATGAGTAGGACTAGCACTAGTAGGGAAGATAGAGATAAAGTAATGTTCTTAATGTTTGCCATAGTTTATTTTTCTCCTCCCTAAATTGATGATTTATGTTTCACTTTTACCGCAAAGAATATTTGAGTGTCAACATTATTTTTTTATTTTTTTCTTCAATTTTTATAATTTTTCTATTAGAATTGTATTTTTATGCCAAAAGTGTAATTTATATTCAAAAAACTGCATAATACGCTTTGAAATCACGTCTAAAAGTTGTAAAAATTGATAAAGGTGGACTATGACAGTAAGAGAATATTTAAGCAAATTCAGATATCCAGGACGTGTCATTATCGCAGGATGCACAAGAGATGGCGAACCAGTTATAGCTTATGCTATAAGCGGAAGAAGTGAAAATTCAAGAAACAGAATTCTAATAAAAGAAGACGGGGTGTTAAAAACAATCCCATATGATAAAGATAAAATAGAAGATCCATCTCTCATAATCTACAATGCATTAAAAGAAAATGAAGACTTTATCGTGCTTTCAAACGGAGATCATACGGACACGATAATAAATGCAATAGAAAGAGGAGAAAGCCTTTCAAATGCTTTGGTAAAAAGAACGTACGAACCAGATGATCCTAACTATACTCCTCGTATTTCTCTGCTATTCAACAAGAAAGATAATTCCTACTCTCTTTCAATAATAAAAAGAGGCTTAAACGCAGAGGCAGAAAGACTTATCTACTCTTATGAAGCTGTAAAGGAAAAAGCTCATATAATACACACATATATAAATGAAGATACGCCCCTTATCTCTTTTGATAGAGATCCTGTAGAGCTAGATATTCCATCTGATATAAGTATTTTAAAAGATGAAACATGGTCGGCACTAGATGAGGAGAATAAAATTTCCTTATATCTGAGAGTAGGAAAAGAAGAAGAGATAATAAATAAAAACGAGCTTAACATAAATCTTAAATACGGCCTTAATCCAAATCAAAAAAAGAGCTTTTTAACGCTTGATGAAAAAAATTTAGTAAAAGTTCTTAATGGAAGACCTGGATATATAAACTTCTTAGATGCGCTAAACGCCTACTCTCTCGTAAGAGATTTGAAAGAAGCGGCGAAATTGCCATCTGCAGCATCTTTTAAGCACGTCTCTCCCGCAGGATGTGCCGTCTGCACACCTTTAAGCGACAGAGAAAAGAAAATGTACTTCATAAAAGAAGATGAAGCTCTATCTCCTCTTGCAATTGCGTACGTCAGAGCGCGTGGAGCCGACAGAATGAGCAGCTTCGGAGACTTTATCGCACTCTCTGATGAATGCGATGAGATAACTGCGAAAGTGATAGCAAGAGAAGTATCGGATGGAATCATCGCACCATCTTACACAAAAGAGGCGCTAGAGAGGCTGAAAAAGAAAAAGAAAGGGAATTACGTAATTCTTCAAATTAATCCTGACTACATCCCCAAAGAGATGGAGAAGAGGCAAATATATGGAGTCACGTTCTCAGAAGAGAGAAACACCTACATTCCATCAGAAAATGACTTTAAGAATATCGTAACGGAAAAGAAAGATCTAAATGAAGATGCAGTAAGGGATTTAATTGTCGCATCTATCGCAGCAAAATACACTCAGTCAAACTCCGTAGTCCTTGTGAAAAACGGACAGACAATAGGAGTCGGAGCTGGGCAGCAATCGCGAATACACTGTACGCGCCTTGCTTCAAACAAAGCTGACGTATGGAATCTAAGGCAAAGTGAAAAAGTCCTCTCCCTACCCTTTTTAGACAGCCTTTCAAGAAATGACAAAGATAACGCAATAGATCAATATCTCTTAGACGATCCGGAAATAGACGTATTTGAAAATTGGAGAGATTTTTTTAAGGAAAAGCCCGAGCCTTTCACAAAAGATGAGAAAAAGGAATATTTAAAGAACATAAGCGAAGTTGCGCTCTCAAGCGATGCGTTCTTCCCTTTCAGCGATAACATAGAAAGAGCTTATAGATCTGGAGTAAGATATATTGCAGAGCCGGGAGGATCGGTCAGAGACGATGATGTAATAAAAGAAGCTGACAAGCTTGGCATAGTGATGGCCTTCACCGGCATTAGGCTATTTCATCACTGAATTTCCTACATTAAATATTCAACAGGCCATGCATATATTTAGACATGGCCAAGATCAAAATATTAGATGAAATATAATGTGAAGCGTTTAAAAATCACCGGCAATGAGGCGGTCGCGGAGGTGGAGGCGGAAGCGGCCTGTAGTAGTACGGCCAGAGGGCAAGATCAATCATGTCGCTTGCAAGATCCATAGCCGCAGAAGCAGTAGCAAGCTCATATGTCGTACATGATGTGAAGCTCAGCGTTAAAACTAATGCCAAAACAGCAACTAAAATCTTTTTCATACTCCTAATTATATTTTAAAAAAAGAAAATGAACACTCTAAAATCATGGATATAAGGCACACTCCATAACAGATTCGCACTTGGCTAAGTCTTATATGTGCCGCACAATGAACAAAAAACTGGTTCTTCGCGGAAAGATGAGGCATCAAGGATAGAGATTGAAAATAGTAGACCTTGCCATCTCCTTATAGCATGGCCTACATTCTAATTTTTGAAGTTACAATCCAAGTTTAGCAGCTATTTTGCTTACATCATCTACAGAGGCAGATGTTGCTCTTGCTATCTGATCGATACTGAACTCTCCTAACTTAAGCATGCGTTCTATAGTTATGTTCTTCTCTTCAGTCGCGCCTTTGGAATATCCAGTTTTCTGCCCATATTTTACGCCTTTCATAAATTCTTCTTTTTGTATTGAAGCTACAAAGTCTACTGCCGTTCTCATATTCTCCTCCCTGTCTTCTCCTTTAACCTTCTCCATACTGTCTCTTATCTCACCTTCATTCATTTCTGTTACTTCTTTCGTATTGAAGTCGTGCGCAACCCTTCCGTATTTGTCGTCTCCCCTGTATGTCAGGTTTACGAATACTAATATCTCTCCATAATCGCTTAAAGCCCTATTATTCAAGTCCTCCTTCATCCTGAACGTATAGAAAGGTCTTCCTTCTTTCATAATATCACGATTAAGAAGATAAATGACAATTACATCGGGCAAGTCTTCATATTTTCCTCCGTCCTTCAGGCTTGCAGTAGTGAGCCTGCTCATATAGAACCTTGCCCTCTTCTTGCTCCTTTTTACACACTCTCTTGTGTATTGGGCCTCCGCCTCTGCTATTACGTTATCTTCTTCAGACGACATCAATAGGTAGTACCTTACGTCCTTCTCCCTTCCTCTTCCGAATGATGGGAATTCTGTCCTCACCTTTGAAAAATCCAAATTCCTGTATTCTTTCGGCAGGTAATAAGAGCAGAGCATCCTCCTAAATCCCTCGCTGCTCTCTGCCATGTAGCGCAGCGAGTTCCTGTTTAATGGAACTTCATCCTTTATTCCCTTTAAAAAGGCCTCAGCCCTTTTAACCGTCACATCTCCATCGACTATCCCGTCATTATCAAGATAGATGACATCC
>CASENB010000010.1 GCA_949289305.1 uncultured Spirochaetales bacterium
CTAAACTCTCATTATCCATTCAGTCCTCCTCATCTCGGTGCTTCTTGGCAGTCGCACCTCCGATAGTAGGACTGTTTTTTTATTGTGTATAGCTAAAGCTTATTGGAACCTCCGCACAATGCGGAGGTTTTCTTTGGACAATAAAAGGCTAGGTTTTATCCTTGCCATATTAAGTAGGCGTTCTGATTCGTCTGGATCTTGAAAGTATATTTGAGAAGAAGAGAACACATAACCAGTTGTAGATTTACCAGATCCTTTTGGCCCTTCTATCAAAATCGCAGGCATGATATTTAGTAATTTTTCTATTTTTTTCTCTATGCAGCGAGTAACATAATTCCTAGGTTTTTCCATATAAAATATGATATCAAGTAATTTCTTAATAAACAAGTAATTAATTTTTAAAAGTGGAAGTTGGCATTAGTTGTACTAGGTAAAAATTTCTTTTTCAAAATTGGACTATAGTTATTCTAAAGCAGGAATGAAATCCTTAGATTCAAAGCAAATTCAGACTTAATGCTGTTGTGTTTTCCCTTCTCTTTCACTCTACTGCTAATGAATTCGATACTTAGGAAAGCCATCTCATTATGAAAGTATCTTTTCTCTTATTTCTTCCTTACATCAAAGCTTAATTATTCTATAAGCGTTCGTTTCAACCATTAATGACAGTATATTTGAGCTTTAATGGCTATACAACAAGCTAATGGAAATAAGAAGAAAAATTAGCTAATATCTAGATTAGGAGAACATATGATAGACCCAATAGTTTTAAAAGGTTTCAGAGATTCTCTTCCTTCCGAAGAGATTCCAAAAAAGAATATCGAAAGAAAGCTTGAAAGCGTATTTGAAACTTTCGGCTTCGTACCAATAGACACTCCAGTTCTTGAATATGAATCGGTCCTTCTTGGAAAAGGAGGCGGAGAGACGGACAAGCAGATCTTCCACTTCGAGGACAACGGAGGAAGAAAGGTTGCAATGCGTTTTGATCTTACGGTTCCGTTCGCACGCTTTCTAGCCCTACACCACAGCGAACTTCCTCTTCCTTTCAAGAGATACCACATTGCAAAGGCTTGGAGAGGTGAAAACCCTCAGAAAGGAAGATACAGAGAATTCATCCAGTGTGATTTCGATATCGTAGGGGTGGACAGCGCAGAGGCTGACTTTGAAATCCTATCTTTGATGTACGCCTCTTTTAATACGCTCGGAATAACGAACCTTACATTCCATGTTGCATCGCGCGCAATTTTCAATGAATTTCTAGAGAAGCTCAACGTTAAAGATAAGAGCATAGAAATTCTAAGGGCTGTAGATAAGCTTAGAAAGATTGGAGATGCAGAGGTAAGAAACATTCTCTTAGACATCACTAAAGATGAAGAGACAGCAGACAAGATTATTAGTTATATTACAAGTTCAGAAGGCCTTAACTTCATCGAGACTGTTGAGAAAATAGAGTCTCTAATCGGAGGAGAGAGCGAGAATGTTTTAAGGATGAAGACGATCTACTCCTATTTAAAGGAAAACGGAATTGATAAGTATTTCGTATACGATCCATCTATTACACGAGGCCTCGATTACTACACAGGAATAGTTTATGAGACGTTCTTAAATGATGCCGAGCAAATCGGATCTGTATGCTCTGGCGGAAGATATAACAACCTTGCATCGCTATATACTAAAGAAATTCTTCCAGGAGTTGGAGCATCTATTGGCCTTGATAGGCTTCTTGCAGCACTAAATGAACTTAACAGCCCTCTTGCGAAAGACAATAAAGGTGCGAACGTTGTAATTTTCTACAGCGAAGAGGAGAAGGACAAGGCTGTTAAGACAGCGTTTGGTCTAAGGACAAAGGGTCTTGCAACAGACATGTATCTTCTTCCTAATAAGAAAGCAAAAGCACAGTATGAATATGCTGAAAAACTCTCGATTCCATACTCCTTACAGTTTAAGGATGATGGATATCTAGTAAAGAACTTAAAGACTAGAGAGACGAACATGATTAAAGATATTGATGGAGTAATTGAGATTTGCCGATAGACTTTTATTCACTTCCTGTATATCAGAACAAAGATGAGATCTTAAACGCATTAAGAGAGCATCAGGTAATAGTAATTGAAAGCCCGACGGGCAGTGGAAAGACCACGCAGCTGCCTCTGATTTTAAGAGAAGACGGATATGATCAAAGAGGAATAATCGGAATTACGCAGCCAAGGCGTATCGCAGCCCTTTCTGTTACGGAGTTCATAAAAAAACAGATTGGGGACACAGAATCCTACTGCGCATATAAGATGAGATTCTTAGACACGTCCACAGCCTCTACGAGAATCAAGGTAATGACAGACGGAATACTGTTGCAGGAAGTGAAGGCAGATCCCCTACTCTCTAAATATTCGGTTATCATGGTCGATGAGGCTCATGAAAGAAGTCTTAACATCGATTTCATACTAGGACTACTAAAAGAGATAATCGAAATAAGAAAAGATTTGAAGATCGTAGTCTCATCTGCAACAATAAACACTGAAACGTTCAGCCGTTTCTTCTTCAACTGCCCTATTATCTCAATAGATGCGAAAACCTTTCCTATTGCAGTCAATTACATGCCTTTGAATTTTGAAAGGAACAACGAAGAGGCATATTACGAGAAAATAGATGAGCTCATTTTCAAAGATAAGAAGAACAACCCAGGAGATGTTCTCGTATTTCTTCCTGGGGAGGCTGAGATAAAAGGACTTGTAAACACGCTATTAAGATCGAAGCACAAAAGGCTTTATCAGGTATATCCTCTTTACGGCAGGCTAAGCAAGGAGGAGCAGGAGAAGGTATTTACAAAGACGAAAGAAGGAAAGGTTAAAGTAGTAGTCGCTACGAATATCGCAGAGACTAGCATCACAATAGATGGAATAACTACTGTCATTGACTCAGGGAGAGAGAAGGTAAACTACTACAACCAGAAGGACTTCACATCTGCCCTGATCGAACAAAGAATTTCTAAAAGTTCTGCAAATCAGAGAAAGGGACGAGCAGGACGAACAAGAGCGGGTGTTTGCTACCGTCTATACAGCGAAGATGATTTTAAAAGCAGAAGCCAGTTCTCAGAAGAAGAGATTCTTCACTCCGATCTTGCCGAAGTTGCGCTTAGGATGAGCGAGCTTGGAATATACAATTATGAGACATTCCCATTCATTACCCCTCCAAAAGCAAATGGATTGAAGAGCGCAGAAGAAACGCTTAGGATAATCAATGCGATAAATGAAGATCATACACTCACTAACATCGGAGAGATGATGATAAAATTTCCACTTCTTCCAAGGCTTTCAAGGGTTATCGTAGAGGCTATTCTCAACTATCCTGACGTGCTTGACGAAGTTATTATCGCAGTAAGCACGTTATCAACAAAATCTCCATATGTATTACCGGTTGGAAAAGAGTATGAGGCAAGAATGGCCCATAAGACGTTCACAAACGAGAAATACGGCGACTTCATCGGAATGAGAACACTCTTTAAAGCTTATGCGAGCTTACAAACTAATGAAGAAAGAGATGGCTTCTCATCAAGGTTCTTCTTAGACAGGCAGACGCTTGACGAAGTGCAGAACATCCATAAGCAGCTTTCTGAAGAGATTTCAGAAGAAGGGATATATATAGGAAGCGGAGGAAGCACCGATGATTATTTCTGCTGCCTGATATCCGGACTCAGGCAATATGTCGCAAAGAGCACAGGATCTTTTTGCTATAAGACGATTACGGCAGATAAAATCTACATTCATCCAGGATCTTCATGGTTTAAAGTTCTTCCGCCTTACATTCTTGCAGGAGAGATCGTAAGAACAAGCAAGATGTATGCTAGAACTGTCAGTCCTGTTACTTCAGCTTTAATAGACAGAGTCGATCCTAATCTTATAAACGAATTAAAAGGCGTACAGAAAAAAGAGAAGGATAAGAAAATCAAAGAGAAGAAAAAAGAGCAGGAAGCAAAGAAGAAAGAGGAAAAGAATGCATTAAGCGAACTTGAGACTGCCACGATTAAAAAGAAAGTCGTATACCTCCTTCCTCTTGAAAAGGTTAAATCCTTCAATACATTTGGAATCCCTGGAAATACGAAAGTATATCTTACCATAGGAAAACTCAGAAGCAAGGCAAGCTTTAAAGTCAAGTTCCTTTATAGAGCGAAAGCAATAAATTACATCAAGCTTTATAAGGCTGACGAAATAAAAAAGAGAGCAGACATCGACAATAAAAATGACGTAATAAGCCTTTTAAAGAACTATTTGCTATCTCCTTTTGAGAGTTCTAAAATAAACTTTTCAATACTTGGAATCATCGTAAACGGCTCTGATGTAGTACTTGTGCCATATGACAGCCTTAATGAAGCGGTACAGGTATCTATATCAAGTTTGTACGAAGTAACCGAAATGATAGGAAAAAAGGATAAAGACTACCTTCGAAGCCTTTATCCTTATATTGAAATGCTTGAATCATTACTTTAATTTGAGGGTGGATATACACCCTATATTTATTCAGTAATCAAAGTCTCTAATGCAGCAACCTGATCTGCTGTTAATCCGACTTGGCTTATAAGATAGTTCTCAGCAACAGTCTTAACCGCATTCTCAGGGAATGGACGTCCGTTAATCTCAGTAAAGAAATCTCTTATAATCTGAGAGATGGCATCATATCTTTCAGTTCCTTCTTCTACGCCGTAATAGTTTTCATAGCTTGTCATGTAATCAGCAACAATTTCATCCATGCTGCATCCGCCAAGAGCTTCTAGAAGTGCGCTTACAAGCCCTGCCCTGTCCTTTCCTTCATTACAATGAATTAAGAACGGATCTTGAGGATTTTCAAGCATGAACAAAAGACCTTCCTTCAGCTTTGCTTTGAAATCATCTGTTCTGAAATCAACACCCATATTGAGAAGGGCAACCCTTCCCTCTTCATATAGGTTCGCATAGTAAGAGTTCGGATCTATAGTCATTAAAAGAGACTCTTCATCGTTTGCTAGATTTATAACTGTCTGTATTCCAACCATCTCAGCCAGATTATCTGCATATTCGCTTCTTGCATCTCCAAGAGCTGGATTGCATGATCTATAGATGAAATAATCTTTCAGATTACCGCCGCTTAGAGAGCGGAAGTTTGCAAACACTTCATCGCTTGCATAGTCATCTCTATTGTCCGTTCTCTCTAAATGCCTGATCTCGTACTCTGTAAGATAAGCACCCTCTTCAAGCAGTGATATTGTTATCTCAGAGCCTAAAGAAACACCATAATTGTTTGCAAAGTCGGCATAAGACAAAGCGATCTCAACGTTTTCTCCATCGATCTTTACAAGAGGCATTCCGTTATCAACATCGGAATATGACGTAACGACAGGAGCTGCAATCTCATTGCCATTGGCACTAACTGTTACAAGGTCTCCAAGCTCAAATGGGAACTCAGCAACAAGTGCATCGACATAGATGTTTCCATATTTTGAAATCTCTACAACGCTTGCCTTGAGTCCGGTATCTGAACTCTCCTCTATAATTGTCTCTTCAACTATAGTCGTATTCTCTGTTACATTTTCACTTGTCGAGCAGGATGTGAATATGAGCAGCAGAGACAAAAATAAAATCAGAATACTTTTTACTCTCATTCTTTTCTCCTTAGTATAAATCATAAACGAGTTTACAAATATTTAACATAAAAATTTTAATTAAATTTTATATTCTGAAATTGGAATATTATAAATATAATAATACTAAGAAAATTCAGTTATTAACGTATTTTTTGAGATATTGGTCTTACGGATATCTTTACTTTAAGTTTAATTCGTTAATTTTATAAAGGTATTTTTAAATAGTGATTCAAGAAAACCTGGCAGACCTGTTCTGAATGTTGTCGACTATCTACAATACTTTTTCAGGTACAATAAAAAGCCCTCCAATCGAAAATGAAAGGAGGGAAATAGTAAAGGAATTTTCTTAGTTTGTTTCTTTTAAGAAGATTCCGCCTTTCTGGAAGGCTCTCTTTCCTGCAAGAAGCTTATATGCGACAAGACAAGCAAGAGTATATGCGCCAGTAATGGCAATCATGGCATACATCAATAGCGGATTATTCTGAACATATGAGTATGCAGGAAGGTTAACAGAAAGAATGATTGGAATTACGAGTACGAATACGACGCCTGTCGCATATACGTAATCCGCAGCTGCAGGAGACTTAAACTCAGGGTCAACTACTCTTAAAAGAGAAAGCCCTGTAGGAAGAGTTCCTGTGGCTGTTCCAAAGAGAAGAAGCATCCTGAAGAACTGATAATCGTCAAACAGTCTTGAGCAGTAGTACGGAAGAATTATGCATGTGATAACTATTCCAAGAATGGAGAGTAAGATTATAGGAATAGCGTAATCAGCAACGGCAACAATGCTTATTGCTCCAAGGCTTGCTGTAACAGTAAGATCTACAGAGAGGCCGTTGATCCTGTTCATAGTACCATTATCTATCGTATAGGCAATTCCAAGCTTATTCATGATAAAGCGCACAAGCATTGCAACAAATACGCTGAAGATGAAGTTAACACCCCATAGGCTGCTCATAAGCTCTTCTGCAAGATTTCCAAAAGGAGATAAAACAACTCCAAGGATGCTTAATAGCGCCCATGAGAGGAAGTAGCAGAAGAATACGAGCGCAAAGTGGTATGTAAGAGAGTCAATACACTCGCTGTCCGTTCTTGCATATGAAGCCTCTCCAACATCCCCTTTCTTTAAGAATCCGGAAGAAGATCCTTTTCTTATCTGGTCCGCAGTCTCCTTGCTCACCCAGCCTCTTTTAAGCCCTAGATTAATTAATATTACCCCTCCTACGGAACCGACTAAAAACCCGATTGCCGCCATACATAGGCCTACGGATGTCGCCCCGTTAAAGCCCATCGCCTCCCATGGAAGACTCATTGAATACGCCTGTCCCGGCCCAAGCTCAAAGCCCAGAGGAAGAGATAGCGCAATAGCAGGGAATAGATCAGGCATTATCGTATTTGTAAGCAAAAGTACAAGAAGCAGCGCAAGGAAGCACTGAAGCCCGTACTGTGCAACGATAGAAACAGTGCCTTTCAAAAGAGTTTTCTTACCTTTTGCACTCCCTTTTTCAGGTGTTCGCAACATTGTTGAAATAAAAGAGATGTTTAAAAGATGGTAGACAAGATCGCCTAAGAAGTCGGAAGTAAGACCAACAAGAGGTGCTATATAGTTATAGAAAATGAGCATGAAAAGCCCTGCAATAATAGAAGAAGGAATTAAAAACCGCTGTAAGAATCTAACCCTGCTTCTAAGAAGCGCTCCTAAAAGGAGCATCGATGATGCGATACCCAAATGCAATATGTAATCAAAATTCAATATCTGCCTCCAAATCAAAAATTTATTTAGTTATGAATCCTTATTTACATCTAAAAATTCATTATAATAGTCAAAGTATTTGAGAGTGCTCTCTCCTTCTTTTAGTCTGAAGCGATAGAGCTGCCCCTTATCATAGAATTCGACAGTGTATTTTGCACAGATTATCATGGATGATATATCTTTGAAGAAGAACGTCAGCTCTTCATTGCTGAGAATGAATACTAATCTGTCAGGAAAAGAACGCAATATGAAATCTTTAGATAGCACGACGTTGCGCCCTTTTTCACCTTTTTGAAGGAGAATGCCGTGAGATCCTCCTTTTGTTAGGATCTCTTCTTTACTATCTGAAGACGTGAGAGACCTTAAATTCTCTATCTCTTTCTTTCTATAATCAGAAAGGGACATCGAACTGCCTTTAGAAACAACATCAAAATAGCCGTTTACAGCGTATTCGGCGCCGCACTTAAGACATCTTACTTTATCTTTATCAGATTTCAATGTTTCATAATTATGGCATTCAAGGCATTCGTACATGACGCGCTCAATGCCGACGGCCTGCTTGTTCTTATCGTAATATTCAATATTATTCTCTTTCTGCCAGCGCGTGTTATCAAATGTAAGGTTATCGCTGACGACAGATATCAGGTCTTCAAGCTTCATCGCCTTTATCTCTTCACTTGTCAAAACCTTCTTGCAGTTAAGATAGACCTTGCCCTTTCTCTCAGTATGACTCCATCTGGGCTTTTTAGAAAAACCGCCTTCTATGTTTATAAAAACGACAGGAACTTTAAAAAGACGCACGAGTTTCGCTGTCGCTTCCGTAATATTCATCATAGAGCCGTCCCAGCTCCTAGTTCCTTCAGGGAAAAGCCCAACGACATCACCATTTTTAAGGGCTGCCGAAATCGATCTTATGGTCTCAAGATCGCTCTTTCCCTGAGCTTTTGGAATTGCATACACCCAATGACGCAATAAGAATGAAGGAACCTTCATCTTAAAAAGGTAAGCTCCGGCTACCCATCTTATATGAAGAGGGAATCTTGCTGATATGAAAAACGGATCTAATGTATGGACATGATTAGAAAAAACAAGAGCAGGCCCATCCAGCCCTTTCAATTTTTCAAATCCATTTGTAATTAAGGCATAGCGCAATTTCAAATATGTTCCATAAAAAGGAAGAAGAATAAAGCGCATTGCTATCGGCATCTTACTCATATGTTATCCTTTTAAATAACTTATCATGAGCAAGGATTGCAAGTCTATATTACTTATTTACTAAATGTAAAAACTTAATTATCTAAATAATAAAAAAGCTGCCACAAGGAAATTGCAGCAGCATTAATAGCACAACGTTAGTCTATTTTCTTTTCAAGGGCGTAAGGTAGAAGCGCATAGAATCCTGCACAGATTACAAGATCTTCAACCCTGTTTATTTCGTTTGGAGCGTGTGCCTGGGCCTCGTCTCCAGGACCGAATCCAATTGCAGGAATCTTATGGCGGCCTGTAGTCGCAACAAGGTTCGTACTGAACGTCCATTTATCTACAACTGGATCTTTTTCATAGAGCGCCTTGTAGTCTGCTATCGCACTTTGAACAAGATCGTGGCTCTCATCAAGCTTCCATGTCGGGAAATAAAGCTCCTGAGAATATGGCTTGTTAGTCCAACCGATCTTCTCGTAATTCGGCATCTCTACGATTATAGAATCCGGATCGTCTCCTGTTGCTTCTGATACATACTTTCTGACTTGGCTTATTGCAAGCTCTGCATCCTCTCCCCATGTTAATCGGCGATCAAGATAGAGCATTGCATAATCCGCAACAGCGCACTGTGACGGGCCTTTAACATCCATCTGGCTTACTGTGATAGTGCCTTTGCCAAGGAAGTTGTCGTCATCCGGCTGCAAATCCTTATTAAGCTGCTCGATTGCAAGAGCTGCACGTGCTGCCTTATATGCAGCCGATACTCCGCGCTCTGGAGCAGATCCGTGGCAGGAGATACCTCTTAATATTACCCTTATCTCCATTCTTCCGCGGTGTCCTCTGTATATTCTGCAGCTTGTAGGCTCTGTAGACACGATCAGATCCGGTTTGAAGTTCTCCTCTTCAATGAGGTATTTCCAGCACATTCCATCGCAGTCCTCTTCCATTACGGTGAACGTAAAGTATACAGTGTACTCTCCGCCGTAGCCGAGCTCTTTAAGGATTCTGCCAGCAGTAATCATACTTGCAGCTCCGCCTTTCTGATCGCTAGCGCCTCTTCCCATTACAAGACCGTCTTTAATCTCGCCTGAGAACGGATCGAAATTCCAGTTCTTGATGTTTCCGACCTCTACAGTATCTATATGGGCATCGAATGCGATTTTCTTTGGGCCGTTTCCAACCCTGCCTATTACAGATCCTAGTCCGTCGATATAGACTTCATCAAAGCCTGCTTCCTTACATAACTCTACGATAAGGCGGCAAACATCCTCTTCCTTTGAAGAGTAGCTTTTTGTCTTAACAAGCTTTGAAAGGTTCAAAGCGGTGTAATCTCTGAGCTCTTCAGCTCTCTTTTTAATCTCATTTGTGATTCCCATATTCTTCTCCTATTTTATGCTATCGGCCTTCTTCCATAGCTTTTTAGAAATCTCTCTGCTCTTTTTGTAGATCTCATCGGCATCGATGTCTACAAACCTCTTATTCTCAAGTACGAGTTTTCCGTCAACAATTACAGACTCAACCGAATTGCTGCTAATTCCCCAGACGAAATGAGTTGCGGCATTCTCGCTTACAAACTCGGTAGGAGCGTCATAGTCAAGAATTACAAGATCGGCCTTATAACCCTCTTCGATCCTGCCAAGTTTAATTTCATTTTTAAACGCGCTCTCAGCAAGCTCGTTTCCACGGCTTAACACTGTTAAGAAATCTGATGGCCATAGAGGACCGTGCTCGTCCTTATGCTTGAAAAACGCAATCTTTATCTCTTCAAACATATTGCCTCCGCATCCGTCTGTGCCAAGAGTAATCTTTTTGATCTTATTGAACTTGCTGTTGTAGCCAACACCGTTGTTCATATTGCTTCTAGGATTTACTGCAAAGAAGCATCCTCTCTCGTTCAATAAGTCTATCTCGCTATCATAAAGGTATAGGCCGTGCACAAGAAGGCTGTTGTCCCTAAGTAGAGAGAACCTATCTAGCCTGTTTACGATATCAAGAGCGTATTTGTGGTGAGAGAACACCTGATCATACTTATCTTCTGCTATATGAATATGAAGTCCTCGTCCTGTCTCTTCAATTGCACCTCTGAGCATTTCAAGACCTTCATCTGGAATTGTAAACGGCGCATGAGCTCCTATCATGGCATCTACAAGCAGATTCTTTTCCCTCTTCTTTCTTTCATCGATCTCTTTGGCAAATCTGACGTTCTCATCAACACCTTCTCTTACCTCTGAAAGTCCTTTATTTCGATCTGTAACCTCATAGCACGTAACGCCTCTGATTCCTACCTCTTTCATGCCTTTTGCAAGTACAGATAGAGAACCATCAATAAACGAAGGTGATGCATGGTGGTCGATTACAGTTGTAGTTCCCGCCTTTATCGCATCGAGAGAGCATATTAAGGAAGAATAGTATAGGCTCTCATCATCTAATGCCCTGTCTAGGCGCCACCACCATTCGCGAAGCACCTCAATGAAATCCCTCTGAGGGGCTGCGTTTATAAGCATTCCGCGGCTTAGTCCTGAATAGTAGTGATGGTGTGCGCATACGTTTCCTGGAATCAGCGTCTTATTTTCACCGTTGATTACCTTATCAGCCTTTGCCTCGATGTTTTTCGCAACTTTTTTAATCTTAGAGTCCTCTATGAGAACATCCATTCCTTCCTCTATAGAAAAAGGAGGTTTAGTTTGAAACAGGCGGACATTTTTAATAAGTATGCTCATCTTCACTCCTCTAAATTGCCCAAAAGATAATGATAGCTGGTAAAGATTTCATCGATTAACATCTCGATTTCAGCATCAAGACCGTCAACATCAACCATTCCATCCTTATCTATAGAACCTTTTAATATCTTATCTTCATACCTTACTGTAAGTTCGTTTCCATCATAGAAGAAACCGCTGTTAGCACTGTCGTTAAAGTCCTCTAAAGAACTGAAAACAGTAAACTTCTTCTTATAAGGCCCTCCTGAGTACGGACAGTGCGTCTCACAGTTTCCGCACTCGTTGCAGTATGCGTCGATATGCACAACCTCATATGGATCAGAGAATGCCTCCCAAGCTCTCATATCGATTGCGACATTCGCCCTATTAGGACATACATCAACGCACTTTAGACATAGATATGAACACTCAAGACAACGGGATGCCTCCCTCTTGAAGAACTCTTCGTCGCTAAGAGTGCTATCGCTTTGAGAACGTGTGATCTTCTTATCAAGAAGGGTTGCAAAGTATTTATCTTCAGCCTCTCTTAGTTCCGGATCATCCTCGTCTTCGCCTTCATCATCATCTTCATCCATATCATGATGATGTCCGCAATCACAATCATCATCGTGATGGTGGTGATGAGAGCATCCGCATTCGCCTTCTTCATGATGATGGTGCCCACATCCGCACTCATGTTCCTCTTCGCAGTCGCAAGACTCATCGTCTTCACTGTTTGCAAGATCTTCATAAACACTGTCAATTGCTTTCTCAACTGCGTCACGGGCACTTGCTATGCACTCTACAACAGTACTTGGGCCGGAGAATGCGTCTCCAATGAGATATACCCCATCCTCTTCAGCCGAGTATGCAATCTCATCAAGCTCCTCTTCGCTTACGCTTTCCCCGATAGCAAATACAAGCATAGAGCAATCGACGACTTCCCTCTCTCCTGAATCAACAGGCCTTCTTCTACCGCTTTCGTCTTTTTCTCCAAGCTCCATTACGCTGAGAGTAAGCTTTCCATCAGTAAAATCCAGAGGATTGCGGAGGAAATTAAATTCAACCCCTTCTTCTATGGCCTCTTCATACTCCTCTCTATCAGCAGGCATCTCAGCAAAGCTTCTTCTATAAACGACTTTTACGTTATTTACCCCGTCAAGTCTCTTAAGGGCGCGAGATGCATCCATTGCAGTGTTTCCAGCTCCTACTACGACAACATCTCCATTTGCCTTGGCAATTCCATTTTTATAATCACGCAAGAACTTGATTGCGCTGACTCTCTCTCCATTTCCTCTGACTTTCGGATCCCTTGACTTCTCAGCGCCTATTGCAACGAAGATGTATTTAAATCCCTCGTCTTTTAGTTCTTTGATGCTCTTTTTCGTATTAAAGTGGAAATTGACTCCAAGACTCTTAATGAAATCCACATCGCGGTTTATGACATCTTCATCAATTCTAAAACCTGGAATTGTAGATCTTACGACGCCTCCTGCGCTCTCTGACTTTTCAAAAAGGGATACGTTGAAGCCTGCACGGCGCAAGAAGTATGCGGCGCTTAATCCTGCAGGTCCTGCTCCAAGCACAGCTGCGTTCTCTTCCCCTTCCTCATCAAGAGGAGTAAAGATTTCCTCTAGGTATTCATCCATCTTGCCTTCTGCAAGTCTTTTCTTTACCTCTCTGATCTTAACAGGACCTTCATATGCGCCGCGTGAGCAGTGGTTCTGGCATTCATGAGAACAAATCCATCCTGTAATGTTTGGAAGCGCATTATCTAAATATATCAAAGCAAGAGCTTCAGCACCCCTTCCCTCTCCTGCAAGGTTTACATAGTCTGGAATCATTTGATGTATAGGGCAAGCCTCGACACATGGAGCAACGAAACAGTCTAACATAGGAAGTTCCCTACCAAGCTTTATATTGCTATACCCCTTATAACCTTTAGATGAAAATCCTTTTGGATCTAGTGCCTTATCTCTTAGTTTTTCAAGCCGTTTCAGATCTATCTTATCGCCATTCCAATCGTCAATTGAGAGAAGAATCTCAGCATCCTCTCTCAAACGATAATAACCGCCTGGCTGAAGCAGATCGGTTGCAACAGTAATCGGCCTGATTCCAGTCTCAAATAGCTCTTTAATATTCTCGCTTGTCACTCCGCCTGAGTATGATATCTTAAGATCTCCGTCAAACTCTTCAGATAGATTATATGCGACGCTTAAAGATAGCGGCATTAAAGCACGTCCTGATGCATACATCTCATCGCCTGGAAGCATTCCCTGATTGTTTACAGAACCAAGGGTATTCGTAAGTTTTACACCAAATCCTCTTTCCGCTTTCTTTGCCTTCTCTCTCAGCCTCTTAAGCATGTCTATTGCATCAGAATACTGTAGATCATGTTCAAAACTCTCTCTCTTAAGCGTCAGATAATCATAGCCTAGAGAGTTTAATATCTCGCGAGCCCTATCATAGCCTAACAATGTTGGATTGAGTTTTACGAACGTATCGAGCCTCTTTTCTTCAAGCATGTAAGAGCAGATCGCCTCAATCTCATTTGGCGGGCAGCCATGCATCGTAGAAAGCGTTACCTGAGTGCAGATATTCGGATTAATCTTATCTATATTCTTAATTATTTCGGCCTCTTTACCGCTGAAGGCAGTACCTTCAAAGATATCATCCTCCATTATGGCCTTTAATTCGCTCTTATATTCTTCAAAGAGATCGCTACGCCTTGCATCCATCATCTGATCGATGAATTTCTGCATCTTCTCGCTCTTTATACCTTCAAGGTTATAGCCGACAGACATATTGAAAATAAATGAAGGTTTTTTCCATCCGTCATGAAGTGCAATATCTAATACATAGAGAGCAAAATAGGCTTTAAGATACTCATCAAAAGCCCTCTCAAGGCTCAACTCCGTAGACCATTCGGTGTTATAGCCCTCATCTCTAGTATCAATACATGGCTTATCTATTTCCAAGCTGTCAAGAATCTGAACTGTTTTAAGCTCTATAAACCTCGCACCCGATAAAAAACTTGCAATGATATTCTGAGAAAGCTGGGTATGAGGTCCTGCAGCAGGGCCTAAAGGAAGCGCTGCTTCCTCTCTGAAAACCTTAACTTTCTTATCACTGTTTCTAACGAATTTATCTGATGATATGGAAAAAATACTTCCCTGGTTTCTAAGCTCACCGCTCATTCTGTTAAAGAGTTCAAAAAACGGTAGAGATCTCATTTTGTCTGCCATAGAATTCTCCTTATATTTTCATTCTACCTTATAAAAAAAGACTGTCAATTAAAATCGTGCAACAAAGTGCAACAGATAGAATATGCTTAAAATAAGTATTATAGCAGAAAACAATGAGAATACAGAATATATAGAATCATGACCACCAGCCGAGCTGGTGGTTTGGACTAGCCCTATAAGGGCATGCTACCGGCAAGCGCTGGTACGCGCCCTGAATGCGACTGCCTTCCGCCCCTCTTTTCCAGGCTGCCGCTCAAGCGGCTACTTGCACTGTCTTATTTTCTTTCCTTTATTTTTCACTTGCCTTTCTTTGCCGGCTCACCCGTAAACGGGTCGAACAGCTCCTTCATTACCAGCTGCTCGTTGTCCTTGTCCTCTGCAAG
>CASENB010000011.1 GCA_949289305.1 uncultured Spirochaetales bacterium
CTTCTTCCGTGTGAAGGAAGCACTCTCCCGCTGAGTTACGTGCCCTTTTTTGTTACCACTATAATACTTTGTTCTCCGATTGTCTATTTCTTAGTCGTTTGAAAGTAGGACTGCCGCATAACATTCGATAGCATCTCCTTTCCCTGTTGCATCAACTTTTTCATGTGTTTTTGCTTTTATTGATACTCTTTGGCTATTTATACCTAAAAGGGATGCGACATTCTCTTTTATTTTAACCTTATGGTCTTTTAACTTTGTCTTCTCTAGTATTATTGTGATATCGACGTTGATTATATCTGCCTTAGTTTCTTTGAGCGTTTCTTTTAGTAGTGTGACAGAACTAATGTCTTTATATCTGTCGTCGCTTGGAGGAAAATGATCTCCAATATCTCCTAAGGCCATAGCGCCAAAGAGCGCATCTATTAGAGCATGAAGAAGAACATCGCCATCGCTATGCGCATCTTCTCCCTTATCTGATGGGATAATAAGGCCTCCAAGATACAGAGGCCTGTTTTCTATAAGCCTATGGTTGTCATAACCGAAACCTATTCTCAATTTTCATCCCCTTCTTCTTTATAGAGAAGCTCTCTCATGCGTCTTGAGGCTGCTGCGCTCTTCCTGCCTTGCTCTCTCTCCTTCACATATTCTTCAATCTGTTCTTTTGCGTTCTCTATATCGCTAAAGTATGTGATTTTCTTGTTCTCTGCACTTCCTTGGACAGGAACGCAGACGCCGCCGTTTTCCAAGAAAATTTCGATGTCATCTGTTGCATTTGTATTGTTCGATTTATTATGAGCTTCAAGTATCGCGGCATAGTTGAATACCTGAGGAGTCTGTACGCTAACGAGGTTCGTCCTGTCAACGCTCTCTTTTATAAGCCCATCAGATCCTAATCTCTTTACGCTGTCATTTATTCTGATCGCTGGAACGGCAGAACCGAATGTTGAGGCTGTTGCAAGCGTTTTTATAATCAGATCAGGACTTACGAAAGGCCTTGCTCCATCATGTATTGCGACAAGATCTATCATATCTTTGAAAGGGGATAGCGCGTTAAGAGCTTTTGTTACGCTCTCCTTTCTTGTATCTCCGCCATCTATTATTAAAAAGGGGATAGTATTCACATTCACTAGATCTTCTAATGCGATCACTGTCTCATCCTCACTTCCTTTCTTGCAGGTCACGCATATTGCGCTAAGTCCTGGAATTTCAAAAAAAGGTTCGGCAGCTCTATATAGGACTGTATGTCCGTCGATTTTTAAATACTCTTTTTTTACACTGTATTCTGAATTTTTATTAAAACGTTCAGAAGAACCGGCTGCGGTAATGATTGCCGCAAAGCGTGGAATGTTTGACATGTTTACTCCATTAAGCAGTTTTTATGTTTTCAAGATGGGAAAATATTGTGCGTTTTGCACTCTCTTCGTCAAGGCCAAGGACACATGATATCTCATCGATTAAATGAGTAAGAGCCGCCTCAAAAAGCCTTCTTTCCTGAATCGGAAGGTCTCTTAGCTTCTGTCTGTTGTAAAGGATGTTGACGACATCCGCAACGTTTTCTATCTTTCCGCTTTTGAGCATGTTCATCTGGTTCTGCTGTCTTGCCTTCCAGTCCATGCCTTTTATCTCTTTTTTCTCTTCAAGAGATTCGATGGCTCTTTTTATCTCAGCTTTTCCAGACAATCTTCTCAATCCTAGATCTGTGGCGTTTCTAAGCGGAAGAAGGATGTTCATATCAAGGGATGGAATTGAGATGACATAGTATTCAACAGTCTCACCATTGAGTACCTTCTCTGTTATGTTATCTATAATGCCTACGCCGTGCGTAGGGTAGACGACTTTCTCGCCGACTTTGAATGTTTTTCTATCATCTCCCATTGGAAATATTGTATCACAGCTTTTTAATCTTTGCTTTGTTTTTTTCGTTACTTCCATTTTTCAAACTGAGAATTTATACTAGACATATGAGCAAAGATAGATACATGGGTATTCTTCTTCACCCTACAAGTTTTTATTCTCCATTCGGTGTGGGAGACCTCGGAGACGAGGCTCATTCTTTCATAGATATAGCAGCAGAGAATAAAGTCAAAATCTGGCAGATTCTCCCTCTTGGCCCTACAGGGTATGGAGACAGTCCTTATGCTAGCAGAAGCACTTTTGCTGGTAACGAGCTTCTCATTGACTTAAAAAGTCTTTATCTTGATGGGTATTTAGAGATTGAAGACATAATGGTGGAAGACGACGGCTCATTAAGAGTTGACTATGGTTCTGCTAGGGCAAAGAAGTTTCCGCTTCTAATAAAGGCTGCAAAAGAATTCCTTAAAAAGAAGGATAAGGATTTCGATAAGTTTTTGGCTGAAGAGGCCCCATGGCTTGATGATTATGCCATTTATCAAGTGCTTTGTGATAAATTCAATGATTCAAGATGGTTCTCTGCATGGCCTTTGGAGCTAAAAAACAGAGATGAAAAAGCTCTTGAGAAAGTTAGAAAAGAGAACAAAGAAGATATACTTGTTTGGAAGGCTCTTCAATATTTCTTCTTCAAGCAGTGGCTTGAGTTAAAGAGCTATGCTAATGAAAAGAATATAAAAATAATAGGTGATGTTCCAATATTTGTCGCTCCAGACAGTGTTGACGCATGGACTAATAGGAAGCTCTTAAAGATAGATGAGGATGGAAATCAGGAGGCATCAAGCGGAGTGCCGCCAGATGCGTTCAGCGCAACTGGACAGCTTTGGGGAAATCCTCTATATAGATGGTCGGAACATGAGAAGACGAACTTTTCTTGGTGGATTAGCCGTATCAAAGCGACACTGCGCTTTTGTGATCTGATCAGGATAGACCACTTCAGAGGACTTTCTGCATGCTGGGAAGTCCCAAGCGGGGAAGAGACTGCGATAAATGGAAAATGGGTTAAAAGTCCAGGAAAGAAGCTTCTTAACGCTTTAAAAGAGGAACTTGGAGATGATCTTCCAATAATTGCAGAGGATTTAGGGGTAATAACTGAGGATGTTGTCGAATTAAGAGATTCATTTAATCTTCCTGGCATGAAAATACTTCAGTTTGCATTCTCTTTTAACGAAGAAGGAGAGCTTGATAGCGATAATGCATACCTTCCTCATAATATCGGGCCATCATCCGTAGTCTATACCGGGACTCATGATAACAACACAACTTGCGGTTGGTATAATGAGTTAAGCGATGCAGAAAAGGATTTGGTAAGGCGTTATTTTGAGTGTCCAGACGATCAGGTGCCATGGCAGATGATAAGGCACGCAATGATGAGTAATGGAAAGTACTGCATAATACCAATGCAGGATTTGCTGATGCTTGGCTCTGAAGCTCGAATGAATACTCCTTCTACCTGTGGTTCTTCTAACTGGTCTTGGAAGATGAGAAAAGATGAGATGGAGATGGCAAACTGGCCTCGTCTTCATTATCTTATCAAACTATACGGACGCTATTGATGAATATAATACTTTTTTCAGAAAAACCCTCTTTGATCCCTCTAGAAGACGAGAGGGCAAAACATATTCTATCCGTACTGCGTTTAAAGGTAGGCGATAGCTTTAAAGCTGGCATTATTAATTCTTCCGCATTAAAATGCAAAATAGACTGTATCGATGACAAAGGCATTCATGTTACAGCTGAAGAAGGGGAGGATTTGAGCGAGCTTTATCCTATAACGTTGCTTCTTGCAGAGGTGCGTCCTATATCTATGAGAAGGATTTTAAGGGAAGCAGTTTCCTTAGGCGTTGGGAAAATCATGCTTGTTATAAGCGATCTTGGAGAAAAGAGCTATAGCGATGCAACCATTTATAAAAGCGGCGAGTATAAGAATATCATGATAGATGGCGCAATGCAGTCCGGATTTTCAGGGCTTAGCGAGGTATCGTTCTACTCTAGTGTGGATGATGCTTTGAAAGACGTAAAAGAAGATAACAGAATTCTTTTAGATAATGTTGTTGCGAAAGGTCATCTAAGTTCTTTTACGTTAAAAGGCTCTAGCGTGCTTGCAATCGGGCCTGAGCGAGGGTGGACGGATAGGGAGCGCTCTTTAATGCTCTCTAACGGTTTCAAGCCTGCCTTGCTTGGAAAAAGAATATTAAGGACGGAGACTGCAGTTGTAGCTGCAATCTCTGTAGCATTAACAAGAATTGAAGATAAATAGGAGAGAATATGCATTCAAGAAACGAAGAAGCTGAAAAGATTCTAGATAAAGAGTATAAGGTACTTGATCATGGTTTTGTACGTCTTGTCGATTATATGGGGGGTGACGACAGAATCGTGCAGAGCGCAAGAGTAAGTTATGGAGAGGGAACTAAGACTTACAGACAGGACAAGGGGCTGATCAACTACCTTTTAAGGAACGATCACACATCGCCTTTTGAGCAGGTCGTATTTACATTCCACGTTAAGATGCCGATCTTCGTTGCCCGTCAGTGGGTACGCCATCGTATGGGAAGGATGAACGAGATATCTGGCCGCTATTCTGTAATGAAGGATGAATGTTATATCCCAGATAAGGATCATATCGCACTTCAGAGCGAGGATAACAAGCAGGGGAGAAAGGACGAGGCTGTCGATGCTGTGACGGCAGAAAAGGTCCAGAGCATGATGGCTGAAGAGCAGGAGATGATCTTTAAAAATTACCATGAGCTTTTGGACATGGGCATTGCAAGAGAGATTTCAAGAATAGATCTGCCGCTTTCTTTGTATACGGAGTTTTACTGGCAGATGGATTTACATAACCTCTTCCATTTCCTTGCCCTTCGTATGGATGCTCATGCGCAGTATGAGATCAGAGCGTATGCGAATGTCATCTTCGACATCGTCAAAATCGTATGTCCTATTGCAGCCGAGGCTTTTGAAAACCATAAGCTCAATGGAATAAGTCTGTCAGGCAAAGAGAAGGATGCTGTAAAAAAGATCTTGAACGGGGAGGAAAACCCTCTTACAGGAAGGGATTTAGAGATCTTCCTGGCTAAGTTAAATTAATCTTTTTAAGATAGCTTCTTTTCATATCGCTTTCGAATTCTCTGTCGCTTTGGTATTCCCTTCCAAGAACTGGAAGCCAGAGCTGAGGATCTTCAAGACATAGATATGTGAAGACTGAGCTTATAAAAGATCTGCTGAAAGATGAAAAGAGGTGTGAAAACATCTCTTTTTTTATTTCAAATGGGTATGTGTATTTTCCTGCGCTAAGCGTTTTCTCCATTTGAAGAATCTTCGTATTCATTCCGCTTTCCCTTATGAAGCGCAGGTTTTCTTTAGTGAAGATCAGCGTTCCAGAGCTGATCATGAGGATATCGTCAGCACTGAATCTTTTCTCAAGCTCTTTAGCAACTTTATAGTACTCGTCCTGCCATCCTTTAAAATAGATCATCGGATGGATATGAAAGCCTACAAGCGAGCCGTTATCCCTTGCTTTTTCCGCGGCATTCAGTCTTTCAATTAACTTTGCTGTTCCCCTTTCTTCATTTTCTATTGCAGTTTCTGCGTTTAGCGACCATGTGAAGATTAAATTTCTAGGCCATTTTTTGTTGAAAATGTCAGATCTTCCCGACTTGCTCTTTAGTTCTATTACTATATTAGGATGCTTTGCTGCAAACTCTGAGAGATCTGTGATCGTATTGTAATCGTCTGCGAGAAATAGCGAGTCCGAAGCCTGTCCGGTTCCAATATGCCAGATGCTTTCATCTAAAGAGAGAGAGTTTAGCTTATCTTTCAAATTCTTTACGACGTTGATTTTGTTCTGGTTATAGAATGCCTGCACTGAACAGTATGAGCATGAGAATGCGCACTGCGTAATCACATCAAGAGTCTTAAGTTTGCAGCATCTTGTTTTTTCTCCATCTACAGGGCATGGGCATTTGCCAAATCCGAGAGAGATATCTTCAAGGGAGACAGAAACTTTCGCCCTTTTTTGATCTTTCTCATTGAAAGAAGAATAGTCTATTGGACTGGAGTAATAGGATTTCATAATTCGTCTGAATTCTTTTATGAATTCCTTTCTCCTTTGCCCTTTGTCAACAGAAAGAAGTCTGTCTATATCCATTCTGTTTCTTACGCTATCTTCTTTTGCCCTCTGGAGATCAGCTTCCGCTTTTACAAGCTCAAGCTCCTCCTGTTCTGTTAGATTGAATAATGTAACAAGGCTCTCTATCTCTTCTCTTATACTGCCGCTTAATGCGTTCTTAAGGCTTTCTTTGGCGTTCATGTGGAAAATTCTATATTGCCAAAACTTTTTAGTAAAGCTAATTTAATTCTATGAGTGCGCGCGATTATGCAAGAAGCATGCCTGATAACCCAGGCGTCTACTTGATGAAAGATATAAACGATGAAGTGATCTATGTTGGAAAGGCGAAGAACTTAAAAAGAAGGGTCACTTCCTATTTTCTGCCTAACCGCGACATAAAGACGGCATGTCTTGTTGAGAAGATTGACCATATCGACTATATAATCACGGGAAATGAGTATGAAGCCTTAATTCTTGAGAACAATCTTATAAAGAAATACACGCCCCATTACAACATACTCTTGAAAGACGGCAAAAGCTATCCTGTGATAAAAATTACGAATGAAGATTTTCCGAGAATCTATAAGACGAGAAGGATTATAAAAGACGGATCCCAGTATTTCGGTCCTTATGCGAAGCCTGGCGAGCTTAACGCTTATTTGGATCTTGTTGAGAAATCATTTCCTCTTAGGCTTTGCAGCGGTTCTTTAAAGGATAAGAAAAAAGCATGCCTTTATTATCATATAGGCAGATGCAGCGCGCCTTGCATCAATAAAATCAGCAAGCAAGAGTATGCTAAATACATCAAGTCCTGCATAGATTTTCTTTCTGGAGATGACAGTTCCCTTATTAAACAGACTGAAAAGGAGATGTATGAGGCCTCGAAAAGGCTGGACTTCGAGACTGCTGCGAAGAAAAGGGACGTTCTTGAAGCTCTTAAGGGAATACAGGCTAATCAGGCGGTTCAGGATTATAACGACGAAGAGAGCAGGGATTATGTTGCTATCGAGATGAGAAGCTATTTGACTACAGTTTCTATCATGCAGTTCAGAGCAGGATCTTTAATAGGCAAGGCTCTATACAGGTCTGAAAGCCTTGGAGATGAAGATGAAACACTATTTTCATTTATCGTGCAGTATTATGAGGATGGCGACAGTCTTCCTAGGGAGATATATGTATCACATGAAGTTGATAAGGACCTCCTTGAGCGCTATTTCTCTGAAAATTTCAAGCATAAGGTGAAAGTGCTGACTCCTATGGACGGCAAGCATTATAGAATACTCCGCCTTGCGAGCGAAAACGCATCCCGTGATGTTGAAAAGAGACTTAAAGACCAGGATAACACTCCAGCTCTTGAAGTGCTTCAGAAGGAGTTGAATTTAACACGCATTCCTCGCCACATAGAAGGGTTTGATATCGCTCAGCTCAGCGGAAAATATACTGTCGCATCTCTTATAGTTTTCAGAGACGGTAATCCTTCAAAAAGGGAATACAGACATTTTTCAATCAAGAGCTTAGATGGCAAGATTGATGACTTTGAGAGCATGAGGGAGGCCGTTTCCCGCCGTTATACGAGGCTTTTGGCAGAGAATGCGGAACTTCCTGATCTTCTTATGATCGATGGCGGAAAAGGGCAGGTAAATGCCGTATATGAAATTCTAGAGGCATTAGACATAGCAGATAAGATTGCGGTTATTGGGCTTGCAAAGGAACATGAAGAACTCGTTCCTCCAAAAGATGGGAAGACTATAAGGCTTGAGCACTCTAATGAAGGGCTGAGGGTTCTTATCGCAGTCAGGGACGAATGCCACCGTTTTGCAACATCTTTCAATCAGAGGATGCGAAGCAAAGAGGCCTCTTTTTCTCTTCTTGAATCTATTGACGGCATGGGTAAAAAAAGAAGCGAGAAGGTAATGAAAAGATTTGGAAGCATAGAGGCGATACTCTCTCTAAGCGCCGAAGAACTTAAAAAAGAGGCTGGAATTCCTTTATCTGTTGCAGAAAAGATATTACACAAGCTTAACTTCTAGAGACGTGTATAGCTCTTTTGCATTATTCTCTCCGCCATTTATTATAACGTTATAGAGAATGTCGTAGAACGTTTCCTCCGCATCGCTTCCTGCAGTTTTCAGATCCTCTTCGCTGTTTGTCAGATAGACTATGATTTTCTTTATTTCGTTTATGCTGTAATTGCTTGCTGCTGCTAAAAGAGCGTCCCTTCTTCTGAAATTGAAGCCTTTGCTTTGAAATGGCGTTAGGCTTATGCCTTTCGCCTCTTTCTGTATCGTTTTCAGATCCATTCCCTTTTTCTTTAGATCGACTATGTTTTCTGCAACCCTGAATTCTCCGCTTAGAGTCATAAGGGTTCCGAGGAGTCTTGTGCTGTCGTTTAAAGCAATTGAAGATGCTATTAGAAGCGACTCTTCTAGATTGCGCTTTGCAACTGCTTTGAAAAGCGTATACCCGTTTTCTCCTTTTTCCCTCGTGATGATTGATGCAACGTCATCAGAATCTATTACCTTCTTGTTTTTATCTTGATTTCTATAATACGAGCAGACCAGATCTATGAGGTTCTTCATATCTGCCTTGTTGTTTTCGATGCTGCTTAATATTTCTTCGATTGCATCTTCTGTTACCTGAAAGCCCGATTTTTTGAATTCTTCCCTTATCCAGAGGATTTTGTCGCTGTCAAAGATCTCATAGAATATTTCTTTTTTTAAATATTTCTCTTCGGCTGCTGAAAAAGGGGATATTGAGTCTGTTGAAATTAGAAGCAGGGCAACATCTTCTTCCTTGTTTTTCAGATATTCTTTAAGGCCTTTTATAAGCGCTCCGTCTTTTTTCGCATTCTCAAGATGTTTAACGGTAATCAGTCTGAAAGATGAGAATAGGGAGGGCTGGTGAAGAGAGAGCAGTATGTCCTTGTCATCCTCTGATGCGAAATATACCTCTTCGTCAAACTCTCCTGCGTTTTTCTTTAACTCATCTTTTATTGTTCTTATTTTATCGTTCTTCTCTCCTTCTTCTGGTCCTAGTAGAAGGTAGACATCGTTAAACATATGTCCTCCTGCTTTTTATAAGGCGCGCCTCTATTTTAATCTCTTTAGATACAGTTTTTCCCATGCTGTCGTTTTCCGGAACTAATTCAAATAGGCCGTCCGATCTTATTATAAGCCGTCTTAGTGCAAGACGTTCCTCCTCTCCTAAGCGGCATAATACGATATCCCCGCTTTTTGCGCTATCGCATCTTTTGAATATCCCTTCGTCTCCGCTTAGCAGGCCGATGTTTTTCATCTCGTCTGAGAATATCATCATTGAAAAATACTCCTCTTTTTCATCTTCGATATTCGCATAACTGAAACCGCCATCGGCTTTCTTTATCTTTTTATTAATTAATTTGACCCTCTCTTCATCGCATAGCGTGATATAGCCGTTTTCATTTCTATTTATCACGCCTTTCTTTATCAGAGCCTCTATTGCCGTAAAAGCCCTGCTCCTATTAAAAGAGAAATGCCTGGCTATCTCCGTAAGGGATGGAAGGCGCGACGTATCTTCTAGCGTCGATATAATGAAATCGTATATCTTTTTTTGTTTTTCAGTTAGATTTTTCAACTTCAAACCTGTTTAAAAAGAGCCTTTCCATCTCTTTTGCCGCCTCTTCTTCATCATCTCCATTGCAGATGAGTTTTAGTTTTGTCTTATATGTCGCACCAAGCGTAATAATTCCCATTATGCTTTTGGCATTTATTCTCATATTTTCTTTTTCAATCTCAATTGATGATGAAAATTTGTTTGCTGTTTCAGCTATTATAGATGCAGGGCGTGCATGGATTCCCGCTCTTGGCAGTACTTCAAGATCTTTTGTTATCAAATGATCCCTCCTTTAGTGAGTCCGTGTTGTAATACAGTTTTCTTGCCGCTTTGCTTTCAAGCCATTTTAAAACGGACTGATCAAATTCTTTGGCTGAGTAGTATCCAAGTTTTTTAAGCCTTTCATTTCTTGCGGCCATTTCAACAAGAGAGGCGACATTACGTCCTAATGAGACAGGTAGCGTTATTTTGGGAAGCGTAATCCCCATTATTTCTTCGCTCTCTTCTCCTCCTAGACGGTCGTAGTTCTTCTTGTCGTCCCATCTTTCAAGTTCAATAATGAGCTGGACGTGTTTCTTCTCCCTGATTGCTCCAACTCCAAAAAGATTGTGCAGATTGATTATTCCAAGGCCTCTTATTTCCATGTGGTGTGCAAGCATTGGGTTTTCGCCGCTTCCGATTATGTAGTTTTCAGAAAGTCTCCTAAGTTTTACAGAGTCGTCGCTTATCAGGCGGTGTCCTCTTTCAATCAGTTCAAGCGCAGTCTCGCTCTTTCCGATTCCGCTTTCGCCTTTTATGAGAATGCCGATGCCAAAGACTTCGACTAATACGCCGTGGACAGTCTCTGTTTCTGCAAATACCTCATCAAGCATTTGATAAACCCTTCTTGAGAAGTCAGCAGAATCTAATGGAGTGCTTAAGACAGCAGTCGCATTTTTTTCTGCAAGTTCGATAAAATGTTCAGAAGGTTCTGCCCCTCCGATGAATATCACGCAAGGAAGATTATATGAGAACAGCTTCTCTATGTTTTGCCAATCGTTATTTCTCTCAAGCAGGCTTAAATATGATTGTTCTCCTCTTCCGAATAGTTGAATGCTGTCTTTAGAGAAGTCAACGAAGTACCCTGCCAGAGCAAGGCCGGGACGGCTGATTTTGTCTGTCGTTATCGCTCTTGACAGTCCGCTTCTTCCTGCAATGCACTTAAGCATCAGATGATTGTGCTCTTTAATGTCGAGATCGAGCAAGTCTAAAACTGTAAATTCGCTCATAAGGAAATTATATCATAATAAGAAGGCAAAAAAACAGGCCACCTCGAGGATGACCTGGATAATCTAACTAAAGACCCATCGTCTTTTCTTTTTCTTTTTTAGCTGCCGACTGTATCTTATCGGCAATTAACTCAATTCCTTCATATAGTTCATAGCAATCCTGGCTTACCAGTTTCTCTTTTTTCCATGTGAAGTGGAGCATGGCATCAATATGATAGCCGATTCCTTTTGTCTCTCTTTTGATGGAGATGTCGAGATCGTGTAGATAATCATCTGCAAAAGAGAGTTTTTTAAGCTTTTTGTCGATGAAATCTTTCGTCTCTTCGCTTGGTACGTAGTTTATACCTCTTATTGATAGATTCATATACGTTCCTCCTTATGAAAAATGTATATCTTTACATAAGTTTAACATGCCTTATTCTTGTTTGGTAGAAAAAACTTAAAATAAACAATTTAAAAACAACGAAACGACATCTATTGCTTAGGCTCTGTTATAAGAAGATTCTATGTCGAGTTCAGCTCTGTATTTTGCAACTGTACGCCTTGCGATGTTTATTCCTCTTTCTTTCAATGCATCAGATATCTTCTGATCAGAAGGGGCTTTCTTGCCTTCATAATTCTGGATTATTTCTTTTATTTGTTCTTTAATCGCATTTTTACTCATCTCTTCGCTTTCTGATTTTAAAAAGCCTTTTGTGGAAGAGAAGAAGAACGATATTGGGAATATTCCATAATCGGTTTCAATGTATTTCTTTGCACAAAGCCTAGATACCGTAGACTGAGATAAATTCAAATATGATGCAAGATTCTGCTGTAAATCAGGTTTTAGCGCACTGATGCCGTTCTCAAAGAATGAGCGTTGTTTTTCTATCAGGTAGAGTGCTGTCCTATGAAGGTTGGTAAGCCTCATGTTGATTGAATCGACAATCGCTTCAGCTTTTTCCCTGTTCGCTTTTAAAAACGAGAGCGTTTCCTTATTTTTCTTTTTATCCTCTTTAAGCTCATTTTCAAGATTAATATAATCTGCAGAAATCGTGACATCGGGTAGGTTGTCGCCATAGTCTGTTATTTCAAGTTCTCCGCTCTCTGGGTTTTTCTTTATTGCTATATCAGGATGGATATATGAGTCGTATCCTGAATCGAATTTGAGCCCGGGGTAGGGCGAAAGCGTTTTCAGAATTTCTAGCAGAAGAGACGCTTCATAGCTGTCTATGTTCAGTTTCTTTTCTATCAGATCGGTTTTCGAATTCTTTAATAGTTCCAGATTGTCGATCATGTAAGAAATTTTCTCTTCGTCGCTCTTTTCAAGAGACAGCTCTTTTAGCTGTATTTTTAAACTTTCTTTATAGTCTCTTGCTCCAACCCCGCTTGGATCTAAGCTTTGAATTGCCTTAATTGCATCCTCTGAGACGTCGAAATATGTTTTAGGAAGTATGTCGCTTAGCGGCTTATCTATAAATCCATAGCTGTTTAGAGACGATGCTATTATGAGAGCCGCTTCTTTCGTCTTATTGTCAATGTTCAGTGTTTCTATTTGAACTCTCAAATGATCGTACAGGCTTTCTTTTACGCTTATCGCACGTTCAAGCCATCCTGCTTTCTCATCTTCATCAGATTTAGATAGGTAATCTAGTGAAGAATCTGCTCTATAGTAAGTGTTTTCAGCGCTGTAACGCCCTGCCTGAACTTCTATGTATGGATTTTCTTCCTGCTCTTTCTTTATTGCAGCTTCAAGCTCCTCATAACTTAGAGACAGCATCTCAAGTTTCTGTATCTGCATCTGCGATAGCTTTAACTGTTGTTTTAATTCAAGAGATAGGCTGTTATCCATGGGCTTTTCCTTAACTTTCAAAAGATGTTCCGAAATAAATCTCTTTCGCCATCTCGTTTTCTATGAGTTCCTCTTTCGTACCAGATACTATTATCGAACCTTCCGATATGATATGCGACGTATGCGTTATCTCAAGCGTGTCCCTTACGTTGTGATCAGTTAAAAGTATCCCGATCCCGTCTTCTGAAAGCTGTTTTATTATCTCCTTTATTTCAAATACTGCTTTAGGATCTATTCCAGCAAAAGGCTCGTCTAAAAGAAGGAATTTAGGGCTTGTAGCCAATGCCCTTGCAATTTCGGTTCTTCTTCTCTCTCCCCCTGATAGCGTATAGCCAAACTGCCTTCTTACCCGGTCAATTCCAAAACGTTCAAGCAGTTCATTGAGCTTTCTTTCTATCTCTTTTTTATCCAGGCGCTGTTCTTGGAGGATTAATTTTATATTCTCCTCAACCGTAAGCTTACGGAATATGCTTGCTTCCTGAGGAAGGTATGCGAGTCCTGCTTTGCTTCTTTTATACATCTCGTCTTTTGTTATGTCCTTCCCGCTTAAAAGTATTTTTCCTCCATTTGCTTTTATAAAGCCTACTATCATATAAAATGATGTGGTCTTGCCTGCTCCGTTAGGCCCTAGCAGACCTGTGATTTCTCCAGCCTTCATGGAGAACGTCACGTCTTTTACAACGTGTTTTTTTCCGTAGAATTTTGAAAGTCCAATACATTCAAGACTATCCATTTATCGTTCCCCTAATTTCACTTTCAAGCCTTATGCTGTCGTGCTCTATATCGAGTTCAATCCTCTCTGCCCTATACTCGTCTCCTTTATATATTACAGAACAATTCCCGCTCAGGCTTATCGTGTTGTTTGCTCTGTCGTATCTTATCATTTCGGCATTGCCTTGTATGACATCGTCATTATTTATTTTGGAAAAACTTACCCTTCCTTTGAGTGTAAGGACTTCATTTTGCATGTCGTATTCAAGATGGTTTGCCCTTGCACTCAGCTCATTCGATCTGTCTTCAAGTTCCAGATATGACGATATCAGTAGCCTTTCGCTTTCTCTGTCGTAATAGAGCATGCTTGTTCTTATGCTCAAATTCCTTTCGCTGTCATCTATTTCAACTCTTGCCCGGCATTCTATGACAGACCAGTTGCTACCGTTTAAATCAATACTCTCTGCGCTGATCCTTAGGCTGCCGACGCTGACGCTTGCATCTCCTGAGAGCCTTACATGTTCTCTTCCATCTCTTAAGCTGACACTGCTTTCGCGTGATGTGAATGATATCTCGTCAGCGATTAAGCTGAAGCAGATAATGATTGGAAGTAATGTTAAAAGGAGTGTTTTTCTCATATTGTAATCTTTGCCTCCTTCAGCTCTGAGAATGAAAAATTCATATTCAGTAGATTACCATAGAAAACGGATGATGAGAAAGAAGAGTCCTCATTTTCGACCCTTATATTACCTCTTGCTTCAACTTCCTCTGTGTTTACATTAAAACTCAGAGAGTCGTCTGATCTTATCATCATATTGTCTCTGTGGCTTATCAATGTCGCGTTACCGCTTAAATACAGTATCTCGTTTTCGAGATCTAGCTCTCCTGATTCAGCGCTTCCATCTATTATGATGTTGCCGCTTGCATCTTCTTGCCTAAAACTTAGAGACTTTAACAAAGCTCTGTTATCATGGCGGTAGAATGTAAGTTCTTCCGCTTGGAATTCTATAGGATTTTCTCCGTTTCTATATAGAGTGAACGTGCCGTTATTTAAAACCATGTCGGCTCTTCTTATGTCCTCTGGATCGTTTATCGCATCTTTAGTAGAACATGAGGCAAGGACTATTATAATAGCTAAGAGAAATAGTAGTCTTTTCAAATTTTCTTTATAAGCCGCGGCTCATAATCTCCTTTTTTCACTTTAAAGAAAATAGCGGAAATCAAAAATCCGATGGCAACTCCTATAATTGAAATCAGAAACAGAATCTGTTCTCTTGAAGTGAAGAAAGATGCGATGAAATAGAATAGGGGGAACATAAGAAGCGGAAAGCCAAGTGACATGAATACTGAGAATATCGTCTTGCCGCTAGGAAGATCGAGTAGGACCTTATCCCCTTCTTCCAGTTTAACTTTTCCCTCATCTTTCAATTCAATCTTCGTATCTTTTCTTTGGCAGAATATAGATCCCTTGCATCCTTCGCATGCCTCTCTGTCGCAGCCGACATAGATCTTTCCTTCCTCTTTTTTCAATACAGTAACTTCTTTCTTCATTCTTCTCTCTTGCCATCAAGGTTGACGCTTTCGTTTAATACTTTTATTCCTACAGCCTTTCCGCTTAACTCGTCTATGCTTACGACAACCCCCTGTAGTCTTGGGTCTTCCCAGCATTCCCTGCTTCTTATCGGCATTGCGCTTTTTAGCTTTCTTATTTCAAGTTCCGGTTCAAACCCACCTACGCTTAAAAAAGAACCGACTCTTCCGTTATCTGATATGTATGCAGTTCCGTTCTCTGTTATCTTACCGTCTGCAGTAAGGACTTTAGTATGCGTTCCGATAACTGCCGCAGCCTTCCCGTCTAAAAAGTATAGCATGGTGTTTTTCTCTGCAGTCGCAGAGGCATGGAAGAAAATTAAAAGGATTGCATTCTCCTCTTCTGCCTTCTTCTTCAGCACATCTGCAGAGAGCAGTGCGTTCTGGGCATGAACCCTTTGAAAGTCAGCATTTCCAATTATGTTCGCTATTAGGAATTTTCTGTCTTTAAGTTCTATTATTCTGTATCCGCGCCCTGGACATTCAGGCGGCATGTTAAAAGGACGCAGCATGTAAGATGCCTTTTTGATGTGCTCTACCATATCTATTTTGAAAAACAATTTCTCTCCGCCTGTAGATAGGTTTATTCCGAGTTTTCCAAGGAGAAGCGAGTGCATTTTTCCGATGCCAAATCCTCCTGTCATTCCTTCGGCATTTACTATCGTGTAGTCGATTTCATATCGTTTTTTTATATCGTCAAGAGATTGCCTGAGGACCTCTACGCCAGGTTTTGAAACAATCTCGCCAAGAAAAAGAAAATTTACCATGCTAATAAAGTACATTTTCTTTTAGAGGATATCAAGGAGAATTAAAATAGAATGATTATTGAAAGAAATAATAGTATGCCCAAGACAAGATTTGAACTTGCACGGCCTTGCAGCCATTAATACCTGAAACTAACGCGTCTACCATTCCGCCACTTGGGCAAGCCTAAGTAAGCTTACAATATTCATTTGAACTTGTAAAGCAATTATTCTTACTTGTCTATCACTGATTTTTGTTTTCTGCCCGCATTCTCTTTAAAACAGATCCTATGTCGTCCTCTATTGCAATAGAGCGCTCTTTTATTTCGCTTGGAACGAATGCTTCTCCTTTGTTTATGGTGCAGTAGACAGCATTTCTATCGTTATATGTCATTCTCCAAAATGGGTATTTTATTATTCCCGGAGTATTTGCTCCGACTCCTAGTTCCAGATATAAAATCCTCTTGCCTTTTGCGCTTGTTAGGAAATTTTCGTATCTCTTTAGTGCCTCATGCCATCCATCGTCTTCGACAAAAGTATCATCTGCTCTTAAGTTCATGCTCATTTCTTTATTGCATTTCGGACAGCGTGGTATTAGGTCTTTGTCTATTTCCATCCTTATGTTTCTTGCAATTAAGAGATCTTTGCTTTCGCTTATTTCAAATCCCTGGCTTAAAAGCATATTCTCAATTGTTTTTTCGTTGTCATATGTCGAGTTATGGCATGGGATGCTGCACTGAAAAAGGCCATAATCTCCTTGGGTATAAAATAGGCGGTCCTTGTCGAATCCTGATCGCTGAAACATATGATCCACATTTGTAGTCAATACGAAATAATCTTTGTCCTTTATTATGTCGTAAAGAATCGAATATGTGTCATTAGGACAGCTTTCGTAACGGTTTATGTAGATGTATCTGCTCCAGTACGCCCATTTTTCTTCAGATTTTTTAAAAGGATAAAAGCCTGCGTAATAGGCATTGTCAAAAGAATATTTCTCAATGAAATCGAAGAAGTACTTTTGAAATCTAAAGCCATCATACGTAAGACCTGCTGAGGTAGAAAGGCCCGCACCGGCTCCGATTACGATTTTATCTGAGTTTTTTATTGCGTCAGTTAAGTTCAAGTTCTCTCTTATAAATTTCATAATCGACATCCTCAAATGCAATAAAAAGAACTTTTTCTAATGTATCGTCACTTTCTAAGAATGTTTGTACGGCCTTTATCGCAACTTTTGCAGCCATATCTTTGGGATATCCGAAAACGCCTGTAGATATTGTTGGAAACGCAATAGATTTTCCACCTTCTTTTTTTAATCTTTTCAAACATTCCATGTAACATGATGAAAGTGTTTCTTCATTTTCTTTGCTTGGACTATGATCAAGCACGATCGGACCGACAGTATGGATAATGTATTTTGACGGCAGTGCATAGGCTTTTGTAAGCCTTGCTTTTCCCTCTTTGTCCTCTTTTATTCCTTCTCTGTCTAGCTGATCTAAAAGCTCTTTTCTTAATGCAAGCCCTGCTCTTGATCCGATAATGTTATCTATGCAGTTATGCAAGGGATGAAAACAGCCGAGCATCGAAGTGTTTGCTGCATTTACGATCGCATCTATCTCTACGCATGTTATATCGCCTTTTAGCAGTGCCATGCGATTGTTTATGGGAGAGGGCGATGAGTCTCCTATTTTTAAAAGGGGTCTGTTTTCAGATTCTTCCTTTAATAGTTCGTATTCTGTCCTGTAGTAATCATCACTGAGCTTTACTGGCATTGTAATGTTCATCAATGCCCTGAGATATGTTCTTCTATCGCTTTTTAGTAGGGCCAGGAATGATGTGTCGTTCTCTTTTTCAAGCTCTTTAATTAAAAATTCTATCTTTTCGCTTCTGCTCATATGAAAAAGAGTAGCAAAAGCGAAAAGAAAAGTAAAGTAATTTCTTTTATGTTATAAAGTTACTTAAAAGTAACCATGCTAGAGAAGGCCTAGTTTTCTTGCAATATCCTCTGTACCTGTATACTCGAATATGCTCTCTTTGAGTTCTGTGAAGAGCATCAGTATCTTACTTAGGATTTCATTTTCCTGGCTGCCGCTTACGTACTCTATCTCTCCTGCATCCTCGCTATATGCAGACTCTGGCAGACTCGTTCTCATCGACCATTTTGAGAGGTTTAGAGTACTTTCAATCTCTTCTTCCTGATCGTCAGGGAGGGCTGTAAAGAAATCTATTCCGGTAACGCGTTCAACTTCATCTACTGTTGTTGCAAAACTTTCAAGACTCTTTGATGATCCTTCGTTTGGCAGTAAGAATCCAATTGCCTTAACATCCGGCTCCTTGTAGTCGAGCAGTACCTTATAATAGTTCTTTGGAACTGCAACTTCATTCTTACCTATTGTTTCATATGGACCGTCTGTTAAAACAGGACCTGTTACGACATACAGTCCATCGTTTTCATAAGCCATAACTCTGACAGCCGCCTCTAAATCTGCCCATATGCCCCTGTTGAATGATGGATCTTGCGGGCTCATGTTTGATAGGTAGAAAGTATCGCTCATAGCCTCAGATGACCATCTGAAGTCAGCAGCTGGCGCCATATGTCCCCGGTCATAGCCTGATCCTCTGTAGTCGCTTAGCTCTGCTGATTTGCTTAAGACCATCGGGTCTTCTCTAAAGTCGTCGTCTCTCTCTACGTTCTGTGTAAGAACTTCAGCTCTTGTAAGCTCATATGCGACGTAACTTGGCTGTTCGGCCTCTTCATTATATGAAAGAGTGTATCCTGTATGCCTTATTATCTGCTCTCCGTCTATCGGTTTTGGCAGCTCAAGGTTTTCAAGTCCCGATTCAACAGATATCGAAGAACCGCTATCTACGTTCTTCGTTACGAAACACATTGCGATGAAAAGAATTACGATTAAAATTAACAGGATTACAATCTTTCTAAGAATTTTCTTCTTTTTGCTCTTTTTCGTCAATTTGCTCTCTCCTTGCCTTTGTGTATGCTAGCACTATAGCGCATGTAATAACTATAGCTGATACTAAAGATAAAAAAGCAAAATTTGCATTAAAGTTACTTTTTGTTACGAAAATCGATGAGCTTGGTATCGTGTTAGATCCTTCTCTGCTAAGGAAAACCGATATGAATAAGTTGTTTGCCGTATGGTATGAGAATGCTGCGTTATATCCCTTTTCGATATATGTAAGAACGAATAAGAATGCGCCTGAGAGAAAGTAGTATGAGAAAGACGAGAATGTGCTGTTAAATAGCAATGCTTCGCTATTAAACAGATGTAATGACGCAAATATTGCAGAGGATAAAACAAGTGCGATAGCCTTACTTGGAATGCTGCTTTTAAATGAATCTTTCAGCATAGCTTTTTGAAATAGGATTCTGAATATGAACTCCTCTGTAAAACATTGAAGCGGAATGAATGCAAAGCTGATTATTGCAGATGCTAGCACTTCTAAACCGTCTCTCTCGCTAAAAAAAATGTTTCCTTCTGCAAAAGAGAAAACGGAACTTAGGATTATAGTAGCGATGAATATAATTGCAATTAGATTGTAGTCTATTTTCCCGTATATGTCTTTAAGTCTTATTTTTCCGCTCTTCTTTAGAGCCCATGCTATTAAAGATAGCGAAATCGGATAGCTTATCATCAGAGATAGATATGTTAGATTCCCCCCGTCCTGTGGAATCATGATATATGCAATCGTTGGCACCGCAACAAGAGAAAGGAGTGCCGATAGAATAAGTAATAAAGTATAATATATTCGCACGATAAAAAAATATCATGAAGAATGATTTTTGGCTATTATATAAGGTATGAACGATCTCTATAACGCATTATATGATCTAATTGAAACTCAGAAAACTCTGGTTCTTCCATCGGAAATGGCGGCACGAAGTCTTATGAGCTGCTATGTTAAAGATCGAAAAAAAGCGATTGCCTTTTCATCTGTTATTGCATTCGATACTTTTAAGAAAGAGTATTTTGCGATCGATGAAGGCATGAAGGCTTCAGATAGCATCACGCGTCTTTTGTTCTCGAAAGATCTTGTAGAAAACTATTCGGACAGGCTTGCTTATTTCATCCCTGATAACAGCTATGAAGAGCTTAAAGAGAGGATGGTCTATTATATTGCATCGACGCTTGCTGAACTAGAAGATGAGGGAAGAATAAACAAAGAAGCAGAAAAGGATGTTTCTTTTATAAAACAGAAGTACGATGAGTTTTTAGAAAAAACATCTTACTATGAGCCTGCATATGTTCAGAGTCGTGAGTGCAAAAGCTCTAAGCAATACGTGCTTGTTTTTGCCGAAGAGAATTTGGCGATGCTAAGTTTTTATAATGCGCTGAGAGATAAGAAAAATATCGAGATATTCCATAGAGAAAAGAATGAGCTGGATACTCTTTATCTTTATGAAAATGAGAAGATGGAGATAAGAAACACGCTCTTATCCATAAAAGAGGATGTAAAAAGCGGTTTTACTCTTGATGAGATTGCTATAACGACAGCTGCGTATGAACGGCTAAGGCCGTTTTTAGAGAGGGATTCTTATCTTTTAGACCTTCCTCTGTCTTTTATGAAAGAAAAAAGCGCCCTTGAAAGTCCTGCTTCAAGGATTTTTAAAGATTTAAAAGACATTTACGATACCGACTTCGATCTTGAGAGTCTTGAAAAATTCTTTTTATCGTCTTCTTATCCATTCAGATATAGGGATGATGCAAGAAGATTTATCCTTAATGCAATATCGATGGGGATAAAGAAAAGAGGAGATGACAACAGGTATAGAGCGGCGGATGTGAAAGAGATTTACCATGATCTTGAACACTATGTTGTATCAATCAATGAAACAAGCGATCCGGATTATTTAATCAACCAGATAAAAAGCCTTTTTGAAAAGCTTTTAGATGATGGCCAGTTTTCTAATAACGAAGATGATGAGAGAGTCTCGTCATATATGATGGATCGCTTGATTTCTTTTTCTGAGAGGGTTAAAGAATTCAGAGATGCCGGACTTCTTGTGAAAAAAGAGAGGCTCTATCCGCTTTTTCTAAAAGCTGAACAGAATTCAATCTATGTTTCTAGAGACAGGGCAGACGGAGTCAGAGTATATCCTCTTTCCCTTGATGTAGGATTGCATTTTAGCAAGAGATACGTAATTGCATTGAATGAGAGCGAAGCAAGGCTTATAAAGAAAAATATAAGTTATCTCTCTGATTATGAACTTGCAGATGAGAGGATTGAGATTGACATCACAAAGAATCTGATGACTCTCTATGAAGAGACTTCTGATAATGTCATCTATTCGGCGTCAAACAATACTTATAATGGATATACGCTTCCGTTGACGGATTTCAAATGTAAAGAGAAGGCCTCTATGTTAAAGGATGCGATCGAAAACGAACATAAGATCTTAAAAGATAAAAGTCTTGATTACGATCTCTATCCGATAACACAAAAAGGTTTTCTAGCTGCAAAAGATAAGTCTCTTGCTTTGAAAAAGAGCGAAGAGGATGTGGCTTCTAAATTAAAAATTGCTGTGAATTTCCCTCCTTCATGGAATTTTTCCGTAAGTCAGATAGATGGCTATCTTGCGTGTCCGTTTTCATATTATGCGAACTATATTTTAAATCTTAGTAGAAACAGGGATTATAAGGTTGATAGCTATCCATACTTTGAAATCGGAAATATTCTTCATAAGGCCATAGAACTTTATTTTAAAGATGAACATGATAATAGTTCTCTTAGTGAAAAAGTTGTCAATATATTGGACTATCTTCTCTCACTCTGGCAGAAAAGGAAAGTCATCGATAGAAATATGGAGGTCATTGATGCAAGAAGCGACTTCAAAGCATTAAGCGATGAGATGAAGGTCTATATTAAAGCAACATATACAGATGGGCTCATCAAGGTTATAGACGCTGTTGAAAAGAAGATGGGAAGAATAAGGACGGAAGAGCAAATAGATGGATCGATTGCATCTTATCCATTTAAAGGCTTTATAGATTGTGTTGTCGAGTACGACGACTCCGTAAGTCTTATTGACTTCAAGACGAAAAACGCGCCAAAAGATAGTCTTCAATTCGATATATATAGCTACCTTTATAAAAAGAAATACGGTATTAATGTTTTTGATGCCTCTTACGCTTTAATTAAAGATGGAAGAATAAGCAGCAAGAAAGAACTGTTAGAAGATGAAGAGCTTGAGGCGTTAATTGATGAGTCGATAAGTTCTATGAATGCAGGTGATTTTCATGGTGTTAATACAGAGTCAAGTTGCAAGAGCTGCTCTTTAAAAGGGCTATGCAGAAGGAGGTTCTTTGTAAGATGACATTTAACGAATTCTTATCAAGCAGTGAAAGAAAACTGTCGTTGTCCCAAATGGAAGTGGTAAATAGTAATGTTGCTACAGTCGTATCTGCAGGTGCTGGAAGCGGAAAGACTACAGTTCTCTCTTACAGATTCCTTCGCCTTGTCCTCGAAGGGCGTGCTCATGTAGATGAAATTCTAACTCTTACATTTACTAAGAAAGCGGCAAGCGAAATGTATGAAAGAATCTTCAACCTCTTAAAATCGATAGAGGATAATGATGATAACATAAAAGCTGAAATGAAGAGATTCGCATCAGCATATATCTCCACTCTTGATTCTTTTTCAAATGAAATTGCAAGAACTGACTGTCCTCGATACGGAATATCTAAAGACTTCGAGGTTCTTGATCAGGATGAGTTTGAAGAACTTATTGAAAATACAGTAAGAGGACTTTTTGAAAAACATAAAGACGATCTGCTTCCTCTTTCTCTCCTTTTTAATCCAGAAGATGTCTCTTCGCAAATTTTCTCTAAGATTGCAGATAGTATTACGGTTCTATCCGATTTAGATGAAGAAAAAGAAAAATTAGGATTTATATCATTCCTAGATAGGATTGAAAACTTTTTTTATGATTATGGAATAGGGGTCTTAAATGATATTATTTCCCTTAGAACGCCTGGAATGAATATTAAGATATTCAGAGAGGATAATGAGAATAACATCTATAACGTATTAAAGGCTCTTGAAGAGAAAAGGTATTCAGACTTAAACGATATAAGCCTTGTAGGTTTGAAAGGCGAAAAATACGCTTTAATTATTAATGCGGTAAAAGACAGATGGAGGCCAATATGTCAGACACTTATTTCTATTGCTGAAAACAGAGCCTCAGACCTTTCCTATTTCAAAGCCTTTTCTCTTTTTGCAAAAACTGTAAATAGTGAGAAGAGAAGGCTAGGTAAACTTACGTTTTCTGATATTTCGGATCTTGCTCTTACGATTTTAAAAGAGAATAGGGATGTAAGAAATTATTACAAAAGAAAATTTAAATACATAATGATTGATGAATTTCAGGACAATTCGGAAGATCAGAGAAACTTGCTCTATATTCTAAGTGAGAAAGAGGAACTGAATAATCTTGGAGTCCCTTTAAAAGAGGATTTAGACAATAGAAAGCTCTTTTTTGTAGGGGATGACAAACAGAGCATATACGCCTTCCGCGGCGCTGACGTTTCCGTATTTAATTCTCTTAAGGATGAGATGAGAGCAATAGGTGGGGTAAATCTCTCTATGAGCGAAAACTACCGATCTGAGCCTGAGTTGATCTCCTTCTTTAATTTTGCGTTCCCTTCGATACTTAAAAAGGAGGATAAGCCTTTTTCTGATCTTCTAAATGAAAGGTTCTTTTTGAATGAGAAAGGACGCTCTTCATCTAATTATGAGGCAGAGTACTTTGGTGTCCTATCGAGAGGTGAGAAAGTAAAGAGCAAGATTGTTTTTGCCTTGTCAGATGAGCTTGATGCGTTTTTTAACGGGGATGAATCGGCATCGTCTTTAAAAGATAGTGATGATGATTTTTTAAACAGTGCTGAGAACGAGGCGGAGTTTATCGCAACGTACATCAAGACTATTATTGAGTCTGATGATTTCTTAATTCCTGATAAAAAAGGGTTAAGGCATGCAACTTACGATGATATTGCAATACTTTATAGGACGAGCAAGAGCCAGTTGCCGCTTGAGAAGGTTTTAAGACGAGAGGGGATTGCATATACTGTCGTATCTAGCAATTCAATTACGACGGAAGCAATCTCATCTGACATGCTGTCTTTCATTTCCCTTTTAATTTTCCCAATGGATAAAGAGAGCTATCTTAATGTGCTTCGATCTCCTTTTGTAAGACTTGGCGATAACTCATTATATGAGATAAAGGATGCGCTTTTGTCTGAAGAGCTTATAGGAGAGCCTTTTACGCATACTGCTAAGCTTAGTAAAGAAGAGAAGGAGAAGATGGAGAGCGTCAGGGCGTTTTATCTGGATTTGAAAGAACAGGTCGGGCGTCTTAGCGCTGAGAAGATATTAGATCGCCTTTATTATGAATCAGGCTATAGCAGCTACATAGAATCGAAGCTCAGCCTCTCTCCATATAAAGAACACTATGAGTATCTGTGGCATGAGGCAAAGAGCAGGGAAGATCTATTTAGCTTCTATAAGTTTCTTGAGAAGAATAACGGATCGTCTTTAAAGTTCGATGTGGAGCTTTTAAGGCTTAACGAAGGTGGAGTCAGGCTTTTGAACATCCATAAGTCAAAAGGACTCGAATTTCCGATAGTCATTCTTGCCGGTACGAACATGGAGAGAAGAGCGAAAGATGGCGGAAATCTTTTAATAAGCAGAAACCCAGAATTAATATGCCTTGATTTAAGCATTAAAAAAGGGCTTAAAGATACGTTTAAAAGCTATAAGAAGAGAAGGGAAGATGCAGAGAACAAAAGGCTTTTGTATGTCGCCCTTACTAGAGCAGAAAACCATCTAGTTATGATTGCAAGCGGAAATAAGGTAAAAGACGGCAGCTTCTGTTCGCTTCTATCGGAAACTGTAATAAATAATGGCAATGTGGAAAAAATCACATTTAAATCTCTGAAGGAAGATGAGATAGAACGAAAATGGGAAAGTCCCAATTCGTTTGAAGCTTATTATGAAAAAGAGACTGTTGAAAGGGGCGAGTATTTGCATTACGGAATTGGTGCTAAAGAATTCAGCCATAAGAATGATGAGAACTATGGCTATGACGGATCATTCCCAAAGCTTAACGACTTTAAAGGCGGACTTGATGATATTCTCAAAGACAGAGGCCTCTACAGCGACTTTGGAAGTTATGTACATGAGTCTTTGGAGTGCTATTTGAATAAAGTTAGCATTCCTAACTTTAAAAGTAACAATTTAAGTGATAAAGAATTAGATGTAATTAATAAAGCCAATCTTGCCATAATAGACGATTTCAAATCATCTTCTTTTTATAACACTTATTTAAAAGGCAGAGAGTTTTTCACTGAACTCAGGTTCTATGATAGCGAAGGCGATATTTTAATTGAAGGCTCAATCGATCTGCTAATTGAAGGAGATGAGTACAATCTGGTTATAGATTATAAGACTGACAGAGAAGAAAACCCATCTTATCATAGGGGGCAAATCCTCTCTTATATCAAGGCTGCCGAGAGCATCTATAATAAAAAATGCTATGGCGCGCTACTGTTTTTAAGAAACATGAAGCTTACGCCATTTATAGATAAGTCGGGGAATATTATAGAGCTCTGACAGCTGATGCAATTCTTTTTAAAGCGGAGAGGACTCTCTCCCTGCTTGTTCCATAATTCAGTCTTACATATTGTTTGTATTCAGGTCCGAACCATGTGCCGTCGTTCATGCAAACAGAGGCATCGACTCCGAAGAATGTCGATAGAACTCCTCCTCCTGCGGCTAGCTTATAACGCTCTGGATTTTCTTTTACTTTCTGCTCTATTCTGTCGTAATATGCAGAGAAGTCCAAAAAGGCTACGAAAGACGCATCTGCATTCGAAAGTTTTACATCGTTTATGTTGTCCTTCAGATATGCTTTTATTTCGTCCACGGTTTTTTCCAGATATTCGCAAAGCGCCTTGTTGTAATCATAACCGTAATCGTATGCAGTCTTTAAGAGGCGTTTAATTGTATACCCTGGGCTGGTTACTCTGAGCGCCCTTTGTTTTCTCTTATATGTTTCGAGCATTTCATCGTTTGAAAAAACAGCGAATGATGCATGCTCTCCTGCGAGATTAAATGTCTTTGACGGCGCCATCAGCGTGATTACATCGGCGCCGATCTTTTCATTTGCCTTCCCCATAGGGATATGTGTTTTTTTACTGTGGCATAGGTCTGCATGAATCTCATCTGAAACAACAGGGATGTTTAGCTCTTTTGCGCATTTTAGAACTTCTTCAAGTTCACATTCTCCGAATACGATGCCAGAAGGGTTGTGCGGAGAGCAGAACAGTATCATAGAGGCCTCTTTGGCTTTCTCTTTGAAAGCGTCGATATTAAAAGAGAACGTTCCGTCGCTATTCTTATCAAGGGGAAGATCGAGCATCACTCTAAAGCTGTCTGCACACATTTCTCTGAATGGGCGGTATGTCGGACTTGGAATTAGGATTTTGTCGCCTTCTTTTGTAAAAAGATCGATTGCTAGCCCGATTCCGTGCAATAGTCCGTTTACAAATACAGTCTTCTCTTCATCTATTTTCCATGAGTGCCTTTTTAAAGCCCAAGAAGCAAACGATGCTGTGATGTTATCTTCTTTAGGGTATGCGAAAACTGCGAACTCTGCTTCTTTTAATGCGGCGGTTTTTATATGCTCGTCGCTTTCAAAGTCCATGTCTGCAACCCAGAATGGTTCGGCATTCCTGTTTGAACAAATTGACTCTATTGCGTTCTCATCCCATTTGACGCTGTCAGTATTTCTTCTATCCTTTGCGTTGTCAAAATTGAAACTCATGCTTCCTCCGTATCGTCATATGCTTTTACTCTTCTTTTTATAAGACGGTATATTAAGCCGTTGCTACTGAGATTGAATTCCTCTTTATCTATGTCTTTTAATGCGCTTTGAATGTTATCAATGCTATTGTAATAGGAAAGTATGCATCCGGCATGCTCAAGTACCGTGTTAAGCCTGTTTGCAGCCCCTCTCATTCCTTTTCCGTCTAAAAAAATCGCATATATGTATCCGAGGCCCTTATTATCTCTTTCTTTTACGACAGTGTTGATATAGTTCTCTATGGAAAGAGGTAGAGACGATCCCTTGTTGTCAATTACAAAGGAAAGAATGTCGCAATCCGGATCTATGCTTTCATTCTTTTTCGCATCTAGCAGGCTGCCATTTAGATGTCCGCTTGCTTTCTTGCTCTTTTCTCCGCTATATACGATGTTAGTCATTTAATTCTCCTAATAAAGAAAAAAAGTTCGGAAATGTTACGTCTGCGTATTTCGTGTCGTCGATCTCGATTCCATCGACCTTCGTAGCAAGTATTGATAATGCCATGATTATCCTATGGTCTTTTCTTCCCGATACTTTTGCTCCATGCAGTTTTGCCTTCGGCTTTATGATAAGGCCGTCATCTAGCTCATAGATGTGCGCTCCGACCTTCTCAAGCTCTTCCCTCATGGCTTTTATTCTATCAGTCTCTTTTATCCTTGCCTGGGCGACGTTGTAAAGCTTCACTTCGCTTTCTGCAAAGAGTGAGGCTACGGCTAAGATCGGTAGCGCGTCTGGAATGTCGTTGATATCAAACGAACCGCCCTTTATTACTTCAGGCCCTTTTATTGTCACTCCGTCTTGAGTGTATGCGTATTCAGCCCCCATCTCTTTTAAGACGTCCAATACTCTTTTGTCTCCTTGCGGGTCGTTTTTATCTAGCCCTAAGAGTTTTAGCGTTTTGCCATGTATTAGCGCAAGAACGAAAAAGAAAGATGCAGAAGAAAAATCTCCTGATACATGAAATGTCCCTGCTGCAAAGTGCTGTCCGCCTTTTACATAGCTGTTTAGATAATCATGGCTGATTGTATAATCGATGTTTTGACTATCAAGCCAGGAGAGCGTTATTGAAACATAAGGTTTCTCATATAAAAGAGGACAGTTTATTTCTGTGTCTCCTGAAGAAAAAACAGCTGCTAAAAGAAGGCTTGAAAGATACTGGCTGCTTTTGCATTCTATAGATACTTTTCCACCTTCTAGAGGTCCTTTTATAGTAAGAGGAAGATAGCCCTCATTATCCTCTACATATGCGCCAAGATCTCTGTAGGCTTTTGCAAGAGGTCCGATAGGGCGGCTCATAAGGCTTTCATCTCCTATGAATTTGACCTCAATCCCAAGTGAGGCGGCAAGCCCTAGGAGAAGGTAAGTTCCTGTTCCGCTGTTTCCCATATCAAGGACTATTTCCTCGCTGCCTTCTGCAAGTCTGCTTGAGTCTACATATATTGCATTCTCTTTTTCAACGTAATCTATTTTTACATTCAGCTTTCTTAATGCGTTTGCTGTTGAAATCGTATCCTGAGAAATTAACGGATTGATGATTTTTGACTTTCCTCGTGCAAAAGATGCGACAAGAAGAGCCCTTATGCTTTGGCTTTTTGATCCTGGAATTGTGATGCAAGAATTGTCTCTCATGAGAGCAAATTTAGCTAATTTGAGAAATTTTTTAAAGAAGTGGCACAAAAAAGTGAACGAAATAGTACTTTTTTGCATTAAAGAATATGAAGAGAAGCAGCATAGGAAGGCGGAGGCTCTGTCCTCTCCTTCCTTTTTTGCTAGGAAAAATTAATTCTTTTCTGTTATACTGATCTTGGAGAGCACATATGTCAGATTTCACTAAGATAGCATTAGGAATGGCATTGGACGATTTGTTGTACAAAAAAAGCTTTTCAGATGTTACCGTCAGTGACATAACTAAAAGGGCTGGGGTCAACAGACAGACTTTCTATTACCATTTTAAGAATGTGTATGACCTTTTGAAATGGTATTCTGAACGCCAAGTTCAAGACTTCATGAAGGATTGCGAGGATAAGAAACTCTCTTGGGATGAAAAGCTTTTAAATCTTGGAAATCTCATAAGAGAGAAAGCTCCGATAATTATCAATGCCTATAAGACGATAGACAGTAAGACTTTCATGACTTTTCTTAATATTCTGGTTGTTCCTGTTGTTGATGATGTCATTGATGCAAAGGCAAATGAGTTTTTTATCGATGATTCTACGAGACATAAGATTGAGATGTTTTTAACATATGGGTTCATCGGTTATTTTTTCTCACGAATTGAAAACGATGATGTTGTAAATGTAATAGAGAAAAAGGATATACTCGATTTTATTGATACGAGCATGGATGCCATTTTAAGTAGTCGTTGTGTTCGAAAATATCCTCAATCTGTTAATCCCAGTTACAATGAAAAGTGTAGGCAGTAAATTTTAGACAAAGATGTAAAATCTGTCTAAAATCATAGGAAGAAAATAAAAATTTCATTTACTATGGAAAAACATCATATTAAATTCTTCTCATGAACATTACACAAAGTGCTACAAAATTAGGGCTTAAGACAGCTCTGTCATATTTGGAAAAGGATCCGGAAACCAATATCCCTAAGCTGATTAGCTTGGTAGAGAAATTTGCTCCTAAGACTGTTCAGCTTGATACCATAAAAAAGTATCTTCAAGATAAGGATAACAACTGGAATATCCTTTTAAAGAGCCTTTATACCGATATTGACGATGAGGTAAGAAAGACTCTTTTCACTAATTTCATCGTCAACGCATTCTACGGCTGGAAAGTAAAGCATGATGATCTTGTTTCAAAATATAATTGCAACATTCCATGGACGATCCTTATCGATCCGACGAGTGCTTGTAATTTGAAATGCAACGGATGCTGGGCTGCAGAATATGGTAATAAGCTTAATCTGAGCTTTGAAGAACTAGATAGCATAATTACGCAGGCAAATGAGCTTGGCATCTACTTCTTCCTTTTCTCAGGCGGAGAGCCTCTGGTAAGAAAGAACGATATCATAAGGCTGTGCGAGAAACATGATGACTGCGTGTTCAGCGCATTTACTAACGGAACTTTGATTGATGAGGCTTTTGCTGATGAGATGCTTCGTGTGAAGAACTTCGTCCCTGCCATAAGCGTTGAAGGCTTTGGAGAGGCAACAGATTCAAGAAGAGGCCAGGGAACATACGAGAAAGTTTGCAAGGCAATGAAGATATTGAAAGAACACAAACTTCCATTCGGAGTTTCATGTTGCTATACAAGTGCGAACGTAAATGTAATCGGATCTGAAGAGTACTTTGACTGGATGATCGACATGGGAGCTAAGTTCTGCTGGCTCTTTACGTTCATGCCTGTAGGCGTTGGATCTCCGACATCATTGATGGTATCTGCCGAGCAGAGGAAGTTCATGTACGAAAAGGTAAGGCTTTACAGGAAGACGAAACCTATATTTGCTATGGATTTCTGGAATGATGGCGAGTATGTAAAAGGATGCGTCGCAGGAGGTAGGTATTATTTCCATATCAATGCTAATGGCGATATGGAACCGTGTGCATTCATCCATTATTCCGATAGCAATATTAGAGAAAAAACAATAATAGAAGCTCTTCAGAGTCCTCTGTTCAAGGGATATAAGGCTCATCAACCGTACAATGAGAACCATCTGCGCCCATGTCCTCTTCTTGATAACTTCGGAGCTCTTGCAAATGTTGTACATCAGAGCGGAGCCGTATCTACGGATCTTCAGAATAAGGAAGACGTGGACGAACTGTGTGAGAAGTGCCATGAAAAAGCTGATAAATGGGCGCCGGTTGCAGATGAGATTTGGAAGGAAAGTCAGGAGAAAAAGGTTAAAGCAAAAGCAAAATAGTGCTTTGATTAATTCTTCACGGAGCTGTTTAGAAATATGCAGCTCCATTTTATTCTCTTAACAAAATAAGTTTTGATATTACAGAAAATGGCAATCTGTCATAATTGACAGTTTATGTAAATTGTGTCATATAAAAACTTATGAAAACTTTTCTTAAAACTAAGACATGCCAAGTTGTTCTTTTAGTCCTTTACAGGGCGCTAAAAACACTAGTTAGGAAAGAGAGTAGAATCAAGAAGGAATTCAGTTCTTTCACTGATGGCTATTGCATAAAAATAACGTTAAACAGCAAGGGAGATGGGCTCATAATAAAGAAAGAAAATGGAAGGCTTATAAAAGTAAAAGAGAGTGCCTTTTATGATATCGAGATCAGATTTAAGAGCATCGATTCCGCATTCCTTGTTTTTACTGGATGCATTGGGTTAAGCCGTGCTTATTCAGAACATCGCTTTGCACTAAAGGGTGATATAAGGGAGGCGATGGCGCTTGTAAGAATTATAGATCTTGCAGAGAGTTATCTTTTCCCAAGCATAATGAGTAAGAGGATATTACGTAGCCTTCCTAAGAAAGAGAGAAGTTCGCTTTCTGTTTATAGAATGGTATTGTTAGGGTTTTAATCATGTATTTTGAATTTGTAAATTCAGCAAAACTCCTATCGGGGGACTATGCATTAGAGAATATTGCTCCAGAGCTTGCACTTCTTGGATCTAAAAGGCCTATAATCTTGACAGACGAGATTCTTGTAAAGATTGGTACGTTAAAAATTCTTGAAGGGGCTTTAGCAAAAGGGGATTTAAAGGTATCTTCAGTCTATTCTTCAATTCCTTTAGACAGTTCTATTGAGGTTGTAAACGAGATTTCAAAAGAATATAGAAGGGTTAATGCAGATGGAATAATCGCACTTGGCGGCGGATCTGTAATTGATACGGCTAAAGGGCTTAGAATGCTGATAAGCCAAGGCGGAAAGGACATCATGAGTTATGTAGGCTGCGAGATGATGGAAAGGGGGCAGAACGTTCCTTTTGTCGCAATTCCTACTACAAGCGGAACTGGAAGCGAGGCAACAGCGGTTGCAGTTATTAAAAACGAGGAGAGAAAAGTAAAACTTGAATTTATTTCCCCGTTTCTTCTCCCTGATATCGCAGTTCTAGATGTAAGGGTTCTTGAATCGATGCCAAGCAGGATCACTGCTCTAACTGGTCTTGATGCCCTGACTCATGCTATTGAAGCTTACTCATGCCTTCAGAAGAATCCAATCAGCAGGATTTATTCAACGATTGCGATTAAGCTTATAATGGAGAACTTATTACAGGCTATAAATAAACCTAAAGACAAGACTGCAAGGCTTAACATGGCTATCGCATCATATGCTGCTGGCGCATCTTTTTCAAACAGCATGGTAGGAATTGTCCATGCTATAGGACACAGCGTTGGAGGAGTCTGTTCTGTTGCACATGGAGAAGCTATGACGATTCTCTTAACTGAGTGCATGAGATATAACAAGGAAAAAGCTAAAAAAGATTATGCAGAGCTTCTTTTATATCTTGCAGGGGCTGAAAAATATGCAAGCACAAAAGAAGAAGACAGAGCCGAAGAGGCAATCAGGACTGTTGAGAATTTCATAAAGGAAGTGAAGAAAGTCGCTCCTATTGCAACTCGCCTTAGTGAAAGAGGTGTGAAAAGATCTGACTTTGCAGAGATTGCCAATAAGGCGATTGATGACGGAGCGTTAATTGTAAATCCTCGTTCTGCAGATCTTGATGATATTCTAAAAATACTTGATAGCGTCTACTAAGTGGGGGGAAAAGGTCAATTTTTTTTGAGCCGTTGTTTTGTAGCAGCGGCTCTCTTTTATGCATAAGAAATGCATATTCATTAAATAATAACAAGAATATTTTGAGAATAGGAAAGCTTTTTCTTGACAATGTTAATGGGGGGGGGTATTATTTATCTATAATTTTAAATCGGGAAGGTAGTATGAGAAAAGTTTTTCTTACAGTATTTATTTGTTTCCTTTTAGTTCTTACCGCATGTGATGGTGGAATGTCGAATCCAGGAGGAACAAATCCTCCTGCGCCTGAAACAGAACTTGGACTTCCAGAGAGAATCGAAGCGATAATTCATCCAAGTATGAACGACTGCGATCTCATAGAAGATGAAAATGTCAGTAAATTGGAGAGTATTAGCAGAGGAACTAATATAGAAGTAATAGACGGCGCATCTTTTCTAGAGTCATATGACAAAGACGGAAAACTTCTTATGACAGTCTTTAGAGAATTTAAAGACGGTTACGCTTATAGAATTACTTATGAAATGGGAGATGATTTAAGCTCATATACTCTAAGTACAGTAAAAGAAGGATCGATCGTAGTTGAAAATTATATTCTTACAGCTTCTTCATGGATGCCTCAGCTTACATCTTTAACAATTGACGGAGTTGAGTATGAAGCTAATAGCGAAACAGATAATTCTTGGCAAGAAGAATTAGATTACTTAAAGAGCGAGCAAAGTAAAAGCAATATGAGAAGTAGAAGGACTTGCACTTTCACAATTGATGATACGCAATATTCTGCTATAGAGGATAGATATCAAATTGAGAATTTAACAGAAGTTAAAATCTATTCTATTGCTCCTAGCTATCATGAAACATCATCTTTTACATTTTGGTTTGGAAGTAACAATGCATTAAATGGAATAAAATATTTAAGAATTGATGATGGCATATATAAAGGCGATTATTACACTAATATTTAAAAAGGGGTACTGAATGAAAAAATACAAAAAGGGATTTAAGTGTGTTTTTAATATTGCTGTATGTGTTTTATGTTTGCTTCTATCATCATGCCCTGCACCTGAAAGTGTTATAAATGTTGAGTCTGTTGCTTTAGATCAATCAGATATAAGGATAGCAGAGGGAGATGAAGTTAAATTAAATGTTACAGTCCTTCCTGAAAATGCGACAAATAAAGATATAGCTTGGACAAGCAGCGATGAGAGTATCGTAAGCGTTAGTGAAGATGGTTTAATAAAAGGCATAAAAGAAGGAAGTGCTGTAGTAAAAGCAGAAAGCGTTTCTAGCCCAGATAAGAAAGCTGAAATAAATATTACGGTTGTAAAAAATATTTCAGCTAACTCAATCAATTTAAATAAAGATAGCATTACATTAGCATTAAGCGGAGAAAATAGTTTCGCTTTAGTTGCAACAGTCATTCCTGAAGATGCGACAAATAAGACTGTAGTATGGGCAAGTAGCGATGAAAGCGTTGCAACTGTATCTAATGATGGAGTTGTAAATGCTGTTGCGATAGGCGATGCGACAATAAGCGCGACGATTGAAGGAACAAACCTTAGCGCAATCTGTAATGTATCCGTTATAAACGAAAGTGTTCCATTAACAGGAATTTACGGGGGGGACTTTTTAGATATTTGGTTTGAAGATGAAGAAAAACTTACTTTCACTCCAATTCCTGAAAATGCTACAAATCCTGATTTATATTGGTACTCTGAAGATGAGAACATCGTTACTATAGATAGTGATGGCTTAATTAAAGGCTTAAAAGAAGGAAAGGCTAATATCATAGTAAAGTCTAGAACTTACGAAGATATTTCTAAGACTGTTGAAATTACAGTTGAATATCTTCCTTTGAAAGCAATAAGCATTGAAGAATCTGAAGTTTCGCTTTCTATTGGCGAAGAGAAGACGTTAAACGTGACATATTCTCCAGATGAAGTGGGAATAAATAGAACTATCAGATGGGAATCAAGCGATGAAAGTATTGCTACAGTAGATCAAAACGGAGTTGTAAAAGGAATAAAGGGGGGAAGCGTAACTATAATGGCATATGGTGCGAATAACACATCAGCATCTTGTACAGTAACAGTTATTGGCTACTCTATAGCTAACGACGGCACTTGGCAGATCTATGATGAAAACGGCTTAAAAGAATTCTTTTCTAAGAATGCTATAGGAAATGCAACCTTAATGAATGATATCGTCCTAAATGACGATAGTTCTTGGGAAAGCTGGAGTGAAGATACAGAAGGGCTTGAAATGTGGGCTCCTGTAAAAGATTTCAGAGGAACATTAGATGGAAATAATCATAGCATCAGAGGCCTTTATTATGTCTATAGTGGAAGCTCCGATGGTGCATCTGGCGGACTATTTAAAAATGTCTCTTCGGGATGCGTTAAAAACCTTATAATAGAATCTGGCTTTATTAGCGTAACTAATTCTGGCCCTTATTTTGTAACATATGCAGGCTCAATTGCAGGAAAGATAGAAGATGGTGCAAGCATTACAAATTGTAAAAGCTATGCCAATGTAAATGTATCAGGCGAGCAAAGTGTATATGGAGGAGGTCTTGTCGGCTATGTAGGCTCAGAGACTGTCATAAAAGATAGCATAAACTACGGCAAAGTTTTATCTAAATCAAATAGAAATTTAAGTTATGCATATAGTGGAGGCATTGCGGGATACATAGATGAAAATATTACTGGTGTTTTTAACGGCAATGAAAACAATGGAGATGTTGAAGCATACTCTCAAGCAGGAACTCAATATGCTGGAGGAATTACTGCATATCTAGATAGAGCTGAAATAGAAAGTTCTTTAAATAGAGGAACTATTAAAACAAGTGGAGGAGGAGATTCCTATTTAGGAGGAATTGCAGGCGAGGCCTATAATGATTTTTCAAGTATTACAACATCTTCAAATGCGGGCTCCATATTAATTGAAAGCACTCAAAGCGTATATGCCGGTGGAGTTGTTGGAAGAATAGATAAAGGAACTGTTACAAACTGTTATAATAATGGGGAAATTAAGAATACAGAACAGATAACTGGTCAAGCATACGTAGGCGGAGTCATTGGAACTAGTAGTAGTGGAGGCGCTAATATAAGCAATATTTATAATACTGGGCATATTGCTATCGAAAGTTTTTGTGATAATGCTGCCTATGAGGTGAATGTCGGAGGCCTTATAGGATATTACAGATGCGACAATGCTAAAACACTTACATCTTCTTATAACAAAGGTGATATTACTGTGACGCAGAATGGGAGTGCACCACTTAATCTTGGTGGAATAATAGGCGAAGCTAGTGGGTTGAATATTGAAAAGTGTTATAACACTGGAGACCTTAGTGCATCTTCTTCATCAAGTGCGAATGTCGGAGGAATTGCAGGCTGTAATGGATTAGTAACAAACAACACGTATAACTTAGGATCAATTAGTGCAAAAGCAGAAGGAATTCTGATGCTTGGCGGCATTGTCGGTAATGTTGGTTATCCTTATTACAGTCAAACTACATATGTAAAGAACAGCTATAATACTGGCACTCTAACTAATACAGGAACTGGCAATTCCAGCATTGGTGCGATAATTGGTGGTTTCCCCGATGAAAGTGATAAAGTGATTATTAATTCTTGGTTTATCAAAAACAGCTATTTCCTTGATGGAAGTGCAACGCTTGGACATGGATATTTCACTGCTTGGCCTACGTATGATGATTCTTTTGAGACAAGGAATGATGAAGAAATGAAGAGTAAAGATTTCGTAGACCTATTAAATGCTGATCAAACTCAAGCATCTTGGAAGACATCAAGCAGCGGAGGATATCCAGAGCTTATTTTCTAATATCTTTTTCTAGAGGCCGTCACGAAGCGGCCTCTTTCATTGTCTAAAGAAAACCTCCGCATTGTGCGGAGGTTCCAATAAGCTTTAGCTATACACAATAAAAAAACAGTCCTACTATCGGAGGTGCGACTGCCAAGAAGCACCGAGATGAGGAGGACTGAATGGATAATGAGAGTTTA
>CASENB010000012.1 GCA_949289305.1 uncultured Spirochaetales bacterium
ACTCTCATTATCCATTCAGTCCTCCTCATCTCGGTGCTTCTTGGCAGTCGCACCTCCGATAGTAGGACTGTTTTTTTATTGTGTATAGCTAAAGCTTATTGGAACCTCCGCACAATGCGGAGGTTTTCTTTGGACAAAAAATAACGCCCCTATTAAGGAGCGTTAAAAAAGAATTATCTGAGCCCTGCAATGTATTCGATCGTAAGGGCTGACTGCATAAGGTTCGTTTTCTCTTGGATTATAGAAATCTCATTCTGATAGATTTCTATTTTCTTTTGAAGATAATCGCTTTCACTTGCATATCCCTGTTCTTTTTGTACGTTTAAAGTATTAAATTCATCTGTTAAGACTTCTTTTTTTGTCTCATAGTATTCAATTCTAGATATTGCAAGATCAATCGTCCTAAAGCTGTTTTCAAGTGTCATTGAAAGCTCTGACTTCGCATTCTCCAGCGTAAGGACCGCACTTTCTTGCTGACTTTTTGCTCTATCGATATTATTCAGAACCTTTCCGCCGTCCCAAAGCGTAGTCTTCAGGCCGACAGATACGTTCAAGCTGTAGTCGCCGTTATGCTCCCAGCCGTTTCCGACAAACCCCATATAGCCAAGTCCTACTTGAAGCGCGACATCAGGTTTTCCGTACATGCTTCCTCTTGCAATGTCCTCACCTATTTCTGCCGCTTCAATTCCCATAGATGCCATCCTTATATTGCTATTTGCACTGCTAACGGCTCTTGCTCTTAAATCATTTCTATCCATCTGGGAGATTTCATAGTAACGGTTTTCATCAGGGGTAAATTCGATATCATCCATGCTTATATCAGAGCCAAGAGTCTTTTCAATATTGTCTTCAAGCTGAGAGATTTGAACCTCTACCTCTGTTATCGCCATATCGAGTTCGCTCTTAGAAAGGCGTGCCTCATTGTAATCAGACAAAAGCATTACCCCGTTTTCGTATCCGCTTTGAGCAATATTAACTAAAGCAGCAGCATCCTCATTTGCACTACTTAAAAGATTCTGAATCTCATTTGCGTAGTATAGTCCGCCTAAATAGCCTTCAAGCTCCACGGATAGACTGGTCATTTTATCAGCCTTTTCAAGCTGTCTAACCTCAAGTAGTTTCTCATAGAGCTTTACGGCGTTAGTAACCTTTCCCCATGTGAATATCGGCTGAGTGAGGTTTAGCTGAGCGTTGTACATGAAAGGATCAAGAATTTCTAGTTCTTTAAAATTAGGATCAATGGCCATATTTATATAATTAGAAAATTGATCATTTATCATATCATTCATTTTTTTCATTAAGTCATCTTTACTAATAGATGGAGGATTAACCATATATGTTCCGCTTAAGGACAGATCTATTGTAGGATGGTAGTTTGCCTTTGCATCCTTTATATCCAGTGTTGCATTTTTAATCACCTCATCCTGTGTTAACAGCTCGATGTTGTTCACATTCATTATTGAAAGTAAATCATCATATGTGTACGGCTCTGCAAAGAGAGAGAGGGAGAGCAACAATACAGATAAAATTAATAATATTTTTTTCATATTCCCTTCCTCCTGTTATATTTTCTGTTCATTCTCCTCCTCTCGCTTCTATAGTAGAAAATAGGCATTATTATGAGCGTTATGAACGTACTTGTAGTCAGTCCTCCCATGATTACTTGTCCAAGAGGCGCATAAACCTCAGATCCCTCTCCGTGGGCAATTGCCATCGGAATAACTCCAAGTATTGTAGTCAATGAACTCATTAATATAGGACGAAGTCTGCTTGTAGTACCTTCTTTTATATTCTCTTTGAGCATTTCAAGTTCTTCATCGTATTCAAGAAGTCCAAAAGAACCGTCAACCTTATCATAGGAAATACCTTTTTCATTGAGCCTTCTTTCTCGCACTTCTTCCTGCAGCTGATTTATATAATCAACAAGTATGATTCCATTATTTACAAGCATTCCAAATAGTGTGATAACGCCCATGATGGAAACCATGTTCATTGTAGATCCGAATACGGAAAGGGATAGAAGAACTCCTATTGCGCAGAAAGGAATCGTAAGCATGATTAATATTGGGTGCTTGAAACGTTCAAAAACAAGAACCATGACCATATAAACAAGGAACAGACCGACAAGTCCTGCCTGAATCATAGGGACAATCGACTCGTTAAGAAGCTCTCCAAGCCCTCCTGTCATTGTTGAAATGGACGGATCGAGAGGATTTTCTGCTAAGTATCTGTTAACCCTTTCTGTAATGGCGCTCGTACTCTCACTGACAAGCTGTGCATTTATCGTAACAGTTCGCTGCCTGTCTGTATGGTTTATCTGTGAAAGCTCCGTCTCTATGTTCATCTCTGCAATAGATGCAAATGATATATCAGCACCACTCTGACTCTTTATATGTATGCGGTTTAGCATATTGGAACTTATTGGTTCTTCTGATATGTCGCTTTCAAGACGGATATCATAACTTCTATCGCCATTATTATAAAGGCCGACATCCATTCCATTGAATATGATCGCATTTGTCATTCCAGCTTCATAGCTTGTAAGTCCAAGATCCGACATATTCTCATAACTTGCATCAAGAATTGCAGTCCTCGTATCATAATTAGAGTTAATCCTCGTGCTAAGCACCTCAGGATCCGTCTTTAAGAACTCCTCTACCCTCTTTGCCTCTCTATAAAGCAATTCGCTGTCATTTCCAACGAGAGTCAGGCCATATCCACCGCCGCCGGAGATGTAAGAAACAAGGTTATCGTAGCCTCCATTCTTCACTTGAACATCTGCACCTGGCAGTACGGCAGAGATTTTGTACTGAAGATCAAGGATAATCTCATGAACATCTCTCTCTCTTTCTTTTACAGGTGTCAATATCGCATGTATGCTTGCCTTGTTTGCTGTTGATTCACTAAAATCAAGAGTCTCTCCGCTTCTGCCTGAGAACATTACATATGTCCTCAATTCTGGAACATTTTCAATCATGATCTGTTCAGCCTTCTTCATCTCTCTGTCCGTTTTCTCAAGACTGTAGCCGTATGGGAAAGTGACGTTGATATAGAAATCGCTGTTATCGGTCGATGGAATGAAAGCAAAGCCTACGAAGAAGAAAAGATAAACAGTTAAAAGAAGCACGAGTAAAGAAGCCGCTACAACGAATGCACTATGCTCGATACAGGCGCCGATGAATCTCTTATAAAGTCTTTCAAGGCCATGAAGACCTTTTACGACAAAACTCTCTTTTTCAAGCCTTCTCTTATTCTCATCTTTAGGAAGCAGCTTCTTCAAGAAGAATGGAATAAATACTATCGCAACTATCAGAGACGATGCAATTGAAATCATAAATGTTATCGATACAGGATATAGTATCATTCCTACTATGCCGGAAAGCATTGCAAGAGGAATAAAGACTACTACGGTAGTAAGGTTGCTTCCGATAACAGACTTGTCAACAGTATCTGTTCCCTTGAATATTGACTGATTGATGCTATAGACGAAAGATCCGTCTTCGCCCTTCTTCTGATAGCATTTATATATCTGATCGAGAACAACAATTGATGCATCAACTATGCTTCCCAAAGATACTACAATACCTGAAATACTCATCAAATTGATGGAAATTCCAGCAAGCCTCATTCCGATGAAAGTAAAGAAAACAGAAAGAGGAATCGAAAGAGCGATTGCCAGTGTCGCCCTGCTGTCATTTAAGAATACGAAGATAACTATTACGGCGATAAGTATTCCCATTATGCCAGATTCTATAACGGTTGAAAGGCTCTGCGTGATTGTCTGGCTGTCATCGCTAAGGACTTCAAAAGTGATTGCTCCTTCGTATTTTTGTTCTTCTCTCTCAAAAAGCTTCTTTATCTCATTGATAATCTTGAGCGTGTTCTCTCCGTTTCTTTTGCTAACCTCGACAAGAACTACATCTTCTCCATAGCTTGTGACGTAGTAAGAGTCTTCAGGATATCCGAAAGTGACTGTTGCAACGTCTTTAAGCCTTATCGGAGTATTGCTCTCGCTAAGTCCTACAGTTAAATTTTCAATTTCCTGAATGCTGTCATACCCTCCATCATATCTTATGGAGATCTCGCTGCCTGCATGTTCCCCTGTTCCCAAAGGAAGGGAGATGTTGTTTGCAGATATGACCTGATATACCTGAAGAGGACTAATTTTCAGCTGATTCATCCTGTCGATATCAAGGGTGATCGTGACTTCAGCTTCCCTTCCTCCCAAGACATTCACCGTAGAAACTCCCTTTATCTTGGTGATTTCAGGAATGATAGTATTATTCACATATTCTGTAATATTCGCCCTGTCAGAACCGGCTCTTATTAGGAAGGAAAAAACAGGAAGCATGTCCGCACCTCCGACAATCGCCTGCGGCGTTCCAGCAAGTCCGGATGGAAGATCGCTCTCCATCTGCGTAATCCTGTTTCTTACCTCAGGAAGCATATCCTGCGCATTAACACCTTCTTGGAAAGAAAGAATTACTACGCCAACGCTGTTGCTAGCTTGGCTTTCAATCGAGGAAAAGTTTTCAAGGGTTACGAAATTTTCCTCCATAACGTCAATAACTGTTTCTTCTATATCCTGGCTGCTTGCACCTGGGTATACCGATATTACATAGACCTGAGGAAGGGTGATATCCCCCATGAAGTCCACGTTCACGTCATATATGCTTATAAAACCGAATACGGCTAAAGCAATCAGAATCATCCCGATAATTACAGGATGTTTAACAGAGAACCTCGATATCTTCACTCTAGTCCTCCACAATATTCACGCTCAATCCTGAAAAGAGCGAGTCCTGCCCTTCTATTACGAAATCCCTTCCTTCGCTTTTCTCCGGAGCAAGGAATACATCGTCGTTTGAATATTCTGGCGTATAGTATTCAAGATATGCCTTGCCGTCTTCTATGTAATAAAGGCTATTATCAAGCCTTAGAACGCTAGATGGAAGCGTAAGCACGTTTTCCAAGCGGTCATACACGATTTTAACATTTACTGAAGATCCTATAGTAAACCCATCAGGACTCTCTATTTTAAGTTTCAATCTGAAATTCCTGCTCATCGGATCTATATACGGGGCGACAGACATTACAGAAGCAGTGCTCTCTAAATCCCTATTCTTATCACTTACCGTTATTTCTAGGTTATCTAAATTATCTAATATGACATCGTAATATGCAGCAGACACGTTTAAGTTCACAACTAGATTATCCATATCAGCGACAATAGCAAGATAATCAGTATTAGTAGCAATTGAGCCTACGGTAGCCTTGTTCATTATTACGGTTCCGCTGACAGGAGCTTTTACTGCAGCATATGACAGTTGTAGATTTGCAAGTTCTAGCTGTGCGTTTGCCGCATCCCTTTGCGCATTAACACCTTCTAATTCTTGAAGCGTTACTGCATTAGCATCATACAGATTTTTGATTCTGTTATATGCGCTTTCATAGGCTTTTGCCTGAGCCTCTGCCTGTTTCACCTGCAATTCATATGGCTTACTGTCTATCTTCGCAACCGTCTGATCTTTTTCAACCGCATCGCCGTCTTTAATATAATATTCAAGGATCGTACCGCTGACAAAAGGAACGATCGGAACCATTGCATCGGATTCAATGTATGCAGAAAGTTCTATACTTTGTTCTATCGCACCTACTTCTGGAGACACAACCTTTACAGGCGTTACAGGGGCCGTATAGGTTACGACTTCACGATTTGAAAAATAATATCTTAGTCCCAAAAATATTAAGGCCAAGACAATAACTAAAATAAGGATTCGTAAAACAGTTTGAGCACTTTTTTTCATAAACAACCTTCTCTTAATAGAAATATTAAAAATAAAAATTATTACAAACTAGTTAAATTAGTAAAAATTTTTCAAACAGGTGTCTAATTTTAGACACATTGTTTAATTTTGTACGATTTTACTGACTTTAATTTTTTCTTAATTCAGTAAAGACCCAATTTTTCTTCTTAAAATCTAAACAAACATTACACATTCATTTTCAGAATCATTTTCAAGATGCAATCTTTTATTGACACTTTTCGCTTTGATTGTAAGAATAAAGCCCATGAGCACTATTGAAGATGTTTATAGCAAGCAAAAAAATTTCTTTCTCAGCTCTCAAACTCTCGATCTGAATTTCAGAAGAGATGCTCTGTTAAAACTGAGAGGGGCAATATTCAAATATGAAAACGAATTGAAAGACGCGCTTTTCCAAGATCTGGGGAAATGTTCGACTGAAAGCTATTCGACGGAGATAGGAATCGTCCTATCAGAGCTTAACTACACGCTTCGCCATTTTAAATCGTGGGCAAAAAAGAAAAGAGTGAGAACGGCCCTACTCCACTTCCCTTCATCCTCCTACATTCTTACAGAACCGATGGGCAACACACTTATAATGAGCCCGTGGAACTACCCTGTGCAGCTCACGCTAGTTCCATTAATTGGAGCAATAAGCTCAGGATGCACGGCAATTGTAAAGCCATCAAGATACAGCGAGAAGACATCTCTTGTAATGAAAAAGATGATAGACGAGATTTTCAGCGAAGAGTACGTCGCGCTATTTCTTGGCGGCAGGGATATCAACAGCGCGCTTTTAGAGTACAAATGGGATTACATCTTTTTTACAGGAAGCGTGAATGTAGGAAGATTAGTTGCGCAAAAAGCGGCAAAAGACTTAACGAAAGTCACGCTTGAACTCGGAGGAAAGAGCCCTGTCATAATTGATGAAAGCGCAAATGTGAAAGTTGCAGCAACCCGCCTTGCATTCGCTAAATTCGTCAATGCAGGACAGACATGCGTCGCACCCGATTATTTCTTCGTGCATAAATCGAAGAGCAAAGAGTTTTTATCTTTAATGAGAAAAGCGATCGAAGAGACTTATACGGAAGACCAGATCGGCAATAACGAGTTTGGAAAGATAATAAACAAGCACCATTATGAAAGGCTATGTTCTTTAATTGACTCATCCCCTATCTATTATGGAGGAAAAAGGAACGAGGAAAAGAATAAGATCTCAGCAACTATCCTCTTTCCTGTAAAGCCTGAGGAACCTGTAATGCAAGAAGAGATTTTCGGCCCTGTCATTCCCGTGATGGAGTATGAAAACCTTGACGAAGTCATCTCTTTCATCCAGCAGAGACCGAAGCCGCTTGCTCTCTACATATTCTCTGAAAACAAAAGAAACATTGCAAAAGTTCATAACAGCATCTCTTTCGGAGGCGGATGCGTAAACGATGGAATCATGCATCTTGTAAGCCACAGCCTCCCATTTGGAGGAACTGGAGAGTCCGGACTAGGAAGCTATCACGGAAAAAGAACGTTTTTATCATTCAGTCACGAGAAGGGCATTCTTGACCACTATACGTGGATGGACATTAAAATAAGAAAGGCCCCTTATGGCAGAAAAGAGAAAATAATAAGGAAAATGCTTGGTTAGGAGGATCTATGAAAAAGACTATTTCTCTTTTATTTGCTTTACTACTCTCTCTTTCGCTTTTTGCAGCATTCGATGCCCAATACAGCGATCATCTTTTCTATGCGCTTGAAGATTATGATGCAGAAAAAGAATATCTTGATAAGAGCTTGACAGAAGCTGCTTCTGATGAAGAGAGAAGCGAGATACTTTGGAGAGAGAGCAGAAACAGCCTCACACGTGGAGACAATCTTGCAAAAGACGATAAAGACGGACGTTTTGCCCTTTATGAGGAGTCAGAGAACTATGCAAAAGAATCTCTTGAGGCAAAAGAAAATCCTGATGCATATCACTGGCTCAGCTCCTCTTTAGGACGCTGGGGACAGACTAAAGGGGTTTTGGAATCTCTTTCACGCGCACCTGAGATGAGGGATTATGAACTAAAAGCCATCGACGGCTTCTCATATGATCATACGGACGCATGGTATGTTCTTGGACTTTTATACAACCAGCTTCCAGGACGCCCTATAAGTTTTGGAAACAAGAACTTTGCAATAAGCTACATGAGAAGATCTCTTGATCAAAAGATTGATTCAAGAGGAATGTTCCTAACCATTTACAAAGAGCTTTCCGATCAGCTTTACGACAGGAACTGGAATGCAAAGAAAAGGAACACGGAAATCAACAAGATGAAGGACAATTATGATAAAGAGAACGTTCTTTCTGAGAAGATGAAATACTATGAGGGCTCAGAAGGCGCCGGAAAAGTTCCATTCTACTCAACAGTTGCTCTTAATCAGATGTCTGACAGGCAGGAGGCGGTAATGCTATTGCAATATGCAGACGCCCTTTTCAATACAAGAAGCAATCATCTTGATTCTGAAATTGCAAAACACGATGAGATCGTTCAAAGATTAAACGAACTGACATGATCGAGGATAAGCTGAAAAACGGACTGAGAGGACTTCTAACAGGAGTTCTCGCAGCCCCGTTTGTAACGTTGTTTGCAAATCTTGTAAGTCTTGCGAACGAAATCAATGCAAGCTACAGATATCTAATACTTCTTTTACCTCTTTCTTCTGTGATCATCGTCTATCTTTTTAAAAAAGCAGGACCAGGGGGGAAGAAAATAACAGCAATCGCAATCAGAGAGATACACTTTGCAGAAGACGGAAACACCGATTTAAAAGGTGAAAAGAGAATAAGTGCAAAAGACGCGCTGATATCTTTTGTCACAAGCATAATTTCACATTTAAGCGGAGCATCTGTTGGAAAAGAAGGGGTCGGAGTTCAAATAGGACTTGCATGTTCATCTGTCTTACAAAGCGCTGAGGAAAGACTGCTTGGAGAAAGCAGAAGGGACTATTATTACATAAGCGGGGCAGCTGCAGCGTTTTCTGCCCTCTTTGGCTCTCCTGTAGCAGGAACTCTTTTCGGCACGCAGCTTGCATCTCCGAGGCTAAGCAGAACAGACGCAATGCTTCCTGCAGCCCTTTCATCCTTCTCATGCTTCTTTTTATCCCGCGCAATGGGAATACATATCATCCACATATTAAGTTACAAAACGCTTGATCTTACAGTTGAAAACGCCATACTCGTATTTTTCTTCGCTATCCTTGTAGGATTAGTTTGCCGCTTAAGCTGTCATCTTCTTGAATTTTTCAAGGAAAAGCTGAACTCCATGTATCCTGGAAGCGATTATATTAAGGCGATCATCCCAGCAACAGCGCTTCTAGTGATTTCCATTATCGTCTACTTTATAAACGGAAGCTTCAAATATAACGGCCTATCAACAGACCTTTTAAGACTTTCAATGTTCCGCGCAGTGGACTTTTCAGACTTCATCATAAAACTTTTAATGGTTCTGCTGTCCCTAGCTGCGGGCTTTCAAGGAGGAGAGGTAGTGCCGCTTCTCGTACTCGGCGCAACATTCTCATCTTCCATTGCAAGCGCACTCTCGCTAGATACGGCGGCATTTTCAGCACTTGGCGCAATAGGCTTTCTTGCCGCAGGAACAAAACTATCCTTAGTTACTTTCGCACTTGGCCTTGAGCTCTTTGGTTACAGCGAGCCTTGCCTGCTCTTTTTAATGACCACAATGTCTCTTATAAGCTCAGGAAAGATCGGAATTTACTCTCATCAAAGGATATACTAAGAAAATTTACACTCTCCATTTTTTTTGTTAATATATAGCGCATGGACGAAAGCAATATTAGAAACATAGGTATAATGGCTCATATAGACGCAGGTAAGACTACGACTACAGAGCGCATACTTTTTTATACAGGTGAAAACCATAGGATAGGCGAAGTAGATAACGGAGAAGCCACTATGGACTGGATGCAGCAAGAGCAGGACAGAGGTATTACAATTACTAGTGCTGCAACAACTTGCTACTGGAAAGACCACCAGATAAACATAATAGATACTCCGGGACACGTTGACTTCACAGCTGAAGTCGAAAGATCTCTTAGAGTACTAGACGGAGCAGTCGCAGTATTTTGCGCAGTCGGCGGCGTAGAACCTCAGAGCGAGACCGTATGGAGGCAGGCCGATACTTATAACGTGCCACGTCTTGCATTTGTAAATAAAATGGATCGCCTCGGCGCAGATTTTTTCAGAGTCATCGAGGAGATGAGGAAAAAACTCAATGCAAATCCAATCCCGCTTTTCATACCGGTCGGAAGCGAAGCGTCTTTTTCTGCAATAATAGATTTAGTTAAAATGAAAATGCTCACATTCAGCCCAGATGATCAGGGATCTACGATTACAGAATCCGAAATTCCTGAAAACGAAATGGACATTGCTAATGAATGGAGAGAAAAACTCATAGACAGCGTCGCCTCTTTTTCAGACGAAATAACCGAACTATATTTCGAAGGAAAAGAAATTCCAGAAGAACTTATTTACTCTACGCTGAGAAATGCAACGATAGAGCGTAAGGCCGTTCCGACATTCGTAGGCTCTTCGCTTAAAAACATCGGAGTGCAATGCCTTTTAGATGGCGTTGTAAAACTTCTTCCCTCCCCTCTCGACATACCAGATGTAGAGGCGATTGATGTTAAAAAAGACAGAAAGGTAAAAATAAAGCACAGCGAAAAAGAGAGCCTTGAAGCCCTTATCTTCAAGATCCAATACGATACGCAGGCAGGCGCGATGTGCTTTGTAAGGGTATATTCAGGCGTACTTAAGAAAGGCATTTCGATTTACAATGCGACAAAAGGCAAGAAAGAAAGGGTAAACAGGCTATTAAGGATGCATGCCGACCGATCAGAAGAGCTTAGCGAGATTAAAGCTGGAGATATCGGGGTTATAATAGGTTTCAAGGGGGCTCAGACAGGAGACACGCTTGCGACGGAGTCAGCACCGTTCCTTCTTGAGAACATGATATTCCCTAAGCCTGTCATCACAATTGCAATCGAGCCAAGAACAACAGATGCCCAGGAAAAGCTGAAAAAAGCCCTTGAGATCTTCGCTATGGAAGATCCGACGTTCACCTATAAGGACGATGCTGAAACCGGACAGCTTGTAATCTCTGGAATGGGAGAACTCCATCTTGATGTTCTCGTAACAAGAATTACCAAAGAGATGAAGATCGATGCAAGAGTGGGAAATCCTCAGGTTTCATACAGAGAGTCAATTAGAAGTGAAAAGACCGTAAGCGAAACGTTCTCAAAACAGATTGCGGGAAAAGACAACACTGCATCTCTTACGCTAACAGTCAAGCCGAACGAGAGAGGGAAAGGGAACGAATACGTCCTCTCTGCAAAGACTAGAGATATTCCGGAAGAGATTCTAAGTGCAATAAAGATGGGAATCGAAGGTTCGTTTTCCAGCGGCATAAAATTCGGCTATGAGACGACCGATATCGTATGCGATGTACAAGAGATCGGATACAATGAACTTACATCCACCCCATTTGCATTCACATCCTGTGCGGCAATCGCATTCGACAAGGCATGCCAGGAGGCAGGCGCAGTACTTATGGAACCTATGATGAAAGTTCAGATCTCATCTCCAACCGAATATATCGGAGACGTCATCAGTTCCATTACTCAGCGCGGTGGTATTGTGGAAAGCATGGAAAGCAGGGCCACAGGCGACATTGTCAGCGCAGAGTGTCCTCTTGAGAAGATGTTTGGATATTCCACCATACTACGTTCATCTACGCAAGGCCGAGGTAGTTTTTCTATGGAGTTTAGTCACTATCAGGAGAAAATTTAATATATTGTTTGTTAACAAGCAGCAGGAGAGTACAACATGAAAAGAGTTAGCAATTTACAAGAAGTTTTTGCAGAAAATGTGAAAAACAGAAGAAAAAGAAAGGCAATGACTCAAGCAGAGCTTGCAAGCGCAATCGGCGTTTCAACCTCCTTCATAACAGAGATTGAGACTGTAAGAAAAGCGCCGTCGTTCACAACGATCGAAAAGATCGCAAATGCGTTAGACACGCCGGCATGGACGCTATTCAGCACTTACAGCGACAAAGTCAAAGACAAGAAGGAAGATGGGGACGAGATTACCCGCGTATTACTGAAAAACAAGATAAATGATGTCATTGACGAAATCTTAAAATGAACAGGAGGGCTTCTGCCCTCCTTTATTTTTACCTAGTGTTAAAATAATTTGACTTTGCCTATTTCACGTTTTAATCTGTATAAAAGCTTTATTTTTCAAAAGGAGGAAAAGATGAGCGTTAATACCAAAGACATTAGGAATGTGGCAATCATCGGCCATAATGGAACGGGAAAGACCAACCTCATAGAGCAGATCTTGTTCTATAGCGGTGTTCTTTCCCGTGCTGAAACAGTTGAAAGTGGCAAAACCACAAGCGATTACACAGAAGAAGAGATACAGAGAAAGATAAGTATCCACACTACCCTTTCATCAATTGAGTGGGACGGCAAGAGGATAAACATGCTAGATACGCCGGGTACTGCGGACTTCATCGGGGAGGCTATCTCCGCATTTAGAGCAACAGAAGCAGCACTGATGGTCGTAGACGGAAGAGAAGGCGCTCAGATAGAGACAATAAAGCTTTGGAGAAGGCTTGATCAGAGAAACAAGCCAAGGGCCGTATTCATCAACAAGATGGATAAGGAAAGGGCCAGTTTCAGACATACTATCGATTCTCTTGTCGAAGAATTCGGAGCTCATTTCGTACCGGTTGTCATAGCACTTGGAGAGGCAGAGGAATTCCGCGGAGTTATTAACCTGATTGAAAACCAAGCGTATGAATTCCATGAAGGCGGAAAGGAAACCGCAATCCCAATTCCAGAAAAATACGCGGCAGTCGTAGAAGATTTCAGAAACAGGCTCATTGAAAATGCGGCAGAGGGAACGGATGAGCTGATAGAAAAATATTTCGAAGAAGGCACGCTGGAGCCCGATGACATCAGGCACGGCCTTGCTGTAGGAATGAGAGAGAACAGGGTTGTTCCAGTATTTTGCGGCGCGACTGACAAGGGAGCAGGCATTACTTCGCTGCTAAACTTCATTAAGAATAACTTCCCATGGCCGCTTGGAATAGAAGAATACATCATAGGACGCGAAGGAGAGGAAACTACAATCAAGATCGATCCAGAGGGTCCAGTATCTGCATATTGTTTCAAGACTACAATCGATCAGTTCTCTGGAAAGATGAGCTTCATAAAGGTCGTAACAGGAATCATTACTCCTGAAACGGATCTTTATAATCCAGATCTTGCAAAGAAAGCAAAATTCGGCAAGCTTTACAGGGCTGTCGGTAAGAAGCTGATAGAGACAGACTCGCTTCAGGCGGGAGATATCGGAATCGTTACTAAGTGCGATATCGCTTATACAAATGCGACGTTCGTTGCAAACCAGGAATATAAGAGGAGATTCCGCCCTCTTCAGCTTCCTCAGCCGATTTACCAGCTAGCAATCAGCGCCGATGACAAGAAGAGCGAAGACAAGATGAATGAAGCGCTCCACAAGGTTCAGGAAGAGGATTTGACATTCCAGATGAGCTACAACGAGGAGACGAAGGAGTCCATCATCGGAGGAATGGGAGAGCTTCATATCAATATGATTCTCGACAGGATCAGAGAGAAGCAGAAGGTCGTCATACATACGAGAATGCCTAAGATCGCATATAGGGAGACTATAACTAAGAAGAGCGGAATCGCTGAATACTCCCATAAGAAGCAGAGCGGAGGACATGGACAGTTTGGACGCGTCGTACTTGAAATCGAACCAACAGAGAGAGGAAAGTACTATGAGTTTGAAAACGTCATCAAAGGCGGAGCGATTTCAAAAGGCTACATTCCAGGAATTGAGAAAGGACTGCAGGAGAAGATGCAGGAAGGATATCTTGCCGGCTACCCTCTCGTAGATATCAAGATTACGCTCATCGACGGAAAAGAGCATCCGGTAGATTCATCTGAAATGGCATTCAAACTCGCAGCAAAAGGCGCGATGGAAGTAGCGCTTGCTAAGGCAGGCTGCGTGCTTCTAGAACCATTTATGAAGCTTGAAGTATTTATCGACAACGAATATCTTGGATCTATCCTATCAGACCTTTCAAGCAAGAGAGGAAGGGTATTAGGTCAGGAAGAGAAAGGCCATGTCGTAGCAGTAAAGGCAGAAGTTCCTATGGCAGAGCTTAGAAACTATGCGATAGAACTTAAGAGCATGACAAGCGGCACGGGATCTTTTGAACTAGAATTCGATCATTATGAGATCTTACAGGGAAAACTTGCAGAAGATGTGATTTCCGAAGCAAGAAAGGAAAGGGAAGCGAATCAATAGATTTGAGGAAGAAATTCCTTGGGCAGGGTCAGTCCCTGCCCTTTTTCTCTACCCATATCTCCCTTACCTCGTGGCTTTTTTCAAGACCCTTTCTCTCAAACTTGGTCTCAGGCCTCCATGAAATAGGATCTGCAAAACCAGAGTAAGGATTAACAAGATTATTGTCAGCTTCAAAAAGTTCTAACGCCTCATCGGCATACTCTGCCCAATCGGTTACGAAATAGATATAGCCGCCTTCTTTTAGCTTGCTTGCCAAAAGCGATATGAAGGTCTCGTTTATAAGCCTTCTCTTATGATGTTTCTTCTTCATCCAGGGATCTGGAAAGAAGATATGGAATCCTGATATTGAATTATCGTCAACAATCGTGTTTAAAACGTCTACGGCGTTATAACGCATGAGCTTGAGGTTTTCTATTTTCTCATCATTTACAACCTTTAAAGTCTTGATAACTCCTTCTAGATAGACTTCCAGGCCAAGAAAGTTATACGCATCCCTTTCTTTTGCAATCTTGGTTGTTGCGCTTCCCATGCCAAAGCCGATCTCGATTATCAAGGGCTTATCGTTGCCAAAGAGACTCTCGCTATTTATTTTCAATCCCTGATCGTAATATACGATATGCTTATTCGCATTCTCCAGGATTTTCTCACCCTTTTCATCAAGAGTGTTGTTTCTCAGAACATAGCTTTTTATCGTACGCTCTTTTCCTTCCCTGTTTTCTATTTTAAATATCCTCTGATCTATCATAAAAGTCTCCTAAGCTGCTCAAGAATATAGAGCGCCTTATCTTTCAAACTCACGCTGTTTACCTTCATGGTTATCACGTTAATCTTCTTTGGATCTAGTTTTATATTTCCGCCGCTGAGCTGTATGAGCCTTACAAGCTTTCCAGGATCTATAGTGCTTAGCTTGTCAAGGACAAAGCTTATAACCCCGTTCTTCTCCTGAATCGTGTAGATATCGAGTTTGGCTGCAAGAATCTTTATTTCGGCAATGCATAGAAGGTTATCAACCTCTTCTGGCATAGATCCAAACCTGTCTTCGATCTCGGCTCTGAGGCTTTCAAGCATATCCTCGCTCTTAACGGACGCGATCTTCTTATAGATTTCAAACTTCTCAATCGAGCTTGAGATGTAGCTGTCAGGAATAAAGCCTGTATAATCAAGTTCAAGAAGCACTTCCTTCTTCTCTTCCTTATCGCTATTTTGAAGCCTATCGATCTCCTCATCTAAAAGCTTCATGTACATGTCGAGGCCTACGGCTTCCAAATGTCCTGACTGCTCCCTTCCGAGGATGTTTCCAGCCCCCCTTATCTCCATGTCCTTCATTGCGATCTTAAATCCAGAACCAAGACTCGTGTTCTCGCTCATAACCCTGAGCCTTTTTATCGCATCGTCATTTAAAGATGATCGATCCTGGTAATAAAGATAGCAGTACGCTTTCTTATCTGAGCGTCCTACCCTTCCCCTTAGCTGGTATAGCTGAGAAAGGCCGAAGCGCTCTGATCTGTCTATTATTATCGTATTGACATTCGGTATGTCTATTCCGTTTTCAATGATCGTAGTAGATACAAGAATCTGCACGCCTTCGTATATGAAACGATGCATTACGTCCTCTAGATCCTTCGAATCCATCTGGCCGTGGGCATATTCGACGATAGCAGATGGGATTTCAGCTCTTATCTGCATCACGATATCCTCAAGATCCTCTATCCTGTTGTGTAGATAGAACACTTGTCCGCCGCGGCTTAATTCGCTCTTCATTGCCTTTACGGCCTCTGAAAAATCAAACTCCTCTATATGCGTCTCTATCGGAAGCCTCTCTCTCGGCGCAGTAGTTAAAAGAGACATGTCCCTGACTTTCAAAAGCGACATATATAAAGTACGAGGGATTGGCGTTGCACTAAGTGTCAAACAGTCGATATTAGTCTTCATCTGCTTGATCTTCTCCTTGTCTTTTACGCCGAACCTCTGCTCCTCATCGACGATCAAAAGTCCAAGATCCTTAAATTTTATCTTCTCTGACAGAATCTTATGAGTTCCGAAAAGCACATCCAAGTTTCCGCTCTTCAGACTCTCGAGCGTCTTTCTCTGCTCTTTAGCGGGCACAAACCTTGTTAAAATTCCTGCATTCACAGGAAATCTGCCAAGACGTTCTTTAAAGTTGTTGTAATGCTGCTCTGCAAGAATTACGGTAGGCGCAAGGAATGCCACCTGCTTGCCAGAAAGCACTGCTTTAAAAGCAGAACGGAATGCAAGCTCGGTCTTGCCATATCCAACGTCGCCGCAGACAAGACGGTCCATGACCTTCTTGCTCTCCATATCGCCTTTAATCTCTTCAAGACATTTTAGCTGATCAGGAGTCTCTGAAAAAGGAAATGAAGCTTCAAATTCAAGTTGCCAGTCGTTATCAGGAGAGAATGGATAGCCCTCCACCCTTTCTCTTTCCGCATAAAGTCTCACAAGTTCTTTAGCAAGTTCCTCTGCGCTTTTTATTGCTCTCTCCTTCTTCTTGCTCCATGAAGAAGATCCGAGCTTTTCAAGCTTCGGAAGCCTCTGATCGCTTCCTATGTATTTTTGAACAAGGTTCGCCTGCTCGATTGGAACATATATGAATTCCTTATCGGCATATTCAATCTTTATATAGTCGCGTTCGGTTGAAAAACCCTTTACCCTGTCTATCTTTACAAAACGCCCTATTCCATAATTAACGTGGACGACGAAATCCCCTTCCTTTAAGTCTACGAAACTATCTAAAGCAGAAGAGGATGTGTCTACAATCTTTTCCGCCCTTCTCTTTTTTCTTCCGAAAATCTCGTTGTCTAAAACTACTAGAAGCTTAACATCGTCTATTGAGAATCCAGCTGAGATGTCTTTTACTATAATCTCAACGTCATAGTCTTTCAAAACGGCATCAAGACGCTCTTTCTGCACAGAGGAAGGTGCGACTACGACCACCTTATATCCGTCGTCAATCAATGACGAGATATCGTTTTTAAAATATGTGACATTTCCAAAATACGATCTAGATTGAGAGACGGAAAAATTGTAATAAACGCTCTTGCTTATGTCATATAGCTTTAAAGAGGGACGCTCTTTCTCAATGAAGAGCTTCCAAGGAAAAAGCATTTGATCAGGCGGCTTTACAGTCTCCTTATTCCTGTATGCCTCCTTATATCTGGCATCGGCTTCTTTTAAAAGTGATTGATAGCTAGTCTCTAAACGTTCCGTTCCAAGAAATGCAAAATAATCATCTTTTCTAAGAAAGTCATTAAACGTCGTGAATCCTTCCCCCTGCCCTTTCGCAAGCAAAGAAATTGAAACCTTGTTTCTATCGCTTATTGTCTTCTGATTTATCGCATCGTAGCTTTTTATGCTTACAATCTCATCCCATTCGGTATTGATTCTGATAGGATTGTCAAAGCCGTATGGGAATATGTCTATAATCTCGCCACGCAGAGTGAACGTGCCTTCATCAAAGCACGACCCTACTCTTTCATAACCAGAATCTGAAAGCTTTTTAACGATCTCTTCTGGACTTGCCTCGTCCTTTACAGAGAGCGTATATGTGAGTTCAGACAGTCTCTCTCTAGATAGCACAGGAGAGATGAACGATCTTAGGGATATAACCACAATCCCCTCTTTCATTTCATCGATGTCTAAAAGCGCATCCTTTATTTCGCGAAGACTTAAAGAATCTATTGGGCTATAAAGCATTGCGCCGGAGCTTGGGTAATATACGACTTTCCTAGACTCGGTATCTTTTAAATCAAGATATAACGTTCTTGCCCCTTCTTCTGTCGCAGTGATTGCGAAAAGACGGCTATTCAGTTTTTCTGCACATAGCTTTAAAAGGCGTGAAAGCGGATACGAAGAAATGCCCGAAATATTTATCGGGCCCCCCTTTGAAGAGCAAAATGCTTTATACGCATCACTCTTTTTGATATAATCTTCTACTAAGCTAGCTAGAGTATTTTTCACTAGGGCAAATATATATAAAAAGGTAGAAAATGACAAGCAATTCTTTAGATCAAGCAAAGTTAGACATTCTTTTTGATGCCGTAATAAGTCTTAGCAGATATGCAAGGCTCAGACAGAAAAACATAAAAAGAACTTTTAAAAGCGATGGTTCGGTATTAACAGAAACGGATGTATATATTTCATCGGAATTATCTAAGCTCATAAAAAGCCTCTTTACGGATGTCAACGTCATAAGCGAAGAGGAAGAAAGTCCTTTCAATAAGGATGCCGACTACACGTTCATACTCGATCCGATAGATGGAACCGACGTCTACTCGCAGGGTTTTCCTAGCTATGCAACAGCATTGGGAATTCTAGACAGAGAGAGAAATCCAATAGGAGCCATGATAGCAGCCCCACGTTTTGGAATTGCAGAAGAGGAGCTGAACCTAAGACTTTTTCCTGGAGAAAAATGCTATATAAATGGAGAAGAGCTGAAAGCAAAAGAGAGCAGAAGCGAAATAAAGCAGATAATGATGACGAGCCACGACATATCAAAATACGACTTTTCATCTTTTAACGGGAAGATCAGAACCGTCGGCTCTTCTATTATCCACATTCTCTCTCCAGTACTGTACTCAGAAATCGATGCTGCAATCACCCAAAGCTGTTACGCATGGGACATTGCGGCAAGCCATGCCGTTCTAAAACATTACGGCATGGATATCTATTACAACGATGGGGAAGTACTAACATATACGGATGAAATGCTGATCGAGAGAAAAAAATGCAGAAGCACTACATATGCTTCTACAAAAGAAAAGGCGGAAAGCCTTATGAAGATCATCCCTTTTATGCCGTAGTGTCGAGTAAAAAGCTCTGAAGCACTTCGTAAGCCCTCATACTTTCACTCCTCTCTACAACGAATGTCAAAACGTTCATCGTAGAGAGGATTTCTATTACATTGATGTTTTCAAAAGCAAGCCTTCTGACTGCTAAATATACCAGTCCCGGAGTCTCTACGAAATTGCCTGAAAACGCAATATTAATTGCTACAAGATCTGCAAACTCATTAAGAACAACCTCGTCCTTTATTAGCTCTTTCAAAACTGCTTGGTATTTGTCGCTTATCGCAATGCTCATTTCGAACGTTCCAAGACTCACATTTAAAAAATCGCCCTTTTCAAGCTGCACGCATTCATAAAGCCTGTTCAGCATTTTCAAAGAGAGCTCATTACGCTGTAAATTAACATCATAAATATTCGTCTTCATGCTCAGCTCGTAATTGATTTTGATCTTCTCTTTCCTATTGTCTTCTGCTTTCAATTCGTCAGCATACCGCCTGAGAGCCATGACTATTGCAGGCTGATTGACATTCTTATTCAGTCTCTCCTCTATCTTTGGCTTCATCTCAAAAGCCAGATTTGAAAAACTTACAATATCTCTTATCAACATTTCAGATAGAAACGGAGATTCATCAATTATATTTTTTACCTCTTGCGATACAGTTGACATAGGTGCTCCTTAAAAGTGTTAAAATAATAACTAAATGTTATTGAAATGTCAAATTTTTTCTTGATATATAAACTTACAGCTTTTAAAATCTTACTTATGGTACATATCGGGGTAATTAAAAACTATAAAAACGGCAAACTGAATTTAATCGAATCAGATGATCCCAGACTTAAAGAGTTTCGCATCGCTGTATCAAATGCAAGTATTGATAAAATAAGAGAGCTCGCAAGAACATCCATCACATTCATTTCAAACAGAATCGGTCAAAGAAATTCCGACTATAATCTATTTCTAAGCGAGATGAACAGCTATGTTAACACCGTTCTTAACGGCATGGGAAAGAGAAAAGAGCTTTCTGTTTATCTTCTCTTTACCAAAAACGCTTCAAAAGAGGAGAAAAACATTTTCTTGAAAGCTTCTTTCAAAGCTATTCACGAATACTTAGAAGCGCTCTTTAGCGAAGCAAAATTCACTGATGGCATGCTTTATGAGCTTTCGCTAATATTTTATGGGAATAAAAATGAAATCGAACAAGATTATCAAAGACTTGAAGATAAGATGTTAAAATCTATTGCTCATGTTACAAACCTATTGAAAACTGACAAAGACGTGAAAAATAGAAAACAAAGAGCGCAGAATACGGAAAAAATCCGTCTGATAGTAGAAGCGCATAAAAAACAGCTTAAAAAAGAAGAGAAGAAAGCTCAAAGAAAAATAGCGAAAAAAGATTTGAATGTACGTAAATACCGTAGGGTGCATGTTAAGAACGTACATCCGATAATGAAAATATTTCAAAAAAAGCTTGAATGCCTAGATAAAAGCATCCTTGTTAATTATTACATAGACCTATATGCAGACTACAAAAACGACCTTATTGAGAAAGACAATGAATACGTAAAAATCTTTAAGGGAATCGAAAGAGCATATAAGAACTATAAAGAAGCAATAATTAGCAAGAGCGCATTTTCAATGGAAGCAGCAAAACTGACAACATATTCAAAAGAAAAAGGAGAAACAGAGAAAAAACTTGCCAAGGCTATATTCCCCCTTCTCTTCTATATAAAAACAGAAAAGGTCGAATGGCCCATGATACAGAAAATTTTCGACCTTTCTGACAATGATGAAAGAAAGGCCTGCGAAATTTACGAAAAAGAAAATGCCAGGATTCAAAAAGCTATTGAGATAGCGCCATGTCACCCAGTTTTATAACGCCCTTTCTCCTCAAGATCTCGCTAAAGATATAAGAAAGAACAGCAGGTAGAATAAAATGGCATAATATCACCTCGGGAAGACAGCCTGGCCCCATTACGGCTACAGCATTGAACTGTCCTACAAGTCCGCTTGTCCCCATCCCAGCTCCGCTCGCATTATTTTCAAGTTTGAATAAGCACGTGCTTATAGGACCAGTAATTGCACTTGCAAGCGTCGGTGCAATCCAAATCTTCCAATTCTTCCATATGTTAGGAATCTGAAGCATGCTAGTTCCGAGCCCCTGCGCTATCAATCCGCCGATTTTATTCTCCTTATATGAAGAAACAGCAAATCCGACCATTTGAGCGGCACAGCCTGCACATGCAGCTCCAGCTGCAAGTCCGCTTAGGCCAAGCGATATGCAGATTGCAGCACTGGAAATCGGAAGAGTCAGAACCATTCCGACAACCACAGATACGAGCATTCCCATGAAGAAAGGATAAAGCGTCGTAAGGCTGTTTATAAACGCGCCTATTGCGTTCATAAGCGCACTGACAAAAGGAGATACGAACTCGCCGACAAGCCCTCCGACAAGTATTGTCACAATAGGAACGAGTATGATATCCACCTTAGTTTTCCCAGATGTCGCCTTTCCGGCAAGAGCGCCTACTAATGCAGCAATACAAGCTCCTAAAGGCTCTCCTAAGGAAATGATATAAGATCCTTCAACGAGCTTGATAGTTCCAGCTCCTATCGCTCCTGCGCAAGCTGAAGAAAAGAGTGCAAGACTCGGAGCTTTAATGCTCATCGCAACTCCGACTCCAATAGCAGGACCTGTCATATACTCCGCAATCTGTCCAAACTTTACAAGCAGATCAAGACCTGTATATGTTCCGATCTGAAGGATTATCAAACCAATTATCAAAGATGAGAAAAGGCCCTGAGCCATCCCGTTAAGTACAGACACGACAAAACTTCCTGCACTAAGTCCAGTTTTGTTTTCCATAAAATACTCCAAATAAATTGTGTGGGAATTCAGGATGACAGACACCGCTGAAAAAGCATCTAATCAGACGGAGGCCTCCAAGAATGATGGCAAAATATTATTGATTAATAGATCTTAAGTCAATTGCAATTAATATTTTTTAATATAAAATTAGTAATATGAAATGTCCTCGTTGCGGCTGTTTAGTCGATAAAGTTATTGAATCACGTCCGGGCAAAGACGGAAGTAGTATTAGACGCAGAAGGGAATGCACAGCCTGCGGTTGCCGATTTACAAGCTACGAAAGAGTGGAATTGAAACCTATCATAGTTATTAAGAAAAATGGAAAACACCAAAGTTTTGACATAAACAAGGTCGAGCATGGGATAAGAGTATGTACTGATAAAATCAACATCGATCCTGATGAACTGCAGAAGACACTTATCAATATCGAAAACAGAATCACCGATCTTGCAGGAGCAAAAAGAACGGTAACAAGCGCTATGATTGGAGAAGAAACATTAAAAGAGCTTTATAAGCTCAATCGAGTCGCATACGTCCGTTTCGCAGCAGTTTATAGAGCTTTCGACGACGTAGGACAGTTTATAAGCGAAATTGAAAAGATCGCAAAGGAAAGCAACGAGGAAGATGAGAAGAATTCATAAGCAAGAGCCATAAGGCCCTTGCTAAATCCTTATACAGATATATCAACAAAGCAAAATGAAGAGACGTCAAACAATCCTGAATCCGTAATCTTAAGCTTTGGAATTACTGGAAGAGCCATAAACGAAAGAGTCATAAACGGATCGATATCTTCACTCACTTGAAGCTCAATCTTTGCTATCCTGCTCATTGAATCCAAACAGGAAGTAACCTCATTTAAAGTCGAATCAGTCATAAGGCCGGCAATTTCAAGAGGATGGGTCATCAATTCCCTTCCATCTTTGAACATTGTTATTCCTCCACCGCAAGAGACTAACTTATTAACAGCTAAAGCCATGTCGTCATCATTACTGCCTACGACTATTATGTTATGAGAATCATGGGCAATTGAAGTAGCAACGGCTCCTCCCTTCAAGCCATATCCTTTGATAAGAGCAACAGAACTAAGCCCTGTTCCATGATGACGTTCTATTACGGCAATCTTTAAAACATCCTCTTTGTCATTATAAAGCCAGTTTCCATTCTCATCTCTATTTACAGAAACGATTGCTTCTTTAGTAACGACTCCTCCTGCAATTATCTCAATAGCGCGCGCCTTATCTGTTTTCAAAGGCAGCTCAAGAGACTTTATAGAGAATCCTTTAACATCCATTCTTCCGGATACGTTAAAAGCTTTTACGTGTTCAGCCTTTTCTATTATCTTTCCCCCTTTTGCAACAAGATTCCCAAGTAGGAATACTTCATCTGCTTTTAAGCCTTTTGAAATGTCGTCAGTCAGGAAGAAGTCGGCTCTTTTACCTGGAGCGATTGCCCCTCTGTCTTCCAAGCCATAGCAGATAGAAGGATTTAAAGTAGCCATCGAAATTGCAATATAAGGATCAAGGCCATCTCTTATTGCAAGAGAAACGCCATAATTCACATGGCCTTCCCTTGTAATTGACTGTGGCTGCCTATCGTCAGTACAGAAAAGGAATCGCATGTAATTCTTGGCATTGACGGCTTTGACGTTAGTTAAAACATTCTGACAGGCCGTTCCTTGACGAAGCATAACATACATTCCCTTTCTAATTTTTTCTCTCGCCTCATCTGCGTTCTCACACTCATGATCCGTCTTTATATCAGCAACGACATAGCTGTCTAAACTTGCTCCGGAAATGGAAGGAACATGTCCATCAATTATTTTTTTATTTTCATAGGCCTTAGAAAGCTTATCAAGCACGGCATCATCCGCTCCGGCGACTCCAGGATAGTTCATCATCTCACCGAGGCCTAGAACTCTTTCGCTATGTATGAACTCTTCTACGTCCTCAGCATTCAACACAGCTCCGGCATGCTCAAACGGCGTAGCAGGAACACAGGAAGGAAACATAAGAAATACTGACAAAGGAATATTCTCGCTCGCCTTTAACATATATCTCATTCCATCAAGACCCGTAACATTGCAAATCTCATGAGGATCTGCAATAACCGTCCCAGTTCCATTAGGAACAACAGCATCTGAAAACTCTGACGGAGAAAGATGGGAAGATTCTATATGGCAATGAGCGTCGATAAGCGCTGGAACTAAAAATCTTCCATTAGCATCATACTCTCTACTAGCCTTTCTATCTCCGTTAAAACCTACGATATATCCGTCCTTAACATAAACATCAGCTAAAAAGGAATCTTTATTATAAACATCCACTACGTTTGCGTTTTTAATTACTAAATCGCATATGCATCTTTTCTCTGACGCATCAATTAAGCTTTTTGCCAAAATCTTATTCATAATAGCTCCTATATTTTTATTATATAGTCAGATGAAAATAATTGTTGAAATATTTTATTTTGATTATTTCGATATAATTAAAATATGATTTTTATATAAAAAATATATATTCAAAAATATTTTAACTATAAATATAGTAGTCATTATCCAGTCAAATAGTATTGTAGCTATTAAGATAAATAATAAAACTCTGATAAATTATTTAATAATTACTTTAAATATCATAATATTCTATTATCAATAAAATGATTTTTAATGCCTTCTGTATGAAAATATAGTTTTATTATTATATAATTATTTTAGTATATACAAAATTAATATTTATATAACAGATAAAATAATATCTTTTTATATTATTTTACATTAATCTATATATATTGAATTGCAATATTCTAGATACTATTTTACATTGCGTACGATATAAGTTCAAAATAGTAAGTAAATAGTTAAAAAAATATGCTAATAACATCCACGTATTAAAAATTTAAATAATAAGAAGTCTCATTTATAATTTTGTTTTGCAGAAGAAATTCAATCTGGAGTTTCTTAAGCAGCTTTTTTCAACAATAAACTAATATTTATACCGCACAATAATTCCTTCTATAAAAGTTCTATTAAAAAAAGAAGATGCAATAGTTTTCAGAATCAGAACAATTGCATATCCAAACAAGCTAGTCAGCAATCATGATATTGCCATCTATGTGCTTAAGTTTTTAGATGCATGCGTTAAATAGCAAAGAAGATCGAACAAGACAATGCGCAGAGAATCAGCACTGGACGTATTCGAACCTTGAATTCAAGATATGTTGCAAATTCCTCCAAATGGAGATACGGGTGTAATGCATCTATGCACAGTTTTCAAGCCGAAAATGTTCGGTATGTATGCTCAAGGATTGGAAAACGATAAATTTGCTAAAACAAAACACATGCAGATCTAAATACAGCAATCAACATCAAAGAAAGCTACTTTACCAAGGTCATAAAATTTAAGCATGTTTCGATCAAGGAGTCCTAATAGATGAAGTGCAGAAGAGGCCACCATGACTAAGGCTTTTTAACAGTTATTTGTGACCATATAAGGTTCAAGCTTGTAGGTTGCATGCATAAAGTAATTTGATTCATCTCCTGCCCTGCGTACTGTCAAACACGTTTGTCTTAAATATGTCTATTTAAAGCATGTTTTTTTCGATAAAATAGCATTGGTAAAATTTCTCAGCATTCCTAGGATTTTTAATTATCATGATCATTCAAAAATTTATATATGTGTTTTTTTTAAATATTTATAATCTTTCAAATTCAAATAAACTTTCCACAGAGTCGCATAGAAATAACTTTGCATAAAGACACTACGTTTAATTGGTTTATTAGATGTCAAACATTTTGTGAATTAAGTTATTAAATAAAAAGTATAAAAGTTAATTTAATATTTTTTCAATAGAAATAAAATTATCTTTTATATTTTATCTATTCAAATAATAATTAAGTCAAAAAATTTTTCCTTAGATACACAAGCAGATGGAGGTTGTCCTGTTGGCGAGACTTTTTAAGGCTGGTATTTGCGCTGTTCGTTTTCTAAATGAGAACAGTGCTGCCAATAAAATTAAAGATAAATTCATAAATAATGCGGAGGACAAGACAGAGAAATTTAATCAGATGAAAAGATAGTCTATTAAAAACATTAGAAAGATTAATATAAGGAATGCCGACTACCGCATATTTTAAGGCTATGATGCTTTATTCTCCTACTCTATATCCATATTCTGAAAAGAAATAAAAACTCAATCTACAACTGCTTCTATCATCTCATATATAACCTTTGCAAAACAATTTCAGATTTAGGATTGCTGCGCAATAAAAATCAACTTGCAATAAAGTTAGTTTGTTATAATTTATACTTTAGTAATTCTTTTATTTTCTTATTATAAAAGCTAATACAGACAAAAGATGGCTTAAAATTTCTATATGACTCATTCTTATATTTGAATGCATTGAACAGATACAAAAAATTCATACTATTTTATGATAAAAAAGTTTAATTACATATAATAAATATAGTGTTATAATTACTATATTATATAATAAAAATAATATTACTCGAAAAAATTATATTAAACTTATATTAAAATATAATAATTACTTTATTAAAAATAAAAACTTTTATATAAAACAAATATCTTAATAAATAGTATTTATGCTTATATTATTAATATCGAATAAAATTTTAATTTATTCTTGCTATTATAATACAAGCATCTAATCAAAACAATATAGGCATGTAAATAGAGCTAGAATATAAGGCATATTATATACCTATAGAAAAACATAACTTTTTGAAAAACATGCAGCATTTTTTCTATTATATTAATAAAAAAAATATTTAATGTTCCGTTACGAACACAGTCTATATTTTCAGACGATTATAATATAATCTTATTTTTCTATTTCAATATGCTTTATATGAGGCTTCTACAAATCTATATGGAAAACTTCAAAGTTAAATAGTAAAGATCTGCTCAAACCTGATATTAGAGTTTATACATATTTTTCTGTTTCTAGGTTGCTATCAAAATCATAAATAATAGCAGATTTTATCATTCGCAACGAAATTTAATATACTTAAAATTATTAAACAGTGTTAAAATTTATTCACAGATTTATGATAAGTATTCACTCAAAACTTTTTCTTGATGAATAAACAGATTTCTATCTTTTACATAAGAAATTAATTCATCTATATTACAATGAAATAATATTAATTTAAAATTTATCAATATTACTCACAAAAATGTATAAAAACAAATTAATATTTTTATTATATTATTTACCTATCAAAAATATATTCTTTCATATTTTATTTATATATTATCTATTAATAAATTGATATAATTTATGTAAATTTTCTGTAAAAGCATACTAAAACACTTTTTATTAATAAAATTTAATTTTTTCTTAT
>CASENB010000013.1 GCA_949289305.1 uncultured Spirochaetales bacterium
TGAAACGGTAAGCCTTTTGCATGCTTAATAAAGTAGCTTAAAACTTGGAATCAAAGATGAAAAACTTGAAGAAATATTTCAAAAATTCCGCATTCGCCTCCTATGCGAGCATAAGGGGTTATCTGCGGGAGATTTTATATCTTTCTACACCGTGTTTTACCTTTGTTTCATATTGACAAATCGAATGTAAAAAGATAGATTACCACTGTTGTAAAAAAATATTAGCACTTATTGGAGGGTAATAAATCTATGGCAAGAAACATGAGTCCTAGATTCAAACAGTGCAGAAGGCTTGGGGTTAATTATTGTGGTCACCCTAAGGCAATGAAGAGAGCAGCAAGTCCTGCATTCCAAAAGAGAAAGAAGCCTACGGATTATTCTAGGCAGCTTACTGAGAAGCAGAAGCTCAAGGCATACTATGGAGTTCTTGAGAAGCAGCTACACCGCTATTATGAGAAGGCTCTTAATTCTTCTATGATGACTGGTGATGCTTTAGTTATCTCCCTAGAGAGAAGACTTGACAACATCGTATACCGCATCGGTTTCGGCAATTCAATTAGACTTGCTAGACAGCTTGTTTCTCATGGTCACATCCTTGTAAATGGAAAGAAGGTAGACATCCCATCTTACCAGATTCAGGTTGGCGACGTAATCAGCCTAAAAGAGAAATCAAGAAAGAACGAGCAGTTCAAGACTTGTTTCCTCGGCCATCAGGCATTCAATCTTGCTTACATTGAGAGAAATGAAGAAGAGTTCTCAGGAAAGTTGACAAGACTTCCAGAGAGATCTGAAATTCCAGTAGAAGTAAACGACCAGTTAGTAGTTGAGTTCTACTCAAAGTAAGCTGAAGAGCAATAGTACTGCCACAAAGTACGAGAGAAAGAGAAAGGTCCATTCCAATTTTACCTTCTTTTTCCGCGTTATCTTAACGGCTGCCCTCAAAAAAGATGACGTCAATGCTCCTAAAACTTTAGAAATGGGTTCTTTCGAGCCCATTTTTTTTCTCTTCATGATTTGTTCAAAATTTGTTTGTTTTGTATTTTTAGTGAATTTAAGTATTAATATTTGCCAATGAAAAAAATAGTCAATATTATTAGGTTATGAAATTAATTTACGTTGTAGAAGATCATGAAGTAATATGTAACGGAGTCGTTCAATATCTGGAGCTTTCCGGTTTTGAGGCTAAGGGATTCGGAACTCTTGAAGAGGCAAGGAATGCATTTGACACGCGTACTCCTGATATGCTGATTCAGGATGTCATGCTTCCTGACGGAGACGGATTCTCTTTTGTCAAAGAGGTCAGAAATAAGAATCAGAAACTGCCAATTATTTTCTTGACAGCCCGTATTGACGAATCCGATAAGATAATGGGATTTGAGCTTGGATGCGACGATTATATAACCAAGCCATTCAGCCCAAAAGAACTGGTGCTAAGGGTAGAGGCCTTGTTCCGAAGGGCGGATTCCCATAGCGAAACTTCAAATTCACGTTCGTATTCCCTCGGATCAAGCGTTCTTACAATTGACGAGGACGAACATAAGCTCACGATAGATGGCGAAGACATTTCTTTAACTGCTGCCGAATGGAGGATCGTCGCATATCTTGCATCAAATTCTCCTAATCTGATTTCACGCGCTCAGATTCTTGAAGAATGTTTTGATTACAGCTTTGAAAGCTATGAGAGGGTAGTCGATACCCATATAAAGAACATAAGGGCAAAGCTTAAGAAAGAGTCCTGGATTGAGACTGTAAGAGGCTATGGCTATCGTTTTGCGGGAAAGAAGTTAGATAGCTAATGCGAAGAAACATCTACTTAAGGCTTTTATGTTCTATTGTTGCGCTTACTATCGCAGTACTTGCAATACAGGCTGTAATGCTTCTTGCAACCACAAGGATAATCGAGAGGACGTGGAAGGAGAGGGTGTTCGACGATTATGTCGCAACACTCTCCCAGACTTTCAATGAAAATGGCACGATGACTTTCGCAGATATGCTTTACATCCTTGTAGACAGCGCCCCTGATAGGATATCAGGATTGTTGATAAGAGATGAAGTTGGGGATATAAGCATATCGATTGGCGCATCTAGCAGAGGAGACTTTATTCCGCAGCCTAGAGGGGGCGGACAGCTTCTAGATATTTATAATGCATCGTCTGTTGCCATACCAAAGGCGTTTTCCGTATCTGTAAATACGACTGAGGACTATGTTACAGAGAGCGTAGATCCTCCTGAATATAGGCTTGAGTTAAGCAGCAGGAACGTAGGCGGTACTTTAGTAGTAGATTCAATCAGCATAAGGGAAACAGGATTAAGCGGCAAAGAAGAGATTAAAATTCCATCTGTCATACAAAATAACGATATTGCAGGTTCGATCGTGCTCTATAACAATGGCAATATCTATGGCTATGTCGACATCCTTGTTTTCGATATTGACGTCTACGGGCCTACGGAGATGCTTTTAAGGGATATGGGAGCTAACATTGTCATCTTCCTTCCTATAGCCGTGATAATATCGCTTGTCGCAGGGTATTTCATTTCTAAGCGAAATGTAAGAATGATAAGAGAAATCAGAAGATCCCTCAGGGAGCTTGCGCTTGGAAACTATAAGGTTAAGGTTGATAAGAGTCTCGTTTCTTATGATGATTTCGAAGTGATCGCAGAGAGCATAGAGGCTTTAGGCGACGATCTTGACAGACATAGGATGTCTAGAAAGGAGTGGCTTAAAAACATAAGCCATGATTTAAATACTCCGGTAACGAGTATGAACTTGCTGCTTTCCGGAGCCGAGGATGGCGTATTCCCCGTAAACGACGCTCTTATAAAAAAGGTTAAGAGCGAAAATGATATACTTGCTGAGAGGATTGCAAGCGTTGCATTTTATTCAAACCTTCTATCTTATAAGCCGAATATGCGAGAGATAGACATCTATGATCTAATTGCATCCGCTCTTACAGATGATGACTGCATAGTGAATGCAAGTTTCGGTACTGTTGCCGTATGTGCTGACTTTGAGCTTATGAAGAGGGCTTTCAAGGAAATTCTAGACAATGCAAGAGAGTATGGGAAAAAAGGTGAGAAGATCTTAATCGGGGTAAAAAAAGAAGATGGCGATGCCATTATATCTTTTAAGAACATAGGGCATCTTCCATCTCCTCGCCCTCAGTTTTTCGAGCCTTGGGCAAGGGGTGATGAGTCGAGGCATCAAGGAGGATCCGGCCTTGGCCTTCCTATAGTTCACCAGATAATGGAAATCCATCATGGATCTGTTAAAATCGATGAGCAAGGGGATTTCGTTGTCGTAGAACTGCGAGTCAAATGCTTATAAAGATAAGGAGGAGATGCGTTCTCCTCCTTTTTTCATATCCTTAAAAATGTTTTTCCGCTCTCTTTTTCTATTGCTTCTAAAACGCCATCTGCGTATATTCCATATGATCTTTTGCTACCGCCTTTCGGCATTGTAATGGATCCAGGATTGAAAAATACTATCCCATCGCACTTCTCTGCAACAGGAATGTGCGTATGTCCTGAGAGAATGTGGGTTACAGATCCCTTCGGCCTGTTTTCTCTGTTGTAAATATGGCCATGAGTTAAAAAGAGTGTGTTGTTATCTGCATAGACTATCGCGCTGTCGCTCAGACATGAGAAATTAAGAACCATTTGATCGACTTCTGCCTCGCAGTTTCCCCTTACCGCAATTATTTCATCTGCAATATCATTTAGAATGCTTATCACGGCTTTTGGATTGTAATGCTCTGGCAGGTCATTCCTCGGTCCATGATATAATATGTCTCCAAGGAGAAGTATTTTGTCAGGTTTTACTCTCGAATATGTCTCTTTTATAAAAGCGGCGCTATCCTCTGCTCCGTGAATATCTGAAAAAATTAAAAACTTCATGTCTGCATTATATGAAAAACTCAATATTTTTGAGAATATGGTGCTATGGAAGTATTTAACAAAAGAGTAGGAACAAAAGATGCCTATTTGCGCGTCTTTTTACATAGGAAGTTTGAAAGCGATGAGGCTATGAAATATGAAGAAAAGAGACGGGCTATGCTTATAATCCCAGGAGGCGGGTATATCCGCGTATCAGAACGTGAGGCCGAGCCAATTGCCCTAAAATACTTTGCTCAAGGGTTTGAATGCGCCGTTCTTTTTTATTCGACGGGGGACGATATAAAAGCATCAAGCCCAATAAAAGAGGCCGAAGAAGCTCTCCTTTTCCTTAAGAGCCTTGAAAGCGTCGATGAAAACAGAGTCTCGGCAATAGGGTTTTCTGCTGGCGCCCATCTTGCTGCGATGCTTGCTTCCCACGGCCATGAGTGTGGAGAAAATGCAAATATTAAATCTTTGATTCTCTCCTATCCTGTGATTTCAATGGGAGAATATGCCCATATAGGCTCTAGAGAGAATATTATAAAAGAGAGGAATGAGGATATATCGTTTTTCAGTGCGGAGATGTGCGTAACGCCGTCTTTTCCTCCCACGTTTATTTGGAGTACAAGGGATGATGCGTCTGTGAATATCAGAAACAGCATCTTAATGTATGAGGCGTTAATAGACAATAACGTATATTCTGAGCTGCATATCTATCCTAAAGGCGTACACGGTCTTTCTACGGCAACAATCGAGTCTGGAATTATAAACAAATACGTCTCATCTTGGTTTGATGAGACGCTTAAGTTTATGGATTCCATTTAAAAATATTTTAGCATTCCTTCGCTTGCCCTGATTCCGCTAGCCCAGGCTCCTGTGATGCCTCGGCTGGTGCCGGCTCCATCTCCTGCGAAGAATACGCCCTCGGCAACTTGGAAGTTGCTATCTTTATATTCGGGCTTATTCGCATAGAGCTTAATCTCAGGGTAATACATTATTGTGGATGGATGGAGAACCCCGGGAACTATCGTATCTAGATTCTTCATTGCAGACCAAATATATCTGAGAACCTTGCTTGGCATTGCAAGCGAGATGTCTGATGGGCATGCGTCCAGACTTGGCTTAAAGTCATATAGATCTCCATTGAATGTCGCGCTCTTGCTTCTTCGTCCGAGTCTGAAGTCTCCGACTCTTTGCATTAAAGGCTTTCCTCCTCCCATCAGCGATGCTAGAAGCCCAAGGTGTTCTGCAAAATCCTGCCCGGATGCTAAAGGTTCTGTAAAGCGTACAGTCTTTAAAAGCGCGAAGTTAACAAGTCCGTTGTTCTTTGTCTCGTCAGCTTTGAATGCGTGCCCGTTTACGCTGTACCATATGTCGCCGCGCTCTGTTGCATATTTTTCTTTTACGACATGGGCGTTTCCGCTGTTAGTGCAGAACGTTCTTACCTTCTCTTTGAAATAGAATTTAGGATCGTAGTAGTCCTTTACGATAGGATAGTGTTCGATCCTTGTCTCAACCCTTATTCCCACGTCTATGATGTTATCCATATACGGAATTTCAAGCTGATGCATCACGTCCTGAAGAAAATGGAAGCCTTGGCGTCCTGGAGCAATCAGTATGCTCTTATAGCCAAGCTCTCTTTTTGTTGTCTTTATTACTTTCGCCTTGTTATCTATTGTAAGCATCTCTTCAGAGAGGGCAAGTGTGACTCCGGCTTCTTCAAGTTTTTTAAGAAGCTCCTTTATAAGTTCAAGCCCTCCGTCCGTTCCAAGGTGTGTCTGCTTTATTTCAAGAAGCGAACACCCAAGCCTTTCAGCTCTTGCCTTATATGTGTCTATATTGTTTTTAGATAAGATGTTCGGCTTTAAAAATTCTATTACCTCATCTAAGTATCTGTTTGCATCACCCTCTTCCCAATACTCAAGAGGAAAGCCGATAGGGAATGTGAAATTCATTTTGCAGTCGTTTCTCATTCCGCCCGTGCTGTAAGGCCTCTTATCTAGCATCAAGATCTTCGCATCCTTGTTCCTCTTTAAGATAGAAAAGGCTGCACCCATTCCGGCAGGGCCTGAGCCCACGATTATAGCGTCATAAATTTCCATATCCACCTCGCCAAAGTCGAAGTTTATATTATATCGGTTAAATGTTTAAGACTATTTTGGAAAATAAAAGAAAAATATTTTCGAAAGTTTATTGAAAAAGCAAATGCAGGTTATAAGGGGTAGAGATCTGCGATTAATTTTTCAATTAACCCTGCTATAATATGAGTCTTGGCAAAGAAGTTTGAAAAGACTTTTCGTAAATAGTTTAAAATCATAAAGAACAATGATAAAGTAATAATGTGATAATTAGTATTATCATTTATTTTAAAAAATAATAAATTGCGTTTATTCCAAAATCGGAGTAAAATTTACTTATGAAATATATTGATGTCAGTACAGCCGCAAAGAAATGGGGCATATCGGATAGAAGGATAAGATACCTGTGCAATGAAGGTAGGATTGACGGTGCAATAAAAATGGGATGGTCTTGGACTATTCCGGACGATGCGCCACGTCCTAGGGACGGAAGGGTATTGCGTCCTTTTAAAAATATGGATATCAGGGCAGGGGGAATAGATGTCGATCGTCTATTTGAATGTCAGATGATGACGCCGATAAATCCTGCGATGAAAAAAGAAAAAAGGATAAGCTACATAATACTTTCATCCCTTCTTTTTCTTTTAGATAAGGAGAAAATATTAATTGACGAAAAAGATGTCAAAAGGATTCTTTCAAATAAGATCTCTCCATCTGTAAGTCTTGAGCACCATCTTTTAATTATTAATTTCAGATCTTGTTTTCTCTCCCTTTTAGATATGAAGGACGAATGGACCGATCGCGATATGAGAAATATTTACAAATCCTTAATGCAGGGAATTGACGATATCAATTCAACTGCATATCGAGACGGCTATAGCTTGAGGGAAGTGCGGGGAAAGGACAAGGTGAGAGTGGATGTGCAAATGGAGACGCTTCTATCCCAGTATGAAAGCTGGAAGAGCTTGAACGGCGTCGTTTCCGCCGTAATGCTTTATGGAGAGCTTGAACGTATCGCGCCATTTGAAAAATATAATTCCTTTTTCTCCTATCTTGTGCTTGCGGGAGAGCTTCTTAGAAACAACATAATGCCTCCTCTTTTCTCTTTAGGCGATTTGGCGGAGTTCGACGGCTCATATTTCATCGCGTTAAAACGTGGTAACTATAAAGATTTTACAGCGTTTATAGAGAGTAGGGTTCTTAGGAGTTATAAGTTAAATGTATGATTACGTATTCAGAGATGCTACTGTAGTTGACGGAAGCGGAAATCATCGCTATAAGGCCGATGTCGCAGTATACTCGTCTTTAATCTGTCTTATAACAAAAGAGAGGACGCTGAGCGCAAAGCATGTGATCGATTCAACTGGACTGGTTCTCTCTCCAGGCTTTATAGATATTCACAGCCATGACGATATCGAGGTTTTAAAAAATGGAATTCTGAGAGATAAGATCATGCAGGGAATAACCACCGATGTCAGCGGAAACTGCGGCGTCGGGCTATTTCCTCTGAAAGAGGATTGCATTGATGATATTGTTTCTCTTAGTGAAGATATTTTAGGTACGTATGACGGTAAGTTTGATTGGGTGGATTTCAAAGGATATAAAGAAAGGCTTTTACGTAACGGAGTTGGAGTTAATTCTGCTTTTCTAACAAGCCATTCGGCTCTTCGAATCTATTCAATGAAAAATGATTCAAGAAGAGAAGCAACCAATGATGAGATAGACTTGATGTGCGCTCTTTTAGATGAATCGCTTTGCGAAGGTTCTTTTGGGTTTTCAACAGGGCTTTATTACTCCCCTTGCATGTTTGCCTCTCGCGAAGAGCTTGCCGCACTTTTGTCAGTTGTGGAAAAACACGATAAGATCTTCTCTGTCCATCACAGATGCGAGGGAGACTTCATAACTGAATCGATAAGAGAGATCTTAGATATTGCAAAAGAAAGCGGAGTAAGGACTGAAATCTCACATTTGAAGGCGATAGGACGAAGAAATCAAGGAAAAATAGATGAGGTCCTTTCTTTAATTGAAAATGCAAGGAGGAAAGGATGCGATGTTAAGTTCGACCTTTATCCATATGAATGGGGATCGACTTCTCTTTTCTCTCTTCTTCCTCCTGATATCCAGGCGTTAAGCCGTTTAGAACAGCGTCTTGCCATTTCTCTCGATAACGAGAGGGACGAGATAAAAAAAGAGATTTTAAACCCTGTAGGATGGGATAGTCTTTACTCTCTAGTTGGGCCTGACGATATTAAAATATTGACTCTTGAAAGTTCTCCTTTTGCCGAGGGCAAATCGCTTTCTGAAATAGCAAAAGAGAGGAATGCAGATCCTTTGGATACGCTTTTGGATCTTCTGGCAGACGAGACGGGAAAGGCTGTAATGCAAGATGTTACCGAGAGCAGGGAGAACCTTGTTAAAATACTGGCAAATCCGCTCTCTTCTTTTGGTACAGATGCTCTTTTTTCTGCAAATCCGGGGCATATTCGAAGAAGGGACGCATCTATGCATCTAATACGTGAATTCGTAGAAAAAGATAATGTTCTGACACTTGAAGAAGCTGTCAGGAAGATGAGTTATGAAAATGCGCTCCGTCTTGGACTTAAAGACAGAGGGCTTTTAAAAGAGGGAATGAAGGCCGATCTCGTCTTATTCGACAGCAAAAAGGGACGAATTGAGGCCGTGCTTGTAAACGGGAAGCCTGCAGTTTTAGGCGGAGAGTGTTTAAACAACTTATTTGGAGAAGTTTTGTGAAAGAAAAATTCTTACGTGCCGGGGAAGACTATCTTGAGGCCATACTTCAGCTGGAGAAAGAGAATGGATCTGCAGGCGTCAGAACGACTGATATTGCAAGAAGATTAGAGGTTACGAAACCCAGCGTAAACAGAGCGATGAAAGCCCTTCATGAGGCTGGGTATATCGAGCAGGAAAGCTATGGCGAGATCTTCTTGACCGATAGCGGCCGCGATAAGGCGAGCAAAGTTCAGCAGAGGCACGATATTTTAAACCGCTTTTTTAGAGATGTCCTTCATGTGAGTAAAGAGCAGTCTGCAAAGGATGCCTGCCTTATAGAACACTATATATCACATGAGAGTATCGAGAAGCTTAAAGAGTTTTTAGACGGAGAATTAATATGAGTCTTTACATTTTCGATATGGGGGAAGTGCTGCTGCTTGGAGTGAAAACTCTTAAGCGTATTTCAGAGGAGTACGGACTTGATTATAAAGATTTCAGGGCGGACTATGCATGTTACGATATGCCTTTGATGGACGGCTTTATGAACAGCGACGACTATTACAGGCATTTGGAGCTTAGATATAATATCAAAATTAGCGGCGATCCGTTTCAAAAGTATTTTGATCCTAAGCTGAACTATCCGATTTTGAATTTAATCGACATGCTCAGAGATCGTGGTGATAGAGCTGTCGTCGGCTCAAATACTTTCAAGCCTCATTGGGATTATATGAAAGTTGCTTATCCTGAGCTTCCAAAACATTTCGATGCGCTTTACGCATCACATGAGATCCATATGGCAAAGCCTTTTACCGCGTTCTGGCGCATAATCCTTGATCGTGAAGGTTTTGATGCTAAAGACGCTTATTTCATTGATGATAAGAAAGAGAATTGCGATGCGGCGCGCTCTATCGGCATAAAGAGTTTTGAATATAGCCAGAACAATGAAGATCTAAAAGGCTTCCTAGCCCTCTAGATCTCCCATTGCATTGAAGTAGAATACTTCCGCTTTTTCAATCGCCTTTGCGATCTCTTCATCCATTTCAAGCGCTCGATAGTGCTTCTTAGATGTTTCCTTGTCCGGATGGGTTATCGGATGCTTTGGAGAAAAGATTACACAGCAGTCTTCGTAGGGCAGGATGGATGTTTCGTATGTTCCGATCTCCTTTGCAGTTTTTATTATCTCCTCCTTGTCCATTCCGACAAGCGGTCTTATTACAAGAAGATCTGTCATGCTGTCTGTGAAGTTCATCGCCTCTAACGTCTGGGAGGCAACCTGCGACAGAGCTTCTCCTGTAACTATTGCGATTGCTTTTTTGCTCTTTGCAATGCGTTCTGCAGTCTGCATCATGCTAGCTCTGAACATGAGCGTCGTCTCGTCAGGGTAGCTGTACTTCTTGATTCTAAGCTGTCCGTCTGTGAAAGGAACGACATACAGCCTTGTCCCTCCTAAATATGGTGCGATAATCGAGGCGAGGGTTTTTACTTTCTCAAGCGCTTCGTCGCTCGTATATGGATAAGCATGGAAATATATGCAGTCGACTTTTACGCCTCGCTTTGCTGCTCTTATTGCCGCAACAGGGCTGTCGATTCCTCCTGAGAGAAGCAGCATCGCTCTTCCTGCAGTCTGTACAGGAAGACCTCCTGGCCCCTTGTTGTCGTTTGTATAAATGTAAACAGACTGTCTTACTTCGATGCAAAGGGTGTTGTCTGGATTCTTTAAGTCGACACTCAGATCAGGAAACATTTCGTGTACGGTTTTTGCAAGCATTACGGAAATGTCGTAGCTCGACATTGGAAAGGATTTGTCCTCTCTTCGTGCATCGATCTTAAAAGTGCCGGTAGCGCTGAATGGATTTTCATTCAAAACTTTTTCTGCTGTTCTTATAATCTCATCCAAGTCTTTTTTGCATTCATATGCTTTTGCAAAACCTGTAATTCCAAACGTCGTAGAAAGCGCCTTAAATACTTTCTTTTCGTCTGCATTCTCATCAAGGTGTAGATAGATCCTTCCTTTTTGTTTTGAGAATATAGGGTTGAATTCGCCTAACTTATCTTTGATGTTATGTCTCAGCCTTTTTTCAAATAGGGATCTGTTTCCACCTTTTAAAGAGATTTCCCCCTCTTTGATCAGATATAATTTCTTAGCCAATTGCGGCCTCCTTCAATGCTTTTATCAATTCGTATGCGTCGCTAATCGTATTTTCATCGCTAAGCGATATCCTGACAGATCCCATTGCCCTCTTGCTTCCAAATCCCATAGTCTCAATTACGTTCTCGCCTTTTTTAGCATTATTGGAACATGCAGAGCCTGAAGAGATGAAAATTCCTTTATCGCTGAGCATTCTTGTGAGTACTTCGCTTGGAAGAGGTGTGGATATGTTTATTATGTAAGGCGTCGTATTTTTAACGCTGTTTATTGAAAAACCCAATGAAACAGCTTCGCTCTTTATATAATCTGATATCTCTTTTACCCTCTCTTCCTTTTCTTTTCTATTTTCAAAGCATTCTGTCAGAGCTTCTGCAAAAGCAGAGATTGCCGCAACGTTCTCAGTTCCGCCGCGAAGTCCCATCTCCTGTCCGCCTGCAGAACTCAAAGGTCTTACAAGATCTCTATTTTTTAAATAGAGAAGGCCGATTCCTCTAGGGCCTGCAATCTTATGTGCAGAAAAAGACGCCGCGTCCACATCGCTCTCTTTTAAGTTTAAATCACTCTTCCCAAGGGCCTGTACCGAGTCTGAGAAGAAGAGGATTTTATGTTTCATATTCTTTTCAGCATCCCTGGAAATTCCAACTAGCGCCTTTATGTCCTCAATTGCGCCGTTTACGTTGTTAAGCGCCATAACCGATACGAATTTAGTCTCTTCGTTTATCGCGTTTTTCAAATCTTCAGGATCGACAAAGCCCTCTTTTGCTCTGAGTTTTACTACGTCCCATCCCTTGTCTTTTAAAAGGGGAATGAAAGATTTTACAGCATCGTGCTCTATTGCGCTCACTATCGCTCGTCCAGGTCTTTTTTGCCATAGGAGAGAAGAGAATACGATGGATATGGACTCTGTCGCTCCGCTTGTGAAGTAAATGTTCTTCGCATCGACATTCAAAAGGCTTGAAATCTTTTCCCTGCATCTTTCTATCTCTTTTTTTGCTTCTCTTCCTGCACTGTAGACGGATGATGGATTATATGGGTATTTATTTGATATCTCAATAAATTTATCTAAAGCCCTTTTGCTTATAGGTCTTGTTGCTGCTGAATCAAAATATATTGGCATAGGCATATGTTAATGAAGAATAGCACTAAAATGCAAGAAAGGCAGTTTTCATAATTTGCAAAGATGGAAATTCGTGGTAAGTTCAAGGGGGAGGATTATATGGAAAAGAAGATGAGCCTTAGTTTAAGCGAAGGTAAAACGAGCGACGTTTACTTTGCAAAAGACATAAAAGATCTCTCTACAGGACTGTCAAGTTACGGAGATAATGTGTTCTGGGTTTTCGATACTAACAGCGCCCGTCTCTTTTCTTCTCTTCCGGAAAAAAGAATTGTAATAGATAGCGGCGAGACTAATAAGAATTTGAAAAGCCTCGAGAAGATAATAGAACGAGCTCTTTCATTCGGGTCTGCAAGAGACACTAGGTTTCTAGCCTTCGGAGGCGGAGTAATATGCGATATGACCGCTCTTGCATCCTCTTTATATATGAGAGGCACAAGGCTCACCTTAGTTCCTACGACTCTTTTATGCATGGTGGATGCAACCCTTGGCGGAAAGACTGCGATCGATTACCTTGGCGCGAAAAACCTTGTCGGAACGTTCTATCCTGCTGAAGATATCGTAATAAGCATAGACACGCTTAGGACTCTTCCTGACAAAGAGTTCAAATCAGGGCTTGGAGAAGTTATTAAGCACGCTTTTTTAACTGAAGATCCGTCACTTCTGTCGTTTTTACATGAGAACAGGGAAAAGATACTCAAAAGGGATAAAGAGACCCTTAATGTAATGGTTGAAGACTCTCTTCTTGTAAAAAAGAAATTCATCGAAGCAGATCCTAGGGAAACGAAAGGCATACGAAGCTTTCTGAATCTTGGACATACGTTTGCTCATGCCTTAGAGAGTATGGCGGGCTACCGCATCAGCCACGGAGAGGCGGTTGCATGGGGGCTTTTAAGAGCAATAGAAGCCTCTTATATTACGAATTTATGCAATAAGGATCTCTATGATCTGGCTTACGCGATACTTAAAGAGTATGGATATGATGTTGACTATAGGGTAGGCAGGGGCGATTGGATTGCTTACTTTGAGGCGCTAAAGAAGGATAAGAAGAAGAGCAATGGCAGTGTTAAGTTCGTACTTCTTGAGTCCCTTGGAAAGCCTTGCCTGCTTCCTCTTGAGGAAAAATATATCAGGGCTGTCACTTTAGAGAGTGCGAAAATAAGATTCTAAGTCAAATAATTGTTTATTACCCTACATCTAAAGGCAAGAACGTAAAAAATGTATAAGAGTATAAGCTGTAGGCATTTATAGACACAACTCATACACATTTAGCTGCATGGATTTTTCTACAGTTAAAATTATTTTTTTTGCTTGGCTTATAGTTTCCTTATGTTTTTTTTACTTAAAATAGCTATAAAGCAAATCATATCAAGAAATGAGATCGAATCCAGTTTCTATCAAACTTATCTTCATTAAACTGTAAATCAATTTGAGGCTCAAATTTAACGTTAACCTTGACGATTAAAAAGGAAGTAGGCTAATATTTGTATAGAAAGAGGCACTGCCGATAGACGGACAGCCTCACAAAGAAATTTGTAGCAGTGCCGCCACTTCCTGCAAGAATATTGGCGGCCTACTATTAACAGCAATTAATAATCCAATTACCGTGAACACAATCATAAGAATTTGATATGCATCCATAAGCATCACCTCCTTTCTGATATAGCTTTAACGGCTACACCGTTCGGGAGGATCAAAAAACCTCCCGTCATAAAACAAGAGGCCAGCCGCCTACCGTTTTTCAAGCAGTGCCGATAACAGTATATGTGATCATCAAAAACCGATCAATTAGGATTTTTTACAGGGGTATGTTAAACAAAATCAGTATTGTGGAATAATGGAACACGCATACGATATGAAGTTTATGCATCTACACCTGGGACTACGATTGATGAGAACTTTGCATATGCCTAGATTCACAAGAATAAGTATATTCCTTTATAACAGAAAAGCTCCATCAGCTTGTTTCAGATGACTCGTTGTCACCTTCTGTTTCTTCTATAGGGAGGAAAAAATACTTTTTTTCTTTCTTTTCTTTTTAACAAGCGGCTTTCGTTGTATAATTTGTTGTGAAATAGAATATGGGAGTAATTTCTCATTATACAAAGAAAAAGATAATGGAGAGGATATATGGCCGCTACTCATATTGATGACAAGATTAGACGAATTGACGCCCTTGAAAAAGCAAGAGGTGAAACTAAGTACGCATCCGACTATTTCTTTGACGGCATGCTATATGCTCTAATGTTAAGAAGCACAGAGGCTCGTGCAGACATATTAAGCATTACGACGCCAAGTCTTCCAGAAGGTTATTACTTTATTAGCGCTAAGGATATTCCCGAAGGGGGAAAGAACAGCCTTCATATGATCGCAACCGATTGGCAGTGCTTTGCAGATGGCGATGTCAAATACGTCGGAGAGACTATCGGGCTTTTCGTCGGACAGTCAAGGGCTGTTCTAAAAAGCCTTGTTGACAATACAAAGGTCGAATACAGAAAGAAGAAGCCTTTGATTACGATTGATGATGCTATTAGCGGCGAGCCGATATTAGAGGGGAAGAGCGATAACGTAATGTGCTCTCTCTACTGTGAGAAAGGTGAGAATGTTGATAAAGCTCTTAAAGAGGCTGATATGGTTATTGAAGAGGTCTTTGAGACCGGATTCCAGGAGCATGTTCACCTAGAGACAAACGGAGCGGTCGTAACTGAAGAAGGGGAGAATTACGTTTTTTATATTTCCTGCCAGTGTCCTTTCTATGTAAGAAAATCGATCGCAGGAGTTCTTGGAATTCCATATGAGAGAGTGGTCATAAGACAGACTGCAACTGGAGGTGCTTTCGGAGGCAAGGAACACTTTCCTGATGTTCTTGCAGGCCCTCTTTTGGTAGCAGAGAGCAAAATACATAAGCCGATAAAACTCATATTCGATAGAGAAGAGGACATGGAGTTCTCTGTTAAGAGACATCCATCTAAAGTTATTTATAAGAGCGCGATAAAAGATGGAAAACTCGTTGCGACCAAGGGCGACATCTACTATAACAACGGAGCATATCTATCTGCATCCTATGTGGTTTTACAGCGTGGGGTATTCCATGCAAACGGCGTTTACGATATCCCGTCGACGTACCTTAGAGGGTATGGCATGGCAACAAACACGTTCCCAAGTGATGCGTTCCGTGGCTTCGGCGCTCCTCAGACATTATTTGCAATTGAGATGCACATGAGCCATATTGCCCATGCCTTAGGAGTTGATCCTGCTGATTTTAAACGAAGCATGTTCATTAAAAAAGGCGGAGAGACTGTAACTAACGGGCATGTCGTTGAAGAGGTTATGCTTGAACAGATGTTTGAGAACATTGCGAAAGAGTCCGACTATTATAGAAAAAGCAAAGAGTACGGCTGGGGATCGGGAAAAGGTATCGGAGTCAGTTTCTATAACCACGGTGGAGCTTTTACAGGAAACGGAGAACAGGCAATAATCAAAGCTCATGCAAGACTTAAAAAGACTGGCGATAAGGTTACGATAGAAGTCGGATCCACAGAAATGGGACAGGGCTTCCAGACCGCACTTAGAAAGATTGCGGCAACGGTTCTTGAACTTCCTATTGAGAATATTGATTATCCTAATCCTGATACTTCAGTCGTTCCAGACTCAGGCCCGACTGCAGCTTCCCGTTCGACTATGGTTGTAGGAAAACTCATAGAACGCTGTGCCATAGAGATGAAAGAGAGATGGGGCGAGGGTGATTTCTCGGTCGAAAAAGAGTATGAGCATCCTGAAGGCTTCCCTTGGGATCAGGATACGTTCAGAGGAGATGCCTACCTTGGATACGGATGGGGCGCTGCGATAGTCGAGCTGGAGATAGACAGAAGGACGAATGAAGTTCTTGTAAAAGGCATTTGGACTAGCCACGAGATTGGAAAGGCGATAGATGAGCTTATAGTCCACGGACAGATTAACGGCGGCGTTATACAGTCGCTTGGCTATGCTTCAATGGAGAAGATGGAAAACAGGGGAGGACGCTTTAAGCAGACGAGCATGTCCGACTATATTATTCCGACAAGCATGGACTTCCCGAAACAGTACTACCACATACAAGAAAATCCTTATGCCTTTGGTCCCTTCGGCGCAAAAGGAATGGGGGAACTCGTCTTTAATGGCGCTGATGCCGCATATGTAGATGCTTTAGAGCGCGCACTAGGAAAAGAGCTTTATAAAATACCACTACCCCCTGAGGATATTGAGGAGGCATTAAATGCTAGATAATAAGATTTGTTTTACGCTTAATGGAAATAAAGTTGAATTTATTGGAGACCCTTTAAGAAGGCTGATCGATACTTTGAGAGAGGATTTTGGGCTCACTGGTACTAAAGAGGGCTGCGGAGAAGGGGAGTGCGGCGCCTGTTCGATCATTAAAGACGGTCTTCTTGTAACCTCTTGCATTATCCCTATGGGAGCTGTAAACGGCTCTGATATCTGGACGATAGAGGGCATAAGAGAAACGGAGCTTGGTAAGATCATAATTGATGCTTTCGCAGATGGAGGGGCCGTTCAATGCGGTTTCTGCATCCCCGGGATGGTGCTTGCTTCTTATGTTCTTTTAAAGAAAGTTGAAGATCCAAGCGAAGAGGAGATAAGGGTGGCTTTAAGCGGAAACATCTGCCGATGCACAGGCTATGATTTGATTGTAGAGTCTGTAAAACTTGCTTCTAGGAGGAGAAGAGATGGCTAAGTCTTGTTACATACCTGAAAGTTTAAGCGAAGCGTTGGAAATCAGGGCGAAAACACATGCGATTCCTCTTGCAGGTGGAACGGATCTTATGGTACAGGCGAAGAAAGGAATCGGAATTACTCCGACATTCCCATCACCTATCATGATAATAACAAACCTTAAAGAACTTAAAGGAATTAATGTTGAAGAGGATGGAACTTTAGTTATCAAGGCATTGAGCACAAGCAGTGAGATTGCAGATGATGAAAGGGTGTTCTATCACATAAGGGAGGCCGCATCTAGAATGGGCGCCGTTGCTTTAAGGAATACCGCTACAATTGGAGGAAACATCGGTAACGCATCCCCGAAAGGCGATCTTCCTCAGCCTCTTATTCTTCTTGATGCGGACGTCGTTCTTTTAAGCAGTAACGCAACTCGAATCATGAAGCTTGACGACTTCATTCTCGGTGCTAAAAAAACTGCATTAAGAGATGATGAGATAATTTCGGAAGTACGTGTAAAGCCTGTAAAGGCCACACACCTTTTTTATCATAAGATTGGAACGAGAAGGGCAAATGCAATCAGCAAGCTCTCTTTATCTATTCTCGCAGACGTTGAAGATGGAATCGTTAAGGACTTCAGAGCATCAAGCGGCGCAGCGGGGGACAAGGTTAAGAGAAGCAGAAAAGTTGAACAGCTGCTAATTGGGAAGCGTCTTGACGAGCTTGTTCCTTTAATTCCAGATTTCACAGCTGCCTGGGATGCTATCATAAGTCCTCATGCCATGCCTGAATACAGAAGAAATTCAACTTCAAGGATGCTCAGCTATTTTATTGAGGAAATCGCAAGAGGAAGGGAAGGCGGAATTATTAGTTAGGAGAAAAAATGAGAGAAGTTGTTAAAGCTCAAAGTTTTATTGACGCATTAAATGCAGATGGTGTCTTCATTGCTGGGGCGACAGAGGCAATGAGACTTAAATCAAGCATTGGCAAAGACACCCCTTTCATAGACATACTGCCTTTGCTTTCTTCTAAGATTGAAGAAGACGGAGATGATATCATAATCGGAGCCGCTGCTACGTTTTCATCATTGATTGAATCGCCTATTATTCCTCCGTTTTTAAAAGAGGCCGCATCTTTTATGGCGTCTTCCATACTTAGAAACGCCTCGACAATTGGAGGAAACATAGCAAACAAGAGGGATGATTCGTTTTTGATCCCTTCCCTTGCATCGGTTAATGCAAAACTCTCAATAGAAACTCAGAACGGTGCTACGACAATAAGCATGAAAGATTATCTGAGCTATGAGTCAAGGGCAATCATCAAGGCAGTCATTATAAAAAAGAACAGTAACGCAAAGCTCTTTAGAGAAAGTCTTACAAGCCATAGCCATAGTATTCTCAGCCTTGCAAAAGGAGACGTCTATTGCTTTGCTGTGAAAGGAAGCGGCATCTTCTTTGATAGCGACATCCCTTTGAAAAACGATTTATATTCAAGCAAAGAGTATAAGGAGTATCTGATCTCCCTCTTTATAGAAGAAAACGGAGGCATCGATGGTTAACATTAACGCGACTTTAAATGGAAAGAGTGTTATCTTAGAGGCCAAATGCGCTACAGAAGATCTAAGATCTGTTTTATATAGAGCTGGCATGAACAGCGTAAGAGATAGCGACGACAGAGAGGGCTTTGCAGGATCTGATACGATCATCTTCAATGGAAAGCTTATGTATTCCAATTTGATTCCGGCATACCGTGCTGAAGGAGCTGTAATTAAGACGGCAGAGAGCTTATTGAAAGGAAGAAAGATTAATGACGTTCAGCGTGCTATGATTTCTTCCGGAATAGTTCAGAGCGCATATAATGCCCCAGCTGCCGCATTGATCCTGACAGATTTGCTAGAAAGAAAGCCTGATGCCTCAAGAGAGGATGTGAAAGACGCTCTCTCTGGAATTTTCATAAGGGATGCAGGGTATGAACACTATTATCTTGCTGTAAAGCTTGTTCAAGAAGAGCGAAAATACGGATCATATAAGAGTACAATCTCTCCAAGCTTCAGAGATAATCTAAGCTTTGTAGGCAAGCCTACAGGCAAAATTGACGCAGAGCCTCTTGTAAAAGGCGAGAGGGTGTTTGTAGAAGACAAGGTAATTCCAGGCTATTCGGTGCTTCGCGTCCTTAGAAGTCCGTATGCCCATGCCTATATTAAATCGATAGATACAAAAGAGGCTGAAAGTCTTAACGGAGTAACTGCAATTTTTACATGCTTCAACACTCCAGATGTTTATTACATGCAAGCTGGGCAGGGAAATCCCGAGCCAAGCCCTCATGATAGAAGACTTATAAACAGAAAGGTAAGGCATGTCGGAGATCGTGTTGCTGCAGTTGTTGCAGACAGCGATGAAATTGCAGAAAAGGCAATGTCTCTTATTAAAGTTGAATACGAGCCGCTCGATGCTGTCTTCACAGTCGAGGAGGCGATGAAAGATGGCGCTCCTCTCGTACATAATGGAGTCGTTGAATACAGATCTGGCGCACCAGATGATCTTGATCAGTACAATAAAGGGGCAAATGAGTTAGACGGAAAGGTAATTTATCAGTTTCCTCTCCATGCTGACATCAGGCATAATATCGCTGCCGGCGCCCATGGAGGAATAGGAGACATTGAAAAAGGCTTTAAAGAGGCCGATGCCATAGTTGATTCCACATACCAGACGAGTCAGGTCCAGTGTACGCCTCTTGAACCTCATATCTGCTATACGAAGATCGAAAACGGCAGGCTTGTAATTCATGCATCCACCCAAGTTCCATATCATGTAAGGAGAATCGTTTCATGGGTATGCCAGATTCCTGAGCATAAAATCCATGTCATAAAGGAACGTGTCGGAGGCGGTTACGGTTCTAAACAGGATGTTCTTGTAGAAGATCTCGCAGGATACGCCACGTGGGTTACAGGAAAGAGCATCTATTACCGAAATTCTAGAGAAGAGGAGTTCTATGCCAACTCGACAAGGCATCCGATGCGAGTAAGGGTTAAGATGGGCGGCAAGAAGGACGGAACAATTACCGCCATCTATATGGATGTAAGAGCAAACACAGGTCCCTATGGAAACCACTGCCTTACAGTTCCTATGAACGCATCTAGCAAGACGCTTCCTATATTCAAAGTAGACAATATGTACTATGACCTTTTAACGTACTATACGAATATTCCTCCAACTGGAGCATATCAGGGATATGGTGCGCCAAAAGGGTATTTTGCGATTATAAGCGCGCTTGGCGAGCTTGCGATGAAACTTGGAATCGATCCTCTTCTGATTGCTAAGAAGAACATAGTGCATCCTGGTTATATGCTTGAGATCTTAAAAGGCCTTGGAGAGGGAAGGGAAGGTGCTGTAGTTCCTGTCGGATCATGCGGTCTTGAAGAGGCTTTGGATAAAGGCGCCAAGATGATAAACTGGGGCGTGAAAGAAGAATCTGAAGATCCAGACTGGGCGATAGGAAAAGGTTTTGCCATGATACAGCAGGGCTCCGGACTTCCAGGCCTAGATCACTCTAACTGCCAGATAAAGCTTGTAAGCGATGGCACTTTCTTAGTTCTCTCTGGCGGCGCTGATATCGGAACAGGACTAGATACAATCAGCGCAAAGTGCTGTGCAGAGATTATGAAATGCCCGCTTGATAAGGTATCTGTAGTATCAGGCGACACCGATTCCTGTTTATTCGACACAGGAGCATACGCATCAAGCGGAACATATTTCAGTGGAAACGCATCTTTAAATGCTGCAAAAGACCTGAAAGTCAAAGTCTTAAAAGAAGCTTCGCTTCAAATGGATGAAGATGAAAACGATCTTGAACTTGAGTTTCCAGGATTCGTCGTCTCTAAGAAAAGCGGTAAGAAGCTCAGTTATGCCGATCTTATCCATAAAGCGCTCTCTGGAGATGGACGCGGTGCATTAGTTGGCCAGGGAGTGTTCGTAACTCCTAACTTTGCTGTCCCATATGGCGCGCACTTTGCTGAAGTCGCTGTAAATAAAAAGACTGGAAAAGTAAAGGTTCTTAAGTTCTATGCGCTTCAGGACGCAGGAACGCCTATTAATCCTGAACTTGCCCTTTGTCAGATGTACGGCGCCGTTCAGAAGAGCATAGGTCATACGCTCTATGAGAATATGATTTTAGATGAAAAAGGTGCGTGCGTTAACGCTAATTTTACGGACTATGGGACACCTATGATTGAAGAGTCTCCTGAAGATTTTAAAGCCGTATTGATAGATATTAATGATGACTATGGTCCGTTTGGAGCTAAATCTATATCTGAAATTGCAACAAACGGAGCTGCTCCTGCAATTGCAATGGCAATAGCAGATGCAGTTGGCGTATGGGTACGCTCTTGGCCTATAACACCTGAGAAGATATTAAAAGAGATGCATAAGATTTAATCATAAGAGGCTTGGGAGACCAGGCCTCTTTTCGAATTTTTGAACAAAATGCGACTTTTTCTCCTTAGATATATAGAAGGAATTAAAAGACCTGCGTCTTGTCCTTCGTATCTAAAAAGGAGGATCTATATGAATAGAGAAGAAAAAAGTCTATTCAAATTCATTACGCCCGTATAAATGGGAGAACGGCTAACCTGCTGCGGCATACATCCTTAAGACACACGGCTTTGAATTCTACTGCATGGAGAATGTCGAGGTTCTGAAGAAGAAATATATCAGCCTGTGCAATGCTGTAAAACCAGATGTGACGGTAATGATGAACACCATTTTAGTTTCACTAGATATGCAAAACGAAAATGAAGCAGATTAGTAGACAGAGGCATGGAGTAGGCAATCTCCGTCGTTCTTTCTTCTTCTAAAAAGGGAAAAAATAAAGGATACTCAGAAATAATGTATGGGTGTAATAAATTAAGCGAAAAACCAAGCCTTAGCGTTAAACCTTGACGATTAAAAAGAAAGTAGGATAATATTTGTATAGAAGAGGCACTGCTGATGAACGGTTGGCTTCTGAGTCCGCTATTTCAAGACGGACACATAATGATATGCATCTCGCCCCTAATGCTTGTCCGAGCCGGGGCGGTTATTTATGAACAATAGAATCGCTGTCGCAAGGGAGAGAACCTTTGATGTCAGATCCACGAGTTCCATGATTATATCCAAAACCATATAAGCTCCTTATAGATTAAGAATCCATGAAGCCTATACAGGCTCCAGTGTGTAACAACTGGAAACCAACCGTCCACCGTTTTTCAAGCAGTGCCGATGACAGTATATGTGATCATCAAAAGTCGATCAATTCAATTCGGAACTTTACAGTAATGATCATTACGAAAATGTAGAGTATAAATTCAAGTATGCGGCTAAAAATTACAAGTTGAAAGAAGAAGGGAGGAATAAGATGAGTAGTGAAGCAAGAAAGATATACGAAGAAGGAATGAAAGAGGTCAAAAAAGAAGCAAAAAAAGAAGCCATAAGAGAAAGAAGCATTGAAGTTGCCAAGGATATGTTACGTACAAAGCGCTATTCTATTGAAGAAGTGGCTGCTCGCATTAGTATTGCTGAAGTGAGAAATCTAGCGGTAAGCCATTCTTAGTATTTATTTAAAAAGCACTAGGTGATCATGATTCTTCTAGTGCTTCTTGATTGTTAATTTATTGCTGTGTAAATATTTGAAATAGATATTTAGATGTTTTCTATTTTTAACAGTACCTCTTTAAGTTTTTCAAGATCTATATCGCTATCATCTTTTATATATGAAAGAAATTCATTCGTAATTACAAGAGATATTAATTTCAACTTTATTTCATCAATTTTGTCTTCCTTTATAAAGTATTCTTTTATCTCAGCTGTTAATTTTTCATATAGGGAATATCTGTTTTCTAGAACAAGTAGGGCATAGATATCTCTTTTATTCTCATTAAAGAAATTAAAAAGAGTATTTAAATAATCGTCTAAAGAAAGATCTTCCTCTATTTCTTTTAGAACTTCAATTACCCTTTCTTCAGCTTTTTCTATAACATCCTGAACATTTGAATAATATGCATAGAATGTGGATCTTTCAAAGCCTGCGGCCTTCGTTATTGTTCTGACAGATAGGTCGCTGCCTTTATTGATTAATTCGATTGTTGCATCAATTATTTTATTTTTCATACGTTTATCCTTATGTAAAATCTAAATCATCTAATATGGAAAAGTCGCTGTGTCCCCCAGTATAAAAAGACGGATCGATGTTATCATCGACATTTGCATTGACGACATCTACAAGATTAAGATCAAAATCGTTTAGAAAATAAGGGCATCTTCCTCCCTCTAATTCATAAGCCCTTACGCTTCTGCTGTTACGCATTATGTAAAGCTCATCTTTCGCTCTGGTAAGGGCTACGTATAGGCATCTTCTCTCTTCTTCAACCTCGTCAGGCCCGTCTGCATAGGCCCTTTCTGTTGGAAATGCATAAGGGGATACATCAAGGCAGTAAACTGCAGTTGATTCAAGTCCTTTTGCCGAGTGTATTGTTGAAAGAATTACGTAATCATCAGTACTTTCGTCATTCCTAATCGTCTCTTCAAGGCGAGGGGAGAGTACGAAATCCGATATGAACGAGTCGATGCTGTTTGCCCTCTCTGCAAGAGAAAAGAGAATTTTAAAGTCTTCTTTTCTTCTTATCCATTCATCTTGGTAAATAATTGCAAGTCTTTCTTCTAGACTTTTGTAAGATGCCTTTACAGCATTTATCGCACTGTTCCTATTTTCATTTATAGCATTTAATGTGTCTGTTATTACTTTTGGCGCTTTGCTTAGTTTCAATGCCTTAATTGCATCGTCTGTGTAAATGCAATCCTTTACAGCCTGGATATATTTTTGAGCGCTCTTTTCTCCAATTCCCCTAAAAAGGGTTAGAAATCGCATCCATGCAATTTCATCCCTGACATTCAGACATACCCTTATGGGGGAAATAACATCTCTTATATGTTTTGATTCTATTAACGTGCTTCCTCCATATAAGCGGTAGGGGATGGAACGTTCAATGAAAATAGACTCAAGCTTTCTTAGGCCCATGACGGTTCTGCTTAGCGCCATATGGTCAATATAGTTATAGTTCTTCTCGCTTAAAGAGCGGATGATGTTGTCGGCAATGAACGAGGCCTCTTCGTAGCCGTTTTCAGTTTGAACGAGTTTTGGCTTTTCTCCCTTTTCTCCTTTTACTGCAATTAGGGATTTATCGTAATTAAGCGGGCTTCTTGCAAGCAGCCAGTTTGATATGTTTAAAATCTCGCTGTAGCTTCTGTAGTTTTTTACAAGTTTATATACCTTAGATTCTGCAACACGGTCTGTGAAGCTGTGAATTGCTTTAAAATCTGCACCGCGGAATGCATAAATGCTTTGCGCATCGTCTCCAACCGCATATATGTGGCAATTATCATAAAAAGATGAGAGCAGTTCATACTGCAAAGGATTAGTATCTTGCATCTCGTCTATTAAAATATGATCGTATCTTCTTGTAATGTAATCTCTTGCCTTTTCATTAGTCTTAAGAGTCTTTGATACGACATAAAGCAGATCGTCATAATCCAGATATTTATGTTCATTCTTATATAGGATGTAACGCTGGATCGCATTTCTATAGTGAACTGCGTAGCGTTTGATATATTCGTCTATCTCGCCATCTGGATATACTCTCTTCATCTTCATTCTAATGGCATCGCTTAAGCTTTTTTTCGTATTGACCATATAGGAATACACATCTTTGATATCGCCTCCTTTTATAGGAAGCGGAGACTTCTCATCGTGTGGGAATGTATATCTGAAAACAGATGATGAATCATCTTCATCAAGAAGAGAGTATGAGCTTTCTTTAAAAATGCTTGGATTGCTTTTTATTAACTCGAAGCACCAAGAGTGGAACGTCTGTCCGCTTAAGCCGTTTTTTTCTTTTGCATCCGTCTCGCTTTTTATACGTTCTGCAATCTCTCTCGCGCTTTTTCGAGTGAATGAGAGGATAAGAATTCGGTTTGGTCTTACTCCGCTCTCGATTAAATGCAGGGCGCGGGCTATTATTACCCTCGTTTTTCCGCTTCCAGCCCCTGCAAGTACCAGTATGTGCTTATCTTTTGCCTCTACTGCAATCTTTTGCTCATCATTCAGATTTTCTAGATAATCCATATCAAAAACAATAGCACAAAAAATTCATTTCTACATTATTAGCTTTTATTGTTGTTGCACTCATTTAATCTTTTGATTTCTCTATCAAAATCACTCACAAGTTCTTTCATCTCTTTTGTTCTATATTTCTCAAATTCCTCTTCTGCTTTACGTACAGCTACCTCATGGCTTAGTTTGCCAGAATTATTTAAAAGAGGTCGTCCTATGTTTTTTAGTTGGCTACCAAGATGATCTATCCAGTTCTGCATTGTCATAGGTTTTTCATCCAAAGCCTGAAGTTCTGCATAATCAAGAAATTGAGAAACTATGAGCTGCATTACTTTAAGTTCTTTTTCTGATAAATAGTTTTTTGCAATGCACACATCTCTTTTTGTTACATAGTTACCTTTAAAACTGGTCATACCGACATAAGGTTTTTTTGCATCTGATCTGTCATATATGATTTCAGCTGCAGTATGTTCGTGAACTGCATAATGTATCTTGTTTTGCACTGTCGCATAAAAGGTTTTTGTAATCTGGGCATTTGGATCGTAATCTATTGATGTGGCATAGATATCAGTAATTTGCTGATAGAGATTTCTTTCGCTCGCCCTTATATCTCTTACTCTTTGCAAAAGCTCTCTGAAATATCTGCCACTTCCGTTCTTTAGCCTTTCATCATCAAGTGCGAATCCCTTTTTAATATATTCTTTCAATATAGAATTTGCCCAAATTCGGAATTGCGTACCCCGAATAGACTTAACCCTATAGCCAACTGAAATGATAACATCCAAGCCATATAGTGCTGTAGGACGATCTGCATTTGCAATTTGCAAAAAACGCAAATTGCTTTCAGTCTTTTTTAATTCACCTTCTTCAAATATATTTTGTATGTGTCTCGATATTGTGGATACGTTCTTTTGGAATAGTTCTGCCATTTCTGCCTGAGTGAGCCATACATTCTCATCTTCAAGTCTTACATCGATTTTAGTTAATCCATCTTCCGTTTGATAGATTATTATTTCCGATCTATTTTCATCCATTGCCATCACCTGCCTTGAGAACTGTTTCACTATTTTTATTGCTTTCTATTAAAAAACAATAGCACAAAAATTTCATTTTGTTATGGAAGAAAATGGAAAGAGTAATTATTATACGAAATCTATGGAATTTTATATTAAAAGAACTGCAATTGAGTTAACAGATAAAGAAAAGAAATTAATTAACGATGCGTATAACGATCTAGATAGAAAAGAATTTCTTGCATTCAATCCCGAAACAGACGGAAAAGATCTTTTGAAAATGGATGGCTACTTATACAGGGCAATAGAAAGAGAGAGTAATGATCTTGCATCAATTATTTATCTTGCCTTTCCTCATAAAGAAAATGAGATAGCAAAAGAACTCAATATAGATGAAATGGAGCTTGGACAGCTTAAAGTTGCAATAGCAAAAAATGAATACAGAGGTCATGGTCTTATGAAAAGGCTCATTGCTGAGGCTGAAAAAGATGCCGTAAAGAAGAATATCGAATATCTTTTTGCAACGGTGCATCCTGAAAACTATCCAAGCAGGCTGTCATTAGAGCATGCTGGCTATCATAAGGCGCTTGAGAAAAAGATGTATGGCGGTCTTACAAGATTAATAATGCTGAAGAAAATTTTCCTTTGATAATAAGTCTAATCCATATTATACTTTACTTGAACTTATTTTGCCAAAATTGATTTTTCTAAAATAGGATAATGTAAAGAGGCTGTGTAATGTTTGTAGGAAGAGAAAAAGAATTAAAAGCGTTGGAAAAAGAACTTTATCGTAATACGAAATCTGCAATATTAATATATGGAAGACGAAGGATAGGTAAGACGACTTTAATAGAAAAAGCATTAGAAGATGATAGCCGTCTCATTATTAGGTTTACTGCGATTCCAGATGAACTTAGTGAAAATGCAAGAAGGCTTTCATCTATTCTTTCAGATGTTATTGGTGTAAAAGGACTTTTAATCCCTAACTTTGAAGAAGTACTTAAATATATTGCATCCTTAAAAGAACAGATTGTTTTTGTAATAGATGAATATCAAGATCTTAGAAGAAGGGCGAAAGGAGAAGTTGTCGATGCATATTTTCGTGATTTTATTGATAATATGCCTGATAATATCAAATTAATTCTTTCTGGTTCTTCCATACGCATAATGAAAAGCTTAGAAGAAAAAGACAATCCATTATATCAAAGATTCTCATTGGAGATACCGTTAGGAGAGTTGAATTATCTTGAATCATCATTATTTTACAGTGAAAGGTCGGTACGAGAAAAAATAAGCCTGTATGCCGTATTTGGTGGAATTCCTATGATTCTTTCCATGATAAATCCTTCACTATCAGTAGAAGAAAACATCAGGGAATTGCTTTTAAATAGGAATGGATTAGCAAGATCATATGTTGAGAATATTCTGAGGGATGAAACATCAAGTTATGGAGGAGCTTATTCTGCAATAATACGCATAGGCAATGGAAAAAAAACATTTTCCGAAATAGAATCTCATCTTGATGATAAAACAAGTCGTAATTCCCTAGATTACACATTAAAAGAACTTCTAAAAGCAGACTTTATTGACAAGAAACAACCGATAAATTTTCAGGGAAATAGAAAAAAAACTTTTTATGAACTTAAAATAAACATCCTCCGTTTTTATCTTACATATGTTGAAAAAAATCCGATATCATCATCTTCCTCTATTGCATTTTTTGAGAAGTATGTACGCCCATCATTGAATACTTTCGTCTCCTATCGATTTGAAGCTATAGCTCGTTCATATTTTGAAATTCTCATGGAAAATGGAATTAGGAATGACATTATATGCGTTGGATCTTATTGGTATGATGACAGTAAAAATAAAACAAACGGAGAATTTGACGTTGCCATAGAAACAATTGATGGCTTTGAAATATATGAGGTTAAATTTCTAAATACTCCAATGAGTGATGATTTAATAAAAGAGGAAACGATGAAGATGTCTCATATAACAGATATGAATGTAAAAAGAATTGGATTCATTTCTTCTTCTGGATTCGTTAATCAAGGAGATCTTAGGCTTAGTGCAGATGATATTTATAATGTTAATTTGAACATGAAAGAATAAACAAAATTTAATTGTATTTTAAGTGAGTGGGAAGTAAAATATAGCTAAGAGGAGGTAATATATGAAATATCCTATTATTACGATTGGAAGACAACACGGATCGGGGGGAAGAACAGTTGCGGAGCAGGTTGCAAAAGCTTTAGACATTCCACTTTACGATAAGCTGTTAATCCAGCTCATTGCGAAGGAAAGCGGTTTTGCAGAAGAGTATGTCAAAGATACCGACATGAGAAAGATCCAGTCTTTCTTCTATGGAATGTATATAGACAGCAGAAATCTTCCTTTAGAGGATCAACTTTATATTGCGCAATCTAAAGTGATAAAAGAGGTAAGTGAGAAAGGACCTTGCGTAATCGTTGGCCGTTGCGCCGACTATGTTCTCAGAGAGAGAAACGATGTTTTAAACGTATTTATCCATGCTCCTCTTGATCAGAGAATTGAGAGGGTAAGGGATACTTACCATGAGATTGAAAAAGATTACACGAAGTATTTGAAGAAGCTGGATAAGCAGCGCTCTAACTACTACAACCATTATACGGGCAGAAAATGGGGTACGAGCGACAATTACGATCTCGTATACTCGACAGACCTTGGAGTAGAGTCCGTAGTTAAGTCAATAGTCTATTTCGCAAAAGGTGAATAAGTTGCGCTGCTCTTGGGCAAATGGAGATCCTCTTCTTGAAGTCTATCATGACAGAGAGTGGGGGACTCCACTTTTTAATGACCAAAAACATTTTGAATATATAACGCTAGAAGTATTTCAGTGCGGGCTTTCATGGCTTACCGTCCTAAGAAAAAGAGACGCTTTAAGGCGTGCATTTGATGATTTTGATCCCTCAATAGTTGCATCATACACAAAAGAGGATGTTGAACGGATAATGGCATGCGATGGCGTTATCAAGTCAAGGGTGAAAATAGAAGCGACAATAAGGAACGCCTCAGCCTTTATTAAAATTGCGAAAGAATATGGTTCGTATTCCTCTTACATATGGTCGTTTACTAACGGCGAAATAAAGCGATACGACATTTTTCAAACAAAAAACGAGCTTTCCGAGGTTATCAGTAAAGATCTTAAAAAACGGGGCTTTTCTTTCCTTGGTCCTGTTACAATTTACTCATATCTTGAGTCAGTAGGGATTATAAACAGCCACAGTAAAGATTGTTTTAGATTCTCCGAACTAAAAAACTTATGACATATTAATCTGAAAAGATAGAATTTTTACCGATAAAAAAGTTAGAAGTTCTAAAAAAAGAAAAGTAATGAAAAAATTTTAAAAATTTGTAAAAATATTATTATTCAATATAATATAAGTAATTAAATTATTTAAATTAAAAATTTCATGGGGGGGGGTACTTGTATCTTCCGTTTTGCGCTCCCTATTTACTTCGTTTTTATTTGGTTGGAAAATTTTAAATGCACACGGGGACAATGTGCAAAAGGAAAACCTAATTTTAAGTAAGAAAAAGGGGGTCTTATGAAAAGATTAGCCTCGATACTTGTCATGCTTTTGATCAGCATGGCTCTGTTTGCATACCAATTATCGCCGCTTTCGGCGACCTATGATCCGACGGGAGCGGGCTCGGCAAGGGTATATACGATCACGAACGACTCAGACAGCCCGATAGCGATCGAGATCAACGCATATTCAAGGAACATCGATTTAGACGGAAACGAA
>CASENB010000014.1 GCA_949289305.1 uncultured Spirochaetales bacterium
CTAAACTCTCATTATCCATTCAGTCCTCCTCATCTCGGTGCTTCTTGGCAGTCGCACCTCCGATAGTAGGACTGTTTTTTTATTGTGTATAGCTAAAGCTTATTGGAACCTCCGCACAATGCGGAGGTTTTCTTTAGACAAAAATACAAGGCTGCCATTTGAGACAGCCTTGTCATCTATTACTTCTCCCAAAGCTTTTCAGGATAATACCCTGAATCAAGTTTTGCTTTTATCTCTGCCATTACAAGAGGCTTGTCTTCAGGATATGTCATTCCAAACCATCTGTCCTGGCTTGTAAATACTTTTATAGATCCTCTTCCGCTTGTGACGATCTCGGATGCGCCATTAGGCAGCAAGCACTCTTTCTTAGGCTCTCTAATATTATCTTTAATGAAGTTTTCCCAATAGATAGAGAAATCTTCAAAAGCTTTCGGCGTAAATCCGAAGAAGTTCATCGATACAGGCTCTTTGCCTGTGAGCATGATATCTTCATCTCCGAAATGGGATACGATCTTTCCTCCTTCTGCGTACTCTATCTTAGTATGCTCCACCATTGATACTAGATTTCCATCTTTGACCTGGCAAATACCACGAGATACGGATCCGCTCTTGCTCATCGTATTCTCAAGAACAAAGCCAACCATAGCATGAGTCGTATCTTCCGGCTTTAATTTAGAGAGATACTCTCCAAGGGTCACATATGCGCTTCGTCCGTAATAGTCATCTGCGTTAATAACAGTAAAAGGTTCTTTTACAACGTCTTTAGCGCATAGGAGCGCATGAATAGTACCCCATGGCTTCTTTCTTCCTTCGCTCTCCTTCACCTGCTGTGCAGTCAAAAGGCTGTCCATGCTTTGGAACACATATTCAGCATCCATATTTCTCGCGATGCGATCAAAAAGACGTTCTCTGAAGTCTTTCTCAATATCTTTTCTAATAATAAATACGACCTTGCCATATCCTGCGTTCTTGGCATCATAAACGCCAAAATCTAGAAGGGTCTCCCCATGTACTCCTACGGCATCAATCTGTTTCACTCCACCGTATCTGGAGCCCATTCCCGCAGCTAATACTAATAGTGTTGGTTTCATCTTTTCCTCCTTCTTTTAGATCGTAGCACAAAGAGATTGTTTAAGCAAAGAAATTGTCTTTGCGCCATCTATTTTACACCAGTAAATTATAAAACATCATCAACAAATTTTTAAATGTATGTTTCACTGAAAACAATAATGGATGAAAGACAGCATGTAATGTAGAATAAGAAAGAAAAGTTTTCTTCAGCTATAAGGAGGAGCAAAGTGAAAATCGAGATAATCAACAACAATGAGGTTAAGGCAAAAGCGGAAGGAGAAAATGACATCTATCTCTATTATGAGAAAACTTATGAAGAGGGAAACCAGATAAGGCTCTCGCTAGAAAAAGGTTTTTATAAAGTCTATTTGGATGCGACACTTGGCCATCAGATAGCCTATTCAAATGGGGAAGATTACATTCTTTCTGTTCCATTTGGACAAAAACATGACTGCTATAACGATGCAGCGTTCAAAGGAGAGAGAAATTACCTTGCCGTAAGAAAGGCATATCCATGGGAAATCGGATATAGGAACCTTGCGCTAAACGTATATGACAGCCATGAAAACACATCGCTGTTTCCTCATAGCAAGGCAAATATCGAAACAAGAGGAGAGAGCGTATTCGCATCCCGCAATGCAATAGATGGAATCGTAGCCTCAAACAATCATGGATTCTGGCCGTTCATCAGCTGGGGGATTAACAGAGATCCAAAAGCCGAACTTTACTTGGATTTTGGAAGAAGCGTGAATATTGACAGAATCATATTCTATACCCGTGCAGATTTCCCTCACGATGCTTGGTGGACGAAGGCAAGCATAACATTTGATACGGGAGAGACAATGGATTTCGAGCTAAAGAAGTTCGATGGCCCGCAGGAATTTACTTTTGCCAAGAGATGCATAAGAAGCCTTACATTGCATGATCTTATAAAAGCAGACGATCCGTCTCCATTTCCTGCGCTCGTACAACTAGAAGTATATGGAGAGGAGGATTTATGAAAAGCCTTGGAGTAAAACCATATATATTCCCAATGCCTGTGGTTTTAATTGCAACTTATAACGAGGATGGAAGCATTGACGTAATGAACGCAGCATGGGCGGGAATATGTTCAGAAGATAAGGTTGCGCTAAACTTAGATGAAAGCCACAAGACAAGTGAAAACATTAAAAAACGTGGCGCATTCACTCTTACGGTTGCTAATACAAAATACTTGAAGGAAGCAGATTTCTTCGGTATTGCTTCAGCAAACAAGATGAAGGATAAATTTGAACGCACAGGACTTAATGCTGTTAAGAGCGAAATCGTAGACGCACCTATACTCACTGATTTTCCACTATGTATCGAGTGCAAAGTCCATAGGATCATTAACGATGAAAACGACTTTGCTGTAATTGGAAGAATTATAGATGTAAAAGCCGATGAGAGCATATTAGATGGAAAAGGGAATATAGAATTCCTAGCCCTTGATCCTATCGTATTCGATCAAGCAAAGAGCGGCTATTATAAAATGGGAGAAAAGGTTGGAAGAGCATTCCATGATGGTGCACCGCTAATGAAGAAGTAATTTCTTTACTTCTTTGAAGAAAGAAAAATTATCTTACGGCAAAAAACATTACGTAAAGTTTGATGCCGTAAGATATCTTATTGCAATATAAGAAATTACATAATCATACCTATTGCCATTTTAATTTTTTTCTCTTATATTTTGCGCTATGAAGAAGTATGATCATAGGGCATATTTATATATTTTAATTCCAGTAGTCCTTACTTTCACTTTCTCATACTTTCCATTTCTTAAAAGTTTTGCATCCTCATTTTTCACAGTAGGACGAAACGGAGAATTCACATCTTTCGTTGCTTTTGATAACTATAAAAGCTTGTTCAGCAATCAATATTTCATCTCAAGCGTTAAAACAACACTTCTCCTTGCTGTAATTTTCGTTCCTCTTAATACGATAGTTACATTGCTAGCTGCGACACTAGTAAGAAGAGAAAGCCGATTTAATGAGATAATAGGGTCAATTTATTTTATTCCCCTAGCCTTTTCCCTCTCTCTTTCCGCACTTCTTTTCAAGCAGATCTTCAGCCCGTCAAATTCTATAATAAACAGGATATTTTCATTGGATATCGTATGGTTAAACGACAGGACAAGCGCGATATTCACAATTATGATCTTATGCATATTCTTAGATTTCGCATTAGACTACATACTTCTGCTATCCTCATTCAGGCATATAGAGAGGAACATAATAGAAGCAAGTCTAATAGATGGGGCAAATGAAGCCGAACGCTATTTTCTAATAGAACTTCCGCAAATCGCTTCGACAATCCTCATGACGGCCTTTATCGCACTGAAAGATGTTCTTCTAATAAGCGCGCCAATAATGCTTCTAACAGAAGGAGGGCCGTTTAGAAGCACAGAGAGCGTTATGTTCTATTACTATGTCGAGGCTTTTAGAGGATCAAACAGAGCTGCAGAGAGTACCATAAGCACCATTGTAGTACTATGTTCGGCAGTCCTTCTTCTTCTCTACTCTGCGCTACAGAGAAGGAGGCATCATGCTTAAAAAGACAGTTGCGATACTTCTTGCCATCATAATTCTTTTTCCACTCTGCTATAACATAAGCCTCTCTTTTTTCAGCGCGAGGGATTTCAATATCACTCCGGCAAGATTCTTTCCAACGGATTTGAACTATGAAAACTACTTAGAGGCCCTTTCAAACTCCAGGTTTGCCCGTTACAGCATAAACAGCATCATTACGGCACTTTTAGCATCATCGGTAAGAACAGTGCTTTCGCTGCTTTCTGCATATGCTTTTACATTCCTAAATTTCAGAGGAAAAAAGTTTTTCCTCTTCTTCCTTCTGCTTTCAGCATTCATTCCACAGGACGGACTTCTATATCAGAACTATGTGACGGTATCGAGAATGGGGCTTTTAAATTCGTATTTGGGAATAGTAATCACATCATTATTCAGCGCCACGCAGCTGATGATGCTTTTAACAGCAATGAAGATGCTGTCAAAAGACGAATATGATGCAGCTCGCGTAGATGGAGCTAAAGACATCACAATACTCTGCCATATAATATTTCCGCTTGTAAAAGGCGTTGCGATAACAATATTCATACAGAGTTTCATAAGCACTTTCAACGCCTATCTCTGGCCATTGCTAGTTACAAACACGGAATCTATGAGGACTATACAAATAGGCATCGCTCTTATGGGATTTGAAGAATCAGGAGACCTTGGAGCGATGTTTGCAAGCCTTATAATCATTCTGATTCCACTTTTGCTGATAACCTTGTTTTCAAGAAAACTAATCATAAAGGCTTTATCGAACTCATTAAGTTATTAGGGGGAAAAGATGAAAAAACCAGTTCTATTTCTTTTTATTCTTATGCTTTCTACGCTTATTTTCGCATCAGGAAACAGCGATAAGGATGCAGTAACGGTCACCATATGGCATTCAAACAGCGGAACTGCAGAAAAGGCATTCAATACCTTGGTTGACGAATTCAATTCGACTCATGATGATATTGTCATAGATGCAATTTATCAAGGAAGGGCTAACGATGTGTTAACAAGCGTTAATGCAGCAACACTTGCAGGATCTGGACTGCCAGACATTGCTCAGCTTGACGCCACTGCAGGCCTTGATATGATGTACAATGAAAACCTTGTAACGGTCGAAGAGATGGGAATAGACACTTCTTTAATAATTGAAAGCGCATACGCAGCTTACAGCAGCTCAATCGGCCATTTGGGCGTTCCTTTCAATGCATCTTCCCTACTCTTTTATTACAACGCAGATCTATTTGAAGAAGCGGGAGTAGAGGTACCAAAGACGCTAGACGAGTTTGCAGAGATTGCTCCAGTCGTAAAAGAAAAAACCGGAGTATATGCGTTTGCCGGCGTTCCTACAACATACGAACTTGTAACATTTTTAGGTTCTCAAAACGGTGGAGAATATATAACGAACAACAGAAATGGCCACGACGGAGTATCTAATAAAGTACTATTTGATGAAAATGGAAGCTTCAAGAATTTCCTAGAAAAATGGAAGGCTTTGTATGATACTGGAGCTGTAAACAATCTGACAAGTTCGGTCTCAAGCGCATTCTACCAAGGACAGACTGCCAGCATGCTTGCATCATCTTCATCTCTTACGACCGTCTTAGAAAACACGGAAGGCCTATTTAATGTCGGTGTTGCGTTCGTACCTATGACAGACGATGGCGCAACAGGAGGGGTGAATATCGGAGGAGGATTTTTAGCTTCTTTCACCAACAGCGAAGAAGTAAAAGAAGTGCTTGAATTCTTCATTTCAAAAGAAGCTCAGGAGACATGGGCGTCTTCCACAGGATATATGCCAATCAATAAGGAGAGCGTCGACTCTGAGTACTGGACAACCTTCATAAGCGAGAATCCTCTTTACAACGTAGCATTAAGGCAGGCACTCCAATCAAGTGATAATGTAATCGGACTCTGGATCCCGTCTGCATATCAGGTATACTACTCTTTCCAGAGCACTATAGCCTCTGTTTTAAATGGCGAGATCACTATAGATCAAGCTGTCAATAACATGGCAAGCATGATAAACGCAAATCTTGATGAATATAGAAGACAGCATGTATAAAGAGTTTTCTACAAATACGAATCTCATAGTATTCAATAAAGAACAGAAAGTAAGGGACATGGATGAGCTCATACCCATCTATGCCTCTTATGGCATAAAGAATCTTGATCTGAATTTTTGCGAGATGATGAGAGGTGATTCGCGTCTAAATAAGCAAAATGCAAAAGCTTACATAGAAAGGTTAAAAGATTTAAGAACTGAATACAGCCTTGCTTACATAGGATCCCATGCCCCATATGAAAGAAAAGGCGAAAGCGAGGAGGAAACTACACGTAAGATTTTAAAAGCGATCGAATATGCAGAATATTTAGATCTTCCATATATCGTAGTCCATCCAAAAGGAAACAGCACAGAAGAGAATATAAAGTATTACGAGTATCTTGCATCGCAATCCGACGATATCTTAATCGCAATAGAAAATATGGAGACAGATAGCGAGATATCAAGGAGCAAAGATATTTTGGAGATTATAAAAAGCAATCCTGAAAGGCTTAGGGCATTATTCGACACAGGGCATGCGAACATATTAGCTCTTGATTTAAAAAGCGAAATAAAAGAGCTGAAAGGCGTTCTTGCAGGCCTTCATATTCATGATAATAACGCTTTAAAAGACCAGCATCTTCTCCCTTTCATGGGAACCATAAACTGGAAGGAAGTAATATCGGCATTAGAAGAGATAGAATATCCCGGATATCTTACGTATGAGGCAATGGGATATTCAAAACAGTTTTCCGTCTTGGAAGAAGAAAAGGTAATAGAGGATGCGCTATTATCATTTACGCGTCTTTTTTCTTAGTAAAAATGCACCTGTCCTTGTATTGGCAGTTCAGGCAGAGAGCGCCAGGACACTCTTGGAAGCTGTCTTTCGCGCTCTCAAGCTGTTTTATATGCCACTCAAGCTCGCTTATATGGTTCTCAAGCTTCCTCTTTCTTTCTAAGCTTTCAGAAAGTTTCACTCTATAAACTCCTAAAAGCTCTATTCTCCTTTTATCTCCGCTTGCATCCTCGCTTTTCATCTTTATGATGTTTCTTATCTCATCTAAGGTGAATCCAAGATTTTTAAGTTCTATGATTCTGTGTATGTAAATAAGGACTTCTTCGCTGTAATACCTTTGCCCGCCCTTTGTACGAGAAGAGGTTATTAACTTTTCCTCCTCGTAATAGCGTAGCGTCCTGACAGTCAGGTTAGTCTCTTTCGCAAGCTCCCCTATCTTATAGTACTTCATAACTTAATAATACAAAAAATATTGTTCCCATGTAATTAAATTAAACAAAAATGCAGTAAAGAAATAAGGATTCAGAGATTTATTATATCTTGATGATTATATTCATTAATAACTGCATTAAAAAACTGTCCATGCCTTCTATAAAAAAGTATGAGAGCAGTTTGAACTACGTATTCTAACAAGGCTATCGTTCATCGGCAGCACATCATCTTACATAGATATTAGCCTGTTTTCTTTTTAGTCGTAAATGGTGAATGCTAAGATTTAATTCACATTTTCCAATAGCCCTATTTTCTTTTGCATGCACAACTTCTTGGCTTTTTTATAAAAGTTGCCGCAACAAAAACCTGACAGGCTAGTCCTGAAGGATGAATACGGCAGCAATATGCACGCCGACACAAATGCTGCTATCAACATCCGCGACAACTACATCACCTGGGTCCAGCAATCCGGGCAGGCTGCAGTCAATCAGCCGTATGGATGGAGTGCCACAGGTAAACCGGCAACGGAGCCTGTGGGCAGAACGCTCATGTCCAAGCATTCAGGCTTTACTGAAGGTTGTTGACATTGGAAGGGATTGTGAGAACTGCACAATCTACAAGTGAAACCGTAATAGCATTGAGAGAACGAATGAATGATTATAAACATAGAATTAGGGAGAAGCATCCATCTATATACAGTCAGGATTTATTTAACACACTGTTCTCTTATCCATATACAAGAATAAAGATACTGCGATGTTCTAACAGAAGACAAACTTTTAGAAAAGATTCGTATCGGCCGAGATAATCTATATGTCAATACTAGTATGATGGAAATACTAACAGTAAATGCTGAGAATACATTAAAAGTAAAATCATAATATTTATACGAAATGGCTTTTTTTATAAAGATCATAAAAACCTTTATAAAAATTTAAAAATTTTATAAATATCCTCAGGTCGCCATAAAATGATAGATTAAAACTTCTAGATAGTTTTTATTCATATTGAGAAGCAATGACTATTATGAAATTTCAAAACTTTCTGAACATTAATCCTGCAAGATAAAAAGTATTAACATGACATGCTCAATAAAAGTAATACAAGGTGTTGTAACTATAACTTTACAATTGCACTCCTAAAAATAATCCCAAAATATTGCTCTCTTGTAATGAAATTAAACAAAAAACGACTTTTTGCAATTAAGAAAGTAAGGAGGAGCAATGAAAAAGGATAAAATCAAATACTCGCTCGTTACAGATTTAAGCGATAAGGAACTTATCAACGTCCTACTAGATCCATTCAGCATTAAAGATGAAGATAGGAAAAACATAATAAAAGAGGTCCTATATCTTCTAGACAGGAACAGGGTTATCTACTTGTCGACATTGAAAAAGATAGAAGGACTTCCAGAAGAAGCGTGTCATACATTGCTTGCGGCATTGGAAATATCACGCAGATGGCCGAGAGGAAGAGGAAAGAAGATACAAAGCTCTAAGGACGCTTATCAGGAAGTGAGGCATTATGCGGCGCGAGAGCAGGAGATGATAATAGTAATGGCCTTAAATGGCGCAAAAGAAATACTTTTTACAGAAGTCATAGCACTTGGCTCTGCCTCATGCTGCCATGTATATGCGCGCGATATCTTTACAGACGCGATAAGAAGCAGGGCCATGGGAATAATCATCGCACATAACCACCCGTCTAGCAGCCTTGAAGTAAGCGTTGAAGATAAGATTTTCACATCAAGAATTGCAAAACTTGCAAATGAGATAGGAATAACGCTATTAGATCACCTCATAATAAACGAAGAGAGCTACATATCGCTAGGAAAGTTAGGACTATTATAGCAAGATGAATTGAATATTCTTTGCTAACTATAATTTTATCTCAAGCATTTCAGACTAAAATGAGGGAGATAATTAAGAGATAAGATCCACTTCTACCCCTTTAGATTTCAGGATGCTAATTGCACTTTCCAAATTTATCTTTACGCCCCTTAGTTCCCTTAAATCTTCAGAAAAAGAGGAAGAGATAAAACTGACGTTCTTTAAATTGAAAGTCTTAAGCTCTGTTTTTGTAAAGGAGACCGATGTAAAAGTTACGTCCGTTATCTTTGTCTTATTCGATTTTATGCTTGTAAAGTCTGAGTTATCGATCTTACAGTCTTTTATAACGCACTCTTTTAATGATGAGTTCGTCATCACAAGATATAGCGCGCTAAAAGAAGAAAATGTAGTCTTTCTTATATCGGAAGAGAAAAAAGAAGATCCCTTTAAAAGGGATGAAGTAAACTCCAAAGATGATATGAAAGATGAATCAAAAGAAGCTGATGTTAAATTTGAGTTTATGAATCTTACATCTTTTAAAGTGGCATAAGAGAAATTGGAAAAGCTTAAGTCAGTGTTTATAAAACAAACCCCGCTCAGCCTTTTCCTTGAGAAATCGAAAGATCTCAGATCCTCTCCTTCTATAGTTATATCTTCAATCTCGTCATCTTGAATGTCTTGCTTTGAGAACATCAACAACCTCATCAAGAGACGTCTCTTTCTGAACAAGAAGCACAAGAAGATGGTACATGAGATCTGCCGCTTCGCCTAAGAAGAGATCTTTATCGTTGTCCTTACTCTCAATAACAAGCTCAACAGCTTCCTCTCCTACCTTCTGAGCAATCTTATTCAAGCCTCTTGAGAACAGATGGTTAGTATAGCTTCCATCAATCGGATTGTCCCTTCTGTCCTTTATGACGTTCTCAAGATAGAAAAGGAACTCGGAAGAAGAGATTTCGCTTGGCTGGTTTTCCTCACCAAAACAGGTATCGCTTCCAGTGTGGCATACAGGTCCAGATGGAATCGCCTTAACAAGAAGCGTATCTCCATCGCAATCTGCCAAGATCTCCCTTAAATGGAGGAAATTACCGCTAGTCTCCCCCTTAGTCCAAATTCTATTTCTGCTTCTAGACCAGAATGTAACGAGACGGCGATCAAGGGTAAGCCGGTATGCCTCTTCATTCATATAACCGACCATCAACACCTTTCTTGTAACAGCATCCTGAACTACAGCAGGAACAAGCCCGTCTCCTTTCATAAAGTCTATCGTCATCACATCCTCCCTCTCAGATACGTACAGCGACATTCATCTTCTTAAGATATCTCTTTAGTTCCATTATATCTATTTCGTGGAAATGGAAAACAGATGCAGCTAGTGCGGCATCAGCACCTCCAGAAGTAAAAACATCATAAAAATGTTCTACTTTCCCAGCGCCCCCCGAAGCAATTAGTGGAATATCAATATTACTACTTATTTTTAAATTCAAGTCAACAGCAAAGCCGTTTTTTGTGCCATCATGATCCATTGAAGTTAAAAGAATTTCCCCAGCTCCCCTGTTTTCAGCCTCTTTTATCCAAGAAAGAGCATCAAGACCCATTCTTTTCCGTCCTCCGGCAATTACGACCTCATACCCCGAAGGAAGGTCTTCATTTCTCTTTACATCAACGGCAAGAACTGCGCACTGCGAGCCGAAACGGTTTGCAATCTCATCTATTAAAGCAGGCCGGAGAACTGCGGCACTGTTCACGCTCACCTTATCCGCACCGCTGTTTATTACGACAGATGCATCATCTACGCTTCTTATGCCGCCGCCAACGGTAAACGGAATACTTATGTTCTTACTTATCTTTTTCACAAGACTTGAAAGAGTATCCCGTCTCTCGACAGTCGCCGTAATATCCAAAAACACCAACTCATCGGCTCCGAGATCGCTATAAAGCTTTGCCATTTCAACAGGATCTCCGGCATCCTTTAAAGATAGAAAGTTTATTCCTTTTACTACCCTGCCATCTTTTATATCAAGGCATGGAATTATTCTTTTAGCAAGCAACTGAAACCTCCTGCATTTCCTTTAACGTAATGAATCCTTCATAATAAGCCTTACCGACAATCGCAGCAGAAAGCCCCATTTCTTTTAGTTTTATCAGATCTTCCTTATCCTTTACGCCTCCTGATGCGATTAAAGGGATATCAGCACTCTTCATTATCTGCTCATATAGGGAAAAAGACGGCCCGGAAAGCATCCCGTCTTTCGAGATATCAGTTGCAATAACGGATGAAAAGCCAAGACCTGAGTAGCTTTTTATGAATGAGATGACTTCGACATTCTCATCTTCAAGCCAGCCAGAGCTCTTTATAATGCCATCTTTGCTGTCTGCACCTAAAATAAGACGGCCTTCATACTTTTTCAGCAGGTCAACGGTAAGATCTCTGTTCTTTACCGCAATTGATCCTAGCGTCACATAGTCAGCTCCTGCATCAAACGCATCTTTCAAATCATCTTCTTTTTTTATTCCGCCGCCAAAGTCAACAATTAAGGAAGTCCTGCTCTTAATCTCTTCTAGAGTTTTCAAATTCTTTATTCCGTTTGAAGCGGCGCCATCCAAATCGACTAGATGAAGCCTTTTAAGTCCTGCATTTTCAAATTCTTTTGCTTTTTCTACAGCTGATGTCGAATAAAGACTTTTTCTATCATAATCGCCAAGGCTCAGACGGACGACATTTCCACCTATTATATCTATTGCAGGAATAACTAACATGTAACCTCCAGGAAGTTTTTCAACAATCTCTCTCCATCTTTTCCGCTTTTTTCAGGATGGAATTGGACACCACGGAAATTATTCAGCCTTAAAGCAGAAGAAAATGCGATATCATCATAGTCCGTACTGGCTATAGCGTACTCTGACTTTTCCATATAATAAGAATGGACGAAATAGAAGTAAGAATTGTCTTCAATACCATAAAAAAGAGGGTCGTCTTTCTCTATTTTCACCTGATTCCATCCTACATGAGGAACCTTATAGCCTCTGTTTTTCTCAAATTTATTGCATCTGCCTGGTATGATATTCAAACACTCCGTATTTCTCTCGCTTGAAAACGTTCCAAGAAGCTGCATTCCAAGGCATATTCCTAAAAAAGGAGCTTCAATCTTTTTAATTGTCTCATCAAGTTTTTTCTCTTTAAGATATGAGACGGCAGAAAAAGCCTCGCCGACTCCAGGAAAGATCACCCTGTCGGAATTTAAAATGGTTTTCTCATCGTCCGTCACAGCATATTCTGCGCCAATACGCTCAAGCGCGTTGCAGACTGATAAAATATTTCCAGCATTATATTTTATAATAGAGACCATCATAACACCCCTTTAGTACTGCTTATATCGTCAGATCCTGGAATTCTTTTCACAGCATTTCTCAGCGCCCTTGCAAAAGCTTTGAATATGGCCTCTGCCTGATGGTGGCTGTTGCCATCAGTGACGCTTATATATAAATTCATTTCAGCCCCATTTGAAAATGACTTGAAAAAGTGCCTTATCATCTCGGTTGGAAATGATCCGATATACTCTCTCTTAAAATCCACATCATAAATGAAGTCAGCTCTCCCTGAGAAATCCAAAGAGACTGTTGCAACCACATCGTCCATTGTAAGCACTTCATAGCCATAACGCTCAATTCCTCTTTTATCGGAAAGCGCCTTCTTTATCGCATAAGAAAGTGTCAGTGCAAGATCCTCTACGCTATGATGCTCGTCAACCTCAAAATCCCCTTTTACATTTCCATGAATGTCAAAACGGGAATGCTTGATTAACTGTTCAAGCATATGATCGAAAAAACCTATGCCAGTCTTAAGCTCGCCTTTTCCGCTTCCATCCAAATCTAGAGACAGCTCAATAGCGGTCTCTTTTGTAACCCTTTCTACATCTGCAGCCCTATGGGTCTTCTCTTCAGGGATAAAAAACGAGAGTATTTCAAGCCAGTTTCCGCTTTGAAGAGCAACGGTATCTTTTAACTCTTCAGGTATCTCCACATCTTTATTTAAGAGTATCCCTTTGCATCCGATGTTCTTTGCAAGCATCATATCGGTAATCCTGTCACCGATCATGAACGAATTCTCAAGATCGTACTCACCACTCTTATAGCTCTCAAGCATTTTCGCCGACGGCTTTCTCGTAGGACAATTATCTGAAGGGAGGGAGTAATCCACGTTGATATCGTCAAAATATATGTCTTCATTTTCAAGCGTCTCTATTATCCTTCTCTGACACTTGATGAAATCCTCATATAAAAACGAAGGAGTCCCAACCCCGTCCTGATTAGATACCATCACAAAAGAATAGTCGCACTCCCTTCTTATCTTTCTAAGAGCCTCAAAGACATGCGGAATATAGATGATCATCTCATAAGAATCAATCTGGTCCTCTATTACAATTACCCCGTCCCTATCTAGAAACAAAACTTTTTTCTTTCTCATTAAGAGCCTCCAGAAGTGCATCATTCTCTTTTTTAGATCCAACAGTTATTCTTAAAGCGCCAGAGAGCAATATCTCGCGGCTTCTATTTCTTACTATTATTCCACGCTGGGTTAAATACGAGTAGAGGGAATCTGCATCGTCTGTTTTTATCAAGATGAAGTTCGCATCGCTTTTGTACACTCTCTTTACAAACGAGAACTTCTCCAGCTCAGCTGAAAGCCTGCCTCTTTCTCTTATCAGATCTTTTAAGACAGCTTCCCTTTCTCCTTTCTCTTCAAGAGCTCTTATTCCATCTCTTTGAGCAGAAAGAGATACGTTATAAGGAGCTTTGATCTTGTTTAGGTAATAAATCACATCCTCACTCGCAATTCCAAGACCAAGACGAGAGCTTGCAAGAGCCCAATACTTAGAGAACGTCCTAAGTGTTACAACACGATCGTTTTCCTTAAGAAGAGTATAGGAACTTACAAAAGAAGGATCGAAATCTGCATATGCCTCGTCTATTACGGTAATGTTTTCGTTCGCATCAGCAATCTCTCTTATCTTGCTTATATCATAACTTCTTGCAGTCGGATTATTAGGAGAACATATGAATACGATCTTAGGCTTTTTATCCTTAATCGTTTGTATGATCTCTTCTGTGTCTAAATCCAGATCGTCTGTCAGAGGCACATCTATTACATTTACGTTGTTTATCCCTGCAAACACCTTATATTCGCCATAGGTTGGCCGCTCTATTAAGATGGAATCACGGCCAGGCTCGCAGAAAAGGCGTATTAACAGATCTATCAGCTCATCTGAGCCGTTTGTAATTATCGTATTCTCCTTTCTGAAACCGAGAACTTCCTCTATCTTCTCTCTAAGCGCCGTCGAGTGAGGATCGGGGTATCTGTTCTTGCCCTCTCCGGTAAAGTCCGTATAGTTCTCATTCGCATCCAAATAGATTTCAGCCTTTCCTGTAAACTCATCGCGGGCCGACTTATAAACCTCAATATCTTTAATATAACTTCTTACGATGTTCTCTATCATAATCTTACCTGCATTGCTAGACTGTGGGCTTCCAGTCCTTCAGCCTTGGCCATTGTCATTACCGTTTTCGCTATATTTTTAACACCTTCTTTGCTTAGCTCCTGAACCGTTATTTTCTTGATGAAAGAATCAAGAGAAACCCCGGAGAGAGAGGATGCGAAACCGCTTGTCGGAAGGGTATGATTAGTACCGCTCGCATAATCCCCTGCGCTCTCAGAACTGTACGGGCCTAGGAATACGGAACCAGCTGATTCAACCATATCTAAAAGCTCGTTATAATTTTTAGTATTTATTATCAAGTGTTCAGGTGCGTACATATTAACGGCATACATTGCTCTTTTTGTATCTGAAAATGCTATTATTCTCGACTTAGAAAGGCTCTCTTTCATAAAAGGCGAACGAGGAAGAACATTAAGAAGCCTGTTAACCTCCGCATAAACCTCGTCTCTTTTGATCTCCGCATCCTCTTTAGATCCGATGAAAGCAAGCATAGCTTGACTGTCGCTTCCATGCTCTGCCTGACTTAAAAGATCTGTTGCGATAAACAGAGGGTTTGAATCCTTATCGGCCACAACCATAACCTCGCTAGGACCTGCAAGCATATCTATTGAGACGTTCTTGCTAGCCTCGATTTTCGCATAAGATACAAATCTGTTGCCTGGTCCGAATATCTTATTCCTTTTTTCTACGGACTTTGTACCATATGCAAAGGCAGCTATTGCCTGTGCACCTCCTACTTTCAATATCCTATCAACCCCTGCAACTTTTGCCGAATATAGAATTGCTGGACTTATAGAGCCGTTTTTGCAAGGAGTGGCAAGCATTATATCCCTGCATCCTGCAATTTTTGCAGGAATTGCAAGCATTAAGACAGTAGAGAAAAGAGGCGCAGTTCCTCCCGGAACATAAAGTCCTGGTTTCGATATCGGCACTATCTTACGTCTGCACACTACACCGGGCATTGTCTCGCACACTTCCCCCTCTGCTCTCTCTTTCTCATGGAAGGCCCTGATATTTGCTGCGGCCTGATCTATCGCATCTTTTAATTCTCTTGGAATTTTATTAGCAGAGTCCTCAATCTCAGCCTCTTTTACATATAGGCTGTCAAGATCTGAAGAATCGAACTTTTTTGAATAGAAGAAAAGAGCTTCATCCCCTCTTTCTTTAACATCCTCCATGATCTTTATTACAGACTCTCTTATCTTTTCATCGTCGTCACGATCACGTTTTAAAATATCTTTAAGTTCTTGTTCGCTTGGCTCATAATAGAAATCTAACATAGCTACTCCGTCATTTTCTCGATGTTCATTACTAAAATTCCCTCTGCCCCAATTGATTTCAGATCTTCAAATACGGACCAGAAGCGATCTTCGCTTACGACGCTCTGAACGCTCAGCCATGATTTATCCATCAAAGGGGTAACGGTCGGACTTTTCATTCCGCCGATAATCTTAGCTGCCTCATCGAGTTTATCCGCAGGAAGGTTGAAAAGAATGTATTTCTTGTTCTTTGCTTTTTCAACCGCATCCATTCTCTCTAGAAGTCTGAATAGTATCTCATTCTTCTTACTTACGGTATTCGTAAAACCTGGACGGGCTATCATGATGGCAGAAGAGTAATAGATCGTCTCCACCTCTTTTAGACCATTCATCTTAAGCGTTGTTCCAGTAGAGACTATGTCGCAAATGCAGTCGGCAATTCCTACCTGCGGAGTTATCTCAACAGATCCTGAAACAACCACAGCACTTGCATCCACTCCCCTCTCTTTTAATATTTTCATCATGATATTAGGATAGCTTGTCGCAATCCTTTTTCCATTCAGGCTCTCAATCCCCTTGTAGTCAAAATCATTTGGAACTGCAATGGAAAGGCGGCATTTTGCAAATCCAAGGTCTTTTACTGTATCAAGATAGAAACCGGATTCATCGAACTCGTTCTTCCCTACGATTCCTATATCTGCAACTCCGTCCTTAACATATGTAGGAATATCGTCATCGCGCACGAATAAGAATTCAAGCGGGAAATTTGTCGCCCTCTCTCTTAATACGCGGCTGTCTGTTTGGAAATCAATCCCGCAGTTTCTGATTATCTCAAGGCTCTTCTCGCTAAGCCTTCCGCTTTTTTGAATTGCAATCTTTAAAACCTCTCTCTCCATACTTTCCTCCTAAATAAAAAAAGGCCGACCCCAGAAGGACGACCTTTTGATATGACAAAACCCACCTATCTGGCATTAAGTAGACTGTGGGCAATGATGGTTTCTAATCTTTCTCATAGCTTTATTAAACATTAATATTTTGCCTTTCGTCAATTCTTCTCCTCGTACTCTACGTAAATTTCATCACCTTTTTTCTTGTATTTTAATATTGAAATCACAAGATACAAGATGGAGATAACAATCAAGACGACAGCTACGATCTTAATAAACGTCGATGATATGAAAGACGGGAAAAAGAACATTATTACAGATAGTGCGATGCGAAGGCCGACATCCAAAAAAGGAACATCGCCAAAGCCAAGACGACGCAAATAGAAATAATCCAAGCTGTCGCTTACTGCAGTAAGAAGCAGATCTATTGCAACAAGATACACCACTATGTCGATCAAAGCGGTAGGATTTGAGAAGGACAGGAATATCAAGACTATGGAAAAAATCAAATTTATTGCATTTTTTGCAATTCCGACATTCCTTATTCTTTGAGACAGCTCGTCAAAACTCAATACGATATAAAGTTCTTTAAGCGATGAAAGTAAAATAAAAACTGCGATCATAAAAAATACGATCGTAATCGTTCTTTCAGGAAAAACCAGGATGAACACGCCTAAGGCAAATGGAATAAGTGCTAAAATTATCGATGATATAAGTTTTTTCATAAGATCCTCTTTTAAAGTTTAACATGATTCTGTAGCATAAGGCCATGTTGAATCTTCTTTTTGATGCAGATGGTACGCTTTACGACTTCAAAGCGACAGAAAAAATCAGTTTGGAAAAGACTTTTAATCATTATAACATCGAATACAGCAAAGAAAACATCGCTATATACAGCGAGAAAAACAAAGCGTTATGGGCGCTTTATGAAAAAGGGCTGATAAAGCAAGATGAGATAAAATACAAGAGATTTGAAGATTTCTTCAATGCCATCGGCATTAAAGCTGACGCAGTGGAAGCTGGAGAACTTTACATAGATTATCTAAGCAAGAACGGCATCATGATAGAAGGCGCTACAGACCTGCTCGACAAGCTAAAAGGGAAGCATAATCTTTATATCATCACAAATGGAATAGCTAAGACTCAACACGGCAGAATCGACGGAACGAACACGCGCCACTATTATAAGAGAATCTTCATATCCACGGAGATGAATACGCAAAAACCAGACAAAGAATTCTTTGATATCGTAATGAGAGAAGAAAAACTCGATAAAAAGAGAACCATAGTAATAGGAGACAGCGTCAACAGCGATATAAAAGGCGCCAACAATGCAGGCCTTAGAAGCATTTTCATATCGTTTACAGGGGAAAAATGCGACAGCGCCACCTACTCCGTATCATCTTATGCAGAGCTTCTAGATTACATTGTGAAGCTCGACCTCGAAGATTAGAAGTTCATTAGGCCCTATTTTAGATACCCCGTTCTCTCCATATGCAAGAGAAGGATGAATATAAAACCTAAAGCGCTCCCCCTCTTTCATGAGCATAATTCCCTCTTTTGCACCTTCTATAAGGTCCGAAACGTTTATCTCTGAAGGAAGCCCCCTGTCATAGCTCGATTCTATTACCTGCGAATCTAGAAGCGTCATAGTATAGTCTATTAAAACCGCATCATCTTCTTTGGGAGATGCGCCAGTTTCGCTTGATCTTACGATTTCGTACTCTAATCCGCTGTCGGTCGTTATAACTCCTGCCCTCATTCGATTAGCTTTTAAGAAATCTTCTGCTTCTTTTAAATTCTCCTCGCTCTCCCTAGCAAACTCCGCTTCAGCCTCTTCAAGCATCTTATTCTGATATTCGACAAAGATCGCATCGAGTTCATCCTCTGTAAAATAAGAAGTGCCGTAATAATCTAAAAACCCTCTGGCAAAATAATAAGGATCGACTTCCTGCTCCGCGCTCTCTAGGCTTTCTGCAAGCAAGTTTCCATATGCGTAACTAAATCTCTGGCTAAGGCTTTGCGGTGCGTTGAGAGTATCGATATCATAATTGGATACCCCGAGATCTCCTTTTTCTTCAACGCTTATGCTGATGCTCTCATCTTTTTTACATGAGGAAAGCGATAAAATAAAAAATAGGACAATTAAGATTTTTCTCACGTCATTCTCCGTAAATCGAGTTTCCATATGAATCGATAGTACAAATTGTTGGAAAGTTTTCGACTTCAAGCTTTAAAAGCGCTTCAGGACCTAGCTCTGGATATGCAAGCAGAGATGAATTTTTAATGCAAGATGAATAGAGTGCGCCGCATCCTCCGAAGGCCTGCAAATAAAGTCCTCCGTATTTTACTATCGCCTCCCTCACATTTTCTTTTCTAGGACCTTTTCCAACCATTAAAAGAAGTCCATGTTCGATCAAAAGAGGGGAAAAGGCATCCATCCTACCGCTTGTGGTGGGTCCTGCAGAGCCTATTGCAAATCCAGGCATCTTAGGACTTGGACCCATATAGTAAATTCCATTGCCATAAAACGAAAAAGGCAGTTCATTTCCGTTTTCTATCGCATCCTTTAGTCTTTTATGAACTTGATCGCGTCCGACGTATAAAACGCCATTAAGCGTTACGCTATCTCCTGCTTTTATCTCTTTAAGCTCATTCGCATCCTTAAATGGAAGGTTCAATATCTTATTCATAAAGATCCTCCGTAATATCTAAAACGGTTTTGCGATCTGCCCAGCATGAAATGCTCAGTGCTACAGGAAGACCTGCAATATGGGTAGGTTCTGCCAATATGCTTACGCTGAGAGCCGTATTATTTCCGCCTAGCCCACCAGATCCTATTTTAAGCTTATTAACCTCGTTAAGTATTTCCTCCTCTAGCTCCTTATATTGCGGATCGCTGTAGAACATGGCTTTCTTACTTAGCACTGCCGCCCTGTCCATAGTACCTCCAACGCCTATGGCTAAGAACATCGGAGGGCATGGCTTTCCAGATGCCTTCTTAACCATATCCAAAACGGCATTAACAACCCCATTCTTCCCTTCTGTAGGATTGAGCATAACAACTGACGAGCAGTTTTCGCTGCCAAATCCTTTCAAAAGCACATGGATCCTGCTTACTTGTCCGTCAATTAACTCTATGTTTATTACAGGTGGCATATTAGTCTTCGTATTGCGTCTTGAAAATATCGGGTCGGATACTATGCTCTTTCTGAAATATCCCTCTTCAGCAGCCTCTTCAAGCGCACTATTTACCGTGTCCATCAACGATGAAAGGGAGTAAGGAGAATCTTTTGCATAGTCGATCAGAACCCAAAAGAGCCCAGTATCCTGACATAGCGGAAGTCCTGTCTCTTTAGCCTTATCGATATTCTTGAGAATCGCATCAAGTACGATCTTCGCCTCTTTCTTCTCCTCATTTAAAAAGGCGGTTCTAATCTTATTCTCAATATCATCATCCAATATGCGTGATGATCTTATGACTCTGTTTTTGAGTTCTTTTTCAACCTTTTTTATAATATTTTCCCTCTCTTTCATCTCTTTCTTCCATCCTCTTTTTAAGCATGTTTATAAACTTGGATTTATCTGGAAAATCTCTTGGTTCTATAAGGCGATGAGAAGGGGTTTCGCTTATAAGGCGCTGTATTACAACATCATCTCTCAGATGAGCTATGAAAAGAGACACTGCATCCAAATATTCATCAAGGCTTAATAGTTTTATCTTCCCCTCTTCCCATTCTTTTTGAAGTCTTGTCCCGCCAGTTATCTGAAGATTATGTATCTTTACAGCATCAGAGTATAAGTTTACGACATCTGCAGTTTTGATGAAATCATCGCTATTCTCTCCTGGAAGGCCTAAAATAACATGGGTGGACAAGAAAATCCCATATTCCTTTATTTTTTTTGCCGCCTCTATGTAACACTCAGCACTGTGGCCTCTGTTTATATACTCAAGAGTCCTATTGTTCGCACTCTGCAGCCCAAGTTCGATCTCAACATCCAAGCCATTTTTCTCGTAACTTTTAATCAGAGCAAGCTTATCATCATCTATTTCATCTGGGCGAGTTGAGATTATAAGAGAGACGAAAGGCCCATAAGAGAGAGCATCGTCATAAATTCTCTTTAATTGATCAACACTTCCATAAGTGTTTGTAAATGACTGGAAATAAAGGCTGAAGGCTTCCGCCTTATAACGCCTTATCAAAAACTCCTTGCCTTTCTCTATCTGTTCCTTAATGCTTAGATCATAGCACGATCTGTTTTCAGCAACTTCTTTGTTATAATCAGAATCATGATGGAAGCCGCCCTCGCCTTTCCTTTGGTAAACAGCGACAGAACCTGTTCCGTCGCAGAACGCACATCCCCCAAGTCGTTCTTTAGTCCTATTAGGACAGGAAAATCCAGCATCTAGGCCAACCCTGAAGACCTTCTTATTATATTTCTTTTTCAAATATTCAGAATAAGTTCTCCACATCAAGTCAGACACACTCCAATAGACAGATCTCCTAAATAAGACACGTTGAGCTTTATCATGATATCGCCAAAGGAAAGCCTGTTTCCAAAAGATACCGTAAGCCCTAAAAGCCAATCGTTAATCATCGAGAACGGCACAAGGTTATAATCTTCACCACGGCTCCACAGCTTGTCATGATAATCTCTTGTTTCAAAAGCTTCCGCATAGATTCCGAAATCAAGGAAGAAAGAATAGTCGAAAATCAGCCTAAGACCAGTTTCAAGCATCAGATAATCCCTTGTGATTCTTCCGCCTTTTGTCGTCTCATAGCTTGAGGCAAGCATATCCTCCCCTCGCAAAGTGGAAGCTTCGCCGTTTATAAATATCTTCGTCGGATAAGAAAATGGTATTATGCTTCTAAAAGAGAGAGACATGTTATACATAAGCGGCGCTTTCAAATAGATGGAAGAGTCGAAATCAATATCTATCCCATTTCCATTAAGCGTTATCTTATCCAAAGATCGGTATTTCAAATTGAAATTAAGCATAGGAGAGAACACTAAAACCCTGTCTTTATAATTCATGCGGCTTTCATAGTTTTTAAGACTTCCAAGGCTTATTGTGTCTAAATCGACAGAGAGTTCAAGACGAAGATCGTCATAGTAATCGTATGCGATTCCCGATTCAATAGAGAAAAGGAAATCCGACGTCGTCATTCTGTCTATCCTATCTAAGATAGATAACATAGAAAGCTCTCCAACACCAAGGCGAAGAGAGGCAAATAATGATAAAGACGATGCAAAATTATAATAGTAAGAGCCGAAAACAGATGTGTAGTTCGTTATATCTATACCGGCAAGAACAGTACCTGCCGCCCCTGGCAATGCGATATCGAAAAGAAGGCTTAAGGTCGGGATAAAATAAAAAAGGGACTCGTTTTCAGCCATATCTGAAATAAAACCAGTATCAAAGCCAAGTCCTAAAGAAAATGATGATGAAAGGCTGGAAAAATCCTCATAGCGTATATATAGGTTTCCGCTATAGATGTCATAGCCTATGGTTTTTAATCCCTCTTCCATCTTAATATACGCAATTAGATTTTCAAGCTCGCCAACTGTCTCGCTATCAAGAGTCTTGCCGATGAATGAATCGAAGAACTGGCTATAGTGTTCAAGGCCGTTATAGATGATTCTATTAACAACCAGATTCTCCCTGTCGAAATAGGAGAAAGGTTTTTCCCTCTCCCCTTCTAGACGTTCTTCAAGTAAATCGAAAATCTCAATATTATCTTCTACAGCCTTTTTCCCTATCTCAAGTATCTCTTGAGCCCTATCGAAATCCATCGTGCCTATATCCTCAAGTTCAGGGATTATCACATAATCGGCATTCTCATAGTTAGCAATCGCATTAGGGCCGGTAACAAGATCAAGGACTTGGAAAGTAAGACCGGTAAGTGTTTCCACATTGTTTATGCTTTCGCCTCTCGTATGCGTCTTATATACGTCGTTGAGATCCACGGCAAGAACGACATCAGCTCCGAGATCTCTTGCGACATCCGTTGCAAGATTATTCACCATTCCGCCATCTACAACGTATCGTCCGCTCTCTGTGCGCCCCGGAGAGAATACGATAGGAATAGCCATCGACGATCTCATCGCATTATAAAGAGAACCTGAAGAAAATATTATCTCATCGCCAGAGAGCAAATCAGTTCCTATCGCCCTATATGGTATAGACAGGGCATCGAAAGTATGAATGTCCATGACATTGATTAAATTCTCTCTTATAAAGCGTCCGATCTTCTGATCGTCTATTATGCCGTTAGAAGATCCGACCTCGCCTTTCGAGAAATCTATCGTTAGAATATTAGCTTTCGGACTTTCCGTTCCACCTCTAATCACCTCTTTGCCGCTCTTTAGATATACGTCTGTAAAGAGGGATGCAAGGTCTGTTGACAGTATTAAATGTTCTATCTCCGAAGCAGAGTATCCCGCAGCGGAGAATGCGCCGACAAGAGCTCCTATGCTTGTTCCAATTATATAGTCAGGATAAAGCCCTCTCTCTTCCAACTCTTCCAACACGGCTATCTCTGCTATTCCCCTTGCCCCGCCGCCGGAAAGGACTAAGGCGAAACTCTCGCCGCTTTTTGCAAACATTGAAAACGAACAGATTAAAACAAGTAGAAGAGTCAGAATTTTTTTCACGTAAGAATATCTCCTATTATCTTTTTATTTCCATTTACAAAGGACAGGGCATCCATCTCCTTCTTGCTAGGAGCTTGAAGTCTGTTTACATAAATATAATAATCTTTGGTTGCAATTTTCAGACCTTTTTTCTTATCTAAAGCGACAACAGTCCCTTCTTTTTCCTCTGCTTTTTCAGATAGATCGAAAGCAGATCCATATACGGATGAAAGTATTATACGTCCAAAACTAGACTCGGCGTATGCCTTAGGCCAAGGATAGCATGCCCTTATCTGTGCGTGTATCTCTTTCGCACTTTTACTGAAATCGATCTTTCCATCCTCTTTTTTAGTAAATTCAGTATAACTTGCCTCACCAATCTGTTCTCTAAGAGAATAAGAGCTGCTGAGATTTGAAAATGTCCTTACTGCAAGGCGTGCCGCAATCTCTGCAACTTTATTATCAAGTTGGCTTAGAGTCTCACTTCCGTCCAAAGAAAATTCCTCCTGAATGAGAAGCCTTCCGCTATCCACTTCAAGCGCAATCTCCTGAATGCTTACACCGCTTTTTTCATCAAGATTTCGAATTGCCGCATAAGTCGGACTAGGCCCTCTGTAAAGCGGCAAAAGAGAGGGATGAATATTAAATTTATTCTCAAAAAGGGATAAGAACTTTGGCCCGAAGATCTTGCCGTAGCAAAATGACAAGAGAGTGTCGCAGCCTAAAGATGATATAACTTTTCTCGCCTCGCTCTTCAAGCTTTCAAATTGATAGACAGGGAGGCCGAGTTCTAAAGCCTTTATCTTAATCGGAGATTCGATAACTTTATTTCCTCTTCCGCCTTTTTCATCAACGGTCGTCAAAACAGCTTTGATCAAACCGATTTTATTCAGCTCTTCTAATGTTCTAACAGCAATTTCTCCAGTTGCGGCAAAAAGTATTTCCACTATTTCTTCCTCTTTTTAGACGTTTTCTTCCTATAGGCCTTTATAACCTTTTCCTTCTCTTCTTCCTCGAGATGGTCTATAAAGAGCGTCTTATGCAGATGATCGTTCTCATGCTGTATTACGCGGGCAAGAAGTCCATCTGCTTCGATATTAAAATATTTGCCGTTTAAATCCTGCGCCTGTACTTTGACCCTGAGAGGCCTTTTAACTTTGCGATAGAAACCAGGGATCGACAGGCATCCCTCTTCATAAAACCCTTCTTCTATGCTCGTTTCAAGAATTTCAGGGTTGATAAAAACGTATTTGTCACCACCGGATGCGGATAGATCAACGATAAAAAGTTTCTTGCTTACTCCAACTTGAGGAGCTGCAAGCCCTACGCCATCCGCTTCAGTAAGAGTTTCAAACATAGCATCCACAAGGATTTTCAATGCAGAGTCGAATTTGTCGACATCTTTCGTATCGGTTCTTAATACTTCGTCGTCAAGTTTGTATATATCTAACATATGAAAATAATATATCAAAAAGTGAAAAAAGTAAGCTAGCTCATATCAAGAGGATCAAGGTCTATCTCAACAGATACGGAAGACTGCGTTTTATAGTAAATCTTAAATGAATCGAGAACTTTCAAAACATATGAAAACTCTTCAGGCATGACCGAAAGAAGCACGTGGTATCGGTAGTATGAGTTTATCATCTCAATTAGACAGCTTGTAGCGCTATAAAGCTCTATCGCCTCCCTGTTTTCAAAATATTGAGAAAGATATGATTCTATATTTTCAGCCTCTGTCCTTGCCTTTTCCTCGTTTCTGCTTCTGACTCTTATGTTTATAAGCCTTGTAAATGGAGGGAAGCCGAGCTTTCTCCTTTTTTCCATCTCTTTATAATAAAACGTCTCAGCGTCATTAAGCTCTACAGCGCGTATCGCATCGTTTGCAATCTGCGTCGTCTGTATGACAACTATTCCATCGTCTCTAAATCGGCCTACCCTTCCTGAGACCTGCTCAAGAAGTTCGAAAGTCCGTTCATTTGATCTGAAATCCGGCATGAAAAGACCTTGATCGGCATTCAGCACCCCTACAAGAGTAGCCTTTGGAAAATTCAAACCTTTTGCGATCATCTGAGTGCCAAGGAGTATGTCTATCTCACCACTCTCAAACTCTTTCAAAGTATCAGATACGTACTGACGGCCTTTTTCTGCTGCATCTGCATCAAGCCTTTTTACTTTTGCAAACGGATATAGCATCCTTATCTCTTCTTCAATCTTCTCTGTTCCAAAACCGTTTGAACTCAGATCATGACTATTGCATTGCGGGCACGTATCGCCAAGCTTTTCCCTATAGCCGCATGAATGGCATACTAGCATCCTGCTTTTTTTGTGGTATGTCAGGCTTATAGAGCAATTGGGACAGAAGAACACATGACCGCATGTGTTGCATGTGAGCGCATGCGAATATCCCCTTCTATTTAAAAAGAGTATGACGCCGTTGCCTTTTTCAAGCTCTCTATCCATCTCCTCGCGAAGGACTGGACTGATTATCCCTTTTTGCGACAGTGTATTTACTATCCTTATTTTAGCAAATGCCCCTTTACCGATCCTATGAGGAAGGCAAAGACGAACAAGCCTACCCTCCTTCATCATCTTATAACACTCGAAAGAAGGTGTAGCAGATCCCATTATAAGAGGCGCATTATTGTATTTTGATCTGAGCTGTGCAATCTGACGCGCATGGTAGCGCGGAGCAGAACCGGACTTGTAAGAGCTTTCATGCTCCTCATCCATTATTATGAGTTTCAAGTTCTTAAACGGCGCAAATACGGCACTTCTTGCACCTATTATGATATCGCAATCCCCATTCTTTAAAAGTCGTGCGCTTTTCAGCCTTTGAGCGGCAGTCAAAGAGGAATGCAGTATCTGAACCCTATCTTTAAACCTTGCTCTCACATTGCTCGATATCTGTTCTGAAAGCGTTATCTCTGGCACAAGATATAATACCTGTCCGCCCTCTTTTATAACTCGTTCAGCAATGTTTAAATAAACTTCGCTCTTTCCAGATCCTGTGACGCCATAAAGGTAGAAAAGAAGCTTTCCCTCATCCCTTTTTTGAAAGAAAACATCTATGGCACGCCTTTGGTCTTCTGTAAGCTCCTTAACAGGCTTAAAGTCACCGCTATCGAAAAAAGGCGCAGCATCCGCATCCTTTTTTGCATTAGGCACCATAAGAGACAGACACTGTCCTAGTGAGTTCTTATAAAGATAGCTCATGTCTTTTGCAAGACGCACAAGCTCCTCGTTTATGACTGGCTCGGTATCATAGACTTTCGTAATACTTTTTATCTCATATGATATGTCTTCAATCTCATCTTTAACTTCGATGACAAAGCCTTTCATAGCTCTATGGTTAAAGTCTACGCTAACCCTTTTAAATAAAGGATCTGCAAAGGCTGTCTCGTCAAAAGAATAAGTAAAAGTACTCTTATAAAGAGGAAGGGCAAGAGCAACTGTCGCATATTTCACACTAGATGCCTCTTTATCTCATTCAAATCGTTTAATACGTCACGCTTTAATGAAGGGTTATTTATGCATTCACGCTGAGAATAAGTTACGAAAGTCATAATGCCGTTAACCTTAAAATGTCTTTTAGCCGCCCTTATCTCATCGTATGGCGCATTAGTCCTGAGCATATAATGGGCAAGATTGAGCCCAAAAAGAATCATAAAACGAGGAGAGAGGCTTTTCATCTCATCGCGTAAGAAGATCTTGCATGAATCTGCATATTTCGTGTTCAGACTGGATGACGGGCATTTTAAAAGCGGCAAAAGAGCCCGTCTTGACCTTGATAGCCCCAGAACACCGTCCATCTGCTTGTCGTACATAGCCTCAGCATCTTTTTTCAAAAGCTGTCCGCTTTCCTCTACAGCTTCTACAAGACATAACAAATCCGCTTTTTTAGGATTGAAATAAAAATAATCATCCCTTCTGTTCACCCAAAGAGGACAGGAACGGCACATCATAGGAGTAAGGGGTACTTTCATCTGCTCATCTTCTATCTCTTTAATTGAATAGAAGTTTATCCCATCCTCTGCGAGAGGATCGAAATAAGATCTTTTCGTCTCATCTATTAAATCAAGAATGTTTACAATACTCTCTTTCAAACCACTCATACTTCATCCTGTCATAACTGACATCCGCCAAATAAAGCCCATCTGAGGGTGCAGTCTTATGAACTAACGATCTGTCCCTATTATCTAATATAGCTTTTAAATCATCCTTTTTTAAGTTCTTTGCAGAAAAAGAGAGCATCGTACCGACCATAGACCTTATCTGATGATATAAAAAGGCGTTTCCAGCAATGCGATACCTATAAACAGACGAGTAAAATGGATCTTTTATCTCATCCCATGAAGAGACGTATATGTCGCGTACTTTTGAAAGGCTCTTGTCCTTTGAAGATGCAAATGTGGAAAAATCATGAGTGCCAAAGAAAACTGATGCAAGCTCATTCAGTTCCTCTACAGAGGCGATTTTTCTTACTGCCGTTACTCTGTTTTTATCAAAAGCAGTCATATCCTCCTCTTTTTTTACAAGATACCAGTACTCCCTGCTTTCGGTAGAGAACCTCGCATGGAAATCAGGCCCGACCTCATCACTTGAAGATATCCTTATCTCCTTTGGCAGGTGGGTATTTAATATGACACGGAATTTCTCAGCATCGATTTTGCTGAAAGTATCGAAATGCGCCGCCTGTTTTAAAGCATGCACTCCGCTGTCAGTCCTGCCTGAGCCGAAGAGAACGACATTTTCTTTCAATATTTTGGAAAGAACGTTCTCTATCTCCTCTTGAACAGTCCTTTCCCCATCCTGTCTCTGCCAGCCAGAAAAAAGCGATCCGTCATAAGACAGAAAGAGCCTTATTCTTCTCTCTCCATCTTCAAGGCCTTTAAAATTTAAGGGTCTGTTCCAGTCAGCTCTCGCCATCTAACACCACCACGGCAACAGAATGAGTTTTTTCATGACTAATAGAGAGGAAAACGATGTCACTTTTTATGATAGAATTTATTTTCTCGCTTCTCTCTATAAAAGGAGCGCCTTCTGGATTTGTCAAAACTTCAATATCTTTGGGGCTTATCGATACAAACCCAGTTCCAATAGCTTTGGAAAATGCCTCTTTAGCAGCAAAACGAGACGCAAAATACTCGCTTTTATTCACATTAGGACATAAATCCATCTCTCTTTGGGTAAAAATCTTTTTTAAAAACTTCTCGTCAAACTTGCTGAAACGACAGTTTTCAACGATATCTATTCCAAGCCCTTTTACCATTTCAATTTCCTGAAGAGAATAGAATGCGAACCGATGACGGCTGAGCTTTTACGCTTAGAGAACTCTGTCTGAACACGTCCTGATTAAAATCTAAAACTACAGGAACTCTTGCAATTCCAGAGCTGTTTACTTCTGAGAAATCTGCACTAGCGTTGATATTAGCAGGATCTACAAGGTATATCAGTCTTTCGCTTCCGCTTATTACGATATCCACAGTCTCCGGCACTAATGACTCTGCCGTAAGATTTTCAGGAAGAGTAACGTTTAAAGGGATCGTCACGACGCGGTTTGTAATATTTGAAAACTCTACAAGAAGAACTACGGCGACAGCTAATAGAAATGCAAAAATCTTCGCACCCCATGATGAAAATAGTTTAAAGCTCTGTTTCATAAATCACTCCACATCATCTAAGGATTTACCCCGTCAGTCTCCTGAGCCCCTCTTTCCTGACTCTCTTTAATTTCAGATGGAAGCACGTCGCGATATGTGAAGAGTTCAAGAAGAACCTTCTTAATTGTTTCATTGGATAGTTCGTAATAGATATTCGCATTATATGCAAGGCTTATCGCGCCAGTCTCTTCTGAAACTACGATTACGACTGCATCGCTTACTTCTGTCAGGCCAAGCGCTGCCCTATGTCTGGTTCCGAAACTTGCCTTTATTCCAGTCTGCTCGCTAAGGGGGAGATAGCAAGCAGCATATGTAATCCTTCCATTTTGAATCACGCATGCCCCGTCATGAAGAGGAGTATCATGATCGAAAATCGTCAAAATAAGTGTTGAAGAGAGATCTGCATTGAGTTTCGTACCGGAATCCAATACGCTTTTAATGTCTATATGACGCGGGAACACGATTAAAGCTCCCCTCTTCTTTTCTACTAAGATGTTGCAAGCGTTAAGGATCGAATCAATCTGTTCTGCCGTCGTCTGCTGTCCGATTCTGAAGAATCTGCTCTTCTTAATAAATGACATTGAGAACGCACGCCTCAGCTCCGGATGGTAGAATACGAACAGAAGCATTAAGAAAGGTACGAAAAGCTCCCGCATTATGTATGTAAGTACGCTGAAGCCCAGAACTTCAAACAACAGGTAACAGATTGCAAAGTAGATTATCACCATTACAAGCTGTTTTGCCTTGCTTTGATCGAGTGCAACATACACCCTGTAAAATACGAAGGCAAGAATAAGCGTTTCCGCTAAAAGCCTAATATAATCTACAACGCTCAGACTTGAGAGTACTTCAAGCATTAAAGATCCTCCTAATCAATCCAGTCCAGTGTCCTTTCCACTGCCTTCTTCCAGAATCCTACCTTTTTTTCCCTCTCTTTGTCATCCATAGTAGGAGTCCATCTTAATGCTTCCTTCCATAGCTTAGTAAGCTCTTTCTCATTTTCAAACATTCCAACCGTAAGCCCTGCGGCGTATGCAGCTCCAAGCGCTGTAGTCTCTACGATCTGAGGTCTTATTACAGGAACGTTTAATATATCGCTTTGAAATGCCATTAAAGGGGCAGAGTTGGTCATTCCTCCATCGACTTTAAGCGTCTTCTGTTTAATTGACGAATCCAAAGCCATGCTCGTAAATATGTCATAAGCTTGAAATGCAGTCGATTCAAGCACTGCGCGGCATATATGGGCTCTTGTTGCAAATCCTGTAAGTCCAGCAATAACGCCTCTGGCATCGCTTCTCCAGTAAGGAGCAAAAAGGCCTGCAAAAGCAGGTACGATATAGACTCCGGCTGAATCTGGCACGCTTTCGGCAAGACTGTCCAGCTCTTTCGCATCTTTAACCATCTTAAGACTGTCTCTTGTCCACTGTACTAAAGAACCTGCAACAGCGACCGAGCCTTCAAGCGCATATACAGGATCTTCCCCTTCCTTCCTATATGCTACTGTAGATAGAAGTCCGTGCTTACTGTAGTAGAGATCCTTTCCAGTATTTAGCAGCATGAAACATCCAGTACCATATGTGCACTTGCTCTCCCCTGGATTAAAACATGCCTGCCCGAATAGAGCAGCCTGCTGATCCCCAAGAATTCCACAGAGAGGAATTTTCGCACCGAAAGGCCCTTTTTCATCAGTATAGCCATAAATAACGCCAGTAGATGACACGATTTCTGGAAGGTTCTCCTCTTTAATACCAAAAAGAGAGAGCATATCGGCATCCCATTTAAGGGTTTTTATGTTCATAAGCATATATCGGCTTGCATTCGTGACATCTGTGACGCAACGCCCTGTAAGCTTATAAGAAAGGTATGCGTCCATAGTCGCATAACATAAATCAGAGCCTTTGTTGGCCTCTCTTATCCTTGCGACGTTTTCAATTAAATAGCGGATCTTGCTAGCGCTGAAATATGGACTGTAGAGAAGTCCGGTCTTTTGCCGGATGTAATCCTCTCCAACCTCTTTTTTCATCCGGTCTATGATCTCAGAACCTCTAAGATCCTGCCAGACCACGGCATTATACAGTTTTTTACCGCTGCTTCTTAAAAACGGCACGATGGTCTCTCTCTGGTTTGTTATTCCAATCGCCTTTATATCTTCAGCATCTATAGAAGAGGTTTCTATAGCCTCTTTAATAACAGATACTGTGTTTGACCAAATCTCATCAGGATCATGCTCAACCCAGCCGGGGCGGACAAATATCTGGCGATGCTCTTTTTGAGCAAGCGCCACTATATTCCCAGAAGCATCGAAAATAATAAACCGCGTACTGGTCGTTCCCTGATCTATTGCGCCTATATATTCTTTTTTCATTTTCAATTCCTTTAAAATGAAATTATAAGACACAGAAAGGCAAAATGAAACAAAAATCCCCACGCACTGCGTGGAGATGTAATGCATCAGTCTCTGAAAGAATCTTCCTGGTAGGATAGAAGATCTCCGCTTACCGCGTTTATCTTAACTTCGTACTCGATTCCATCTAGATATGTGCTAGCCTCGTAAGTGTAGAGCCCGTCATCGTAATCGCGTTCAAAACTTCTGATCTCAGTTCCGCTTGGAAGATAAGAAAGGATTATCTCTTCAGCCTTCGATCTATCCATAGGTTCTGCATTTCTATCAGCTCTGCCCCTGTTTCTGTTCTTAATGCTGTATGAAAGTATTTCACCTTCCCCTGAAATGTCGTAGCTGTAGCTGAAATCCTGAGTCCTGAACTCAACCTCGTAATACTCAAAACCATCGTCTCTGTCACGCTCTACCCTGTTTCTTGAAATCTCGCTCATATCAAGGCCTGCACTGTCTAAAGCGATTGAAAGAGCTTCGTCTTTCGTCATTGACGAAGAATAGTCATGCCTGATTCTCTCTGCTTCCTGGTCAAAAGAAAGAATGGCTCCATCGACAGTACTTATTTCGTAATCGTATTCAACGCCGTCAGCATAGAACTCAACATCGTAAATTCTCTCCCCTCTTTCCCAGTCAAGGGAGGATCTCATTCTGACGACAGCGTCTGCTGAAACGCCTGCGTCTTTAACAGCGATTGCCTCGGCCTCATCTCTTGTGATATCTGCAAAAAGCGATAGTGCTACAAATAACATTAATAATGATAATAAAATTTTCTTTTTCATCTTTTTCATATCCTATACCCATATAATAGAAAAGAAAAATGAGAGGAAAATTAAAATTTGAAAATTTTAAACTTTTTCTTCCTTGAATATCAGAGAAAATTTAGACCCCTTTGAAAAAGCACTTTCAACATCTATTTCAATATTATTCTGTTTTGCAATCTCTTTCACCATAGCAAGTCCAAGCCCCTGAGATGAGCCGTTTCTTGATTTATCAACTTGAAAGAAACGATCAAATACCCTTTTCAAATCCTCTTCCTTTATCCCTATTCCATCGTCGATAACGTCAAGCACGATAGCGCCAGCCTTTCTTTTAAGCCTGACAAAAACATTGCCGTTCTCTTTTGAATAGGACATGGCATTGTTAATTAAATTGATGACTGCCCTTGTAACGAGATCCTCGTCCGCAAAAACGAAAAGGCCATCATCAATATCGCTATCAAGCGTCAGCCCTTTTTCATTTGCTATATCAGAAAGGCTTTCTGTAATGTTTAAAAGAAGTTTAGAAAGAGAGAACGTCCTTTTGTTTAGTTTCATTCTTCCGTTATCAGAACGGGAGAGCATCAAAAGTGAATCAAGAAGTCTAGCCATCCTCTCGCTTTCGTTTTTTATAACGTTTAATGATGACTCCACATCGCTTCTGTCATCTAAAACTGTCAGAGCATATTCGCTTTCAGCCTTGATTACAGATAAAGGCGTACGCAGTTCATGGGAGGCATCGTCCGTAAATTCCTTCTGTTTTAAAAACGATTCTTCTAAGCGCGAAAGCATCGAATTAAAAGAAGAGCTTAGGGCAACGCCTTCTTTCGTATTTCCGCTTTCAAGCCTTAAAGATAGATCGTCTCCGCTTGCAATGCCTGATGCGGTTTTAATTAAATCCTCAAGAGGTTTGAAAGCCTTTTTAACTATGAAAGCTCCCCCGAGAGCGGAAATCAAAACTAAAACCGGGGCTGCGATTAAAAGCGAAAGATAATCAGAACTTAGCAATGTGTAGATGTTCGAATGTTCTGCGTAACATCTTATGAAATAACCGTCAAGCATCATATCGCTTATAACATATGACGTATCTGTAAAGTTTATCACCCTCTGCCCTTCTCTGTAGGAAATATTATCTATCCTATCAAGATTACGTCCAAACAGCAGGCTTCCATCCGTTTTGTAAATAGAAGTATAGACTCCGTCATCAAATTCGTCGAGATCATCAAAATCTATATGGTCGCCTCTTGTAACATCATCTGCCACATCGCTGATGACATTCTCAACATCATGCCTAAGCGATCTAAGAGACAGCGAACTGGATACGGAAAAAAACAGGATGAAAATTAAGGCCATTAGAACAAGAGTCCATATCGTATACCATGAGACTATCCTCTTCTTAAGACTCATCAGAATCTCCTATCATATAGCCACGGCCGCGAAAGGTGTGAATTAATTCTTTCTCTCCTTCAGTATCTATCTTACGTCTTAAATATCTGATGTAAACATCGACCATGTTAGACGATCCTTCATAGTCATACGCCCATACGTGTTCTATAAGCTGAGCTCTGCTCAAAATAACGCCGGCGTTGCTCATCATATATTTAAGCATCGAAAACTCCTTGCCTGAAAGATCTATTGTTCTATCGCCTCTTTTAACAATACCGCTGTTCAAATCCAGTCTTAAGTTGTCTATCTGAAGAATCGTATTTGGACTGTTATCCCCATGAGTGCGTCTTAGAATGCTTCTTATGCGAGCAAGAAGCTCATCAAAGGAAAACGGTTTCACAAGATAATCGTCGGCACCGCTATCAAGGCCATGAACCCTGTCTTCAAGCGCATCTTTCGCAGTAAGAAAAATAACAGCGGCACGCCCTCCGTTTCGTCTGTATTTCTCTAGAACCTCCACGCCATTAAGTCTCGGCATCATGATGTCTAAAATACAGAGATCATAATCTGTGGAACTTAAATAATCATATGCGTCAGCTCCGTTATAAACAGTATCAACGGCATAAGATTCCTTTTTAAGACGTTTAGAAATTACATCCGCAAGAGCCTTCTCGTCATCAGCAACCAAAATACGCATATTTCCTCCAGATCAAATTTAATAGAAATAGATTAAAGGAAGATGAAAAATCACTTTATTTTCCAATGCCCATATCTATCAGACCCAATTCTTTCAATGAGGCCATCGCTTTGCATTTCCTTAATATAAACAGCTAACATACTTCTTGATACTTTTGTTATTTTAACTAACTCCGAGTAAGTTACAGAAGGATTCTCTTTAATAGCTTCTATTATTTTATTCTTTTTTAACCGCCTTTTTTCTACAGTCCGATTTTCACTTCTACAGTCCGATTCCCCCTCTTCTACAGTCTGATTTCTTCCTCTACAATCCGATTTTTCCTCTTCTACAGTCCGATTTTCTAAATCTTCATATTTAGCAAAAGGAAATGAAACTTTTATGAAATTAGGACCAAAAGTAAAAATATTCTTATCATAATACTTTAAAATTCTGTTTATTCCAGATCCCAATTGTTCTGTAAGATCTACATCTCGAAATATTCTCATTAATTCTCTATTTCTTGGCTTACTGATTCCTGAGAAAAAATCATCAATACTTTGATCTTCTACTAATCCACCATGGCTAGTTAGGTCAATTCTATCTGAAAATATCTCTACATAAGGCGTATATCCATATGTATACTGGTTATGGACTATCATATTGATTACAGCTTCTCTTAAGGCAATAGATTCTATTAACTTTTTCTCAATACGATTGGGATAGGTTATTTTTGACATTGTGACATTTTCTATTTTCAGTCTTTCCAAAATAGCATGAGTTGCTTTTATTAAACAACAATAACCATACTCATCATTAGAAATCAGGTCTGTTTTATCTGTACCCCTGTATTTAGCTACCCTAAAAGACATACCGTTGCTGTCTGCCATTAAATAAGCTATGTAATTATATTTATCATCAGGGGTAAGAAATTCTAAATTTCTCTCCCAACTCCTGTTAAATGGAATATCTCGATCGCTGTAATATATTTGAAGATCTCTAAATGTCAAATCTTGTCTAGGAGATAGAATTATGGATAAGTTTGGTCGCACCCTATTTTTATACATCGAATCAATCATTTCTTGATTCATCATCTGACAAGTTGAGCCAACACGAATATAACAACCTTTAGGGGTTCTACCATATCTCGTGATATAGTAGGGGCGCTCAGAACCTGCAGAAACAATTATCCGCACATAATATTTTGGCCCTTCTTTTTCCAATACGATATCAAAAAGGCCTAAAATATTAGGAGAAATATTATTTTTCAGCCGATCAACAATTTGTCTTTGGACAAGATCAGGATCTGCAATGCCATATATGGTTTTATTGTCGTTCACACCTATATGAACTTCGCCCCCTGAAGTATTTAAAAAGGCAACAACCTCCTTCTCTAGCGTATCGGTTACTTCTCTTTTATATTCAATTCTACCATCTTCCATACTTAACTATAATAGCAGAAAAAGATAACAGTTGCCTCATTTCTCTACTTTTCCAAAGAACTCCTTTATCTTATCTAACATCTCAAGAGTATCATTTCTTCCAAGATCGTAGATTGCCTGAACCTTAGCCTCATCTTTTTCAACCCTCTTCACATGGAGATCAACGCTTGGTGCTAATATCAGAACCTTTTTATCATTCTTAAGTTTATCTAGTAGATCTAACGTGCTGTTATAAACACGGCTCCTCTCTTCCATCGTCTTAAGTAGGTTCGGATAATTTCTCAATGCAATCTTCGTATAAAGCGGAAGCTTTTTCTCCTCTTTCCTATATCCCCAAGGACGGGTAAGAATAACAAGATTCTTATCATAGCCAAGACTCATAAAATACTTGATTGGAATTGAGTCCGACACGCTGCCGTCAAAAAGCGTAAGACCATCAATTTTAACTGCTTTTGAAACAATCGGCATTGATGATGAGGCCCTCATCCACTCCACATCAGTGTTAAAAGAAGTTGGAAACTCATGATAGATGCTCTTTCCTGTGTTTGCATCGGTTACTACGCAATAAAGCTTTATAGGATTATTAAAAAACGTTTCATAGTCAAATGGATCAAGCCTTTCAGGAATCTCATGATAGCAGAAATCTGAGCCGAATATGTCTCCTGTCTTCAACAGGACTTTTACACCTGAAAACTTCGGATGATTCAGATACTTTATATTGTACCTGATAGCTCTGCCAGCTTGGTTAGACTTATAATTGCATCCGAAAGTCACTCCTGCAGAGACCCCGATATACCCATCAACCGTTATATTATTTTCAAGCAGGACATCGAGGGCTCCTGCAGTATAGAGCCCTCTCATCGCACCCCCTTCAAGCACCATGCCGTTCATAATTTATATAGGAAGGTAGAAGATCTCATAGCCCTTCTCCCTTAATCCTTTCTCCTCCTTAGTGTCTGTTATTATAGAAGATGATGCTGCGTCAAGCAAAGAAAGAGTCTTCTTTTTTGAGTTCTGAACATCATCGAGAGACAGTTTTGCAACGCCATCCCTGAGCTCTTTTCTATAATCATCGCTTACTTTAAAAAGCCTTCGTCTTAAATAAACCAAAGCCTTTTGAGATGGACTTTGAGGTTTGAAATCCAGACTCTTTATGTTTATCTTAGCATCTTCAAGCTTTTTCTCATCAAGAGCTTCTTCTGTCACAGAAAGGCTGAAGTCATCTTGAGAAATAAGGCCTCTCGGATCTCTGTAAGTATAGAAGAAGAGCCTGCGTTCAAGATTATCAAGCATGGCCCCCGTTCCGTATGCCCCGCCCTTTGCTCTTATCAAAGACCAGAGGCTGTCCGTTGATATGATAGAAAGAAGCATTCTAGAAGATAGCATCTCATTGAAACTTAAAGAGGATGTATCGGCGCTCTTTGCACTATAGCTTACAGGAGTGCTTAAAAGGAATGCACTCTTTTTAGGGAAAGAGACGTCAATATCTGCTGCACTTTCTTTAAAAGAGGACGAAGGAAACTTAGTAAGAAAACTTTCAGCCTCTTTTCTCATAAGATCTTCATTCTCTTTATCTTGAAATGTCTGAACTTTAATCCTTTCGCGGTTTAAGAGTTTTTTCTTAATGTTGACAATATTCTCACATTCGGCTTTAACATCTTTCCTCTTATCTTCAATCGTATACCAGTAAGAAAGCCCAGAAAGTTTCTCTCCTATATAAAGAGAGGTGCTTAATGGTGCGGAAGATGAGCTTATCGCATAAGTGTGTCCAGACTGAATTACCCCTGACTTATAGTCCGTAGAAATATCTGTTAAAGCGTTTTTAACTTCAACCTCGTCTACTAAGCCGTCGTTTAATAAGGCTGTAAACTCATTTAGCGCATCGTTTATAGTCTCTTTTAAACTTCTGACCCTCATCATGAAATAGATCTTCACATTTCCATCTAAACACATTCCGCTTTCTATGTAGAACGCATAGCCGCCTGAAGTGTATCTGATATCCGTCTGAACGCTTTGCATATCCTTTTCCTTTGTGGAGCACATCGTTAAAAGGCGCGAATACACATTAAGGCTTTCAAGCTCTTCCAAATTAAAATCAGATACGTCAAAAGCCGCATCGAGATAGACGATCCCATTTGAAAAAGAAGAGACGCTTACAATCTTATCATCATAAGAGCCTGGATTGCTCTCAAACTTAACATCCTCAAGATCATTAAGTCTTAAACGTCTGAAATTCTTATATGCCTCATATCCATCTTCTTTTAATGAGAACGAAATGTAAGCATCATCCTCGATTTTAGGATGCTTTTTCATCTCATCATGAAGAATCTTATCCATTTCCGCCTTTATCTCCCGCTCTTTATCATCAGAGGCAAGAACAACAGATAAAAGACGATGCTTATTATTTACAAAATTCTTCTCAATATATTCTTCAAAGTATCTAGGATTTTCCTCGCATCTTCTTCGAACTTCCGCCATATCGCGTTCTGGAAAGAGAGCAGAAAGAATATCTTTCGAGTATGCGAAAGCCTTATCGATTCTAAACAGGGCTTTCATCCCCTGAGGATTTCCTCCGCTAATTTCCCTTAAATTGAATTCGTTACGCCTAAGAGCCGCCTCCTTCTCCCTTTCGCTAAAACCGTCTTTAGCAATCTTCTCAATTGCAGAAAGAAGATAGTCTTTCGCGTTATTTACGTCCTCTTTTCTAACCCCTGCCATACCGCATGCAAAAGCATATGCGCTATAGTCCCAAATCATACCGGATTCAGTCGAGATGTCTTCTGAGTACGGACACTCTACTATCGCCTTATATAGAGGACAGCCAGGAGAACCTAGAAGAAGATCGGTAAGCACTTGAAGCGTCGCACCTTCAACCCCGTCAGAACTGTCATTTAAAAGCCAAGAAAAGAGTACGCTCGCCTTCTTCTCTCCCCCTGACTCGGAAGATGAGCTCGTTGCAAAAGCCTCTCTAGGCTCGCTCCATCTTTCAGGAAGAACAACTTTCCCAACCGTCTCTTCATACCCCTTATCATTCAGATATTCATCGTCTATGTAATTTAAAAGCGGCGCCTTATCTATAGAACCGTAAATAAGCAGGCACATATTTGACGGCACATAGTATTTTTTATACGTTTCTACGTATTCCTCATAGCTAAGACGTGCAATATCCTTCGGATTTCCTCCGCTTTCGTTCTCGTACTGGCAGCCGGAAAATAGTCCGTGACTTGAAAGCGAAGAGAGAACGCTCTCATGCTGGCTTGTAGCGCCTTGCATCTCAGAGAATACGACACCGTCGAAATGAGGCTCTCCTTCATAAGATACCCTGATTCCTTCCTGCATGAATGTCTCTTTTCTTAAAAGCGGAGCAAAAACTGCATCGCTATAGACGTTAAAGATGTTTTCAAAATCTTTAACAACGGCACTGGAGGCTAGATAGTAAGTCCTATCTGCGCCTGTCATCGCGTTCATAAACGTAGGACAGCCCGAACTCATCTGAACTGTAAACGCATCTTTTACAGGGTATTTCTTGCTTCCGCTAAGCACAGTATGCTCAATTATATGAAATACGCCGCTTGAATTCTCACAAGGGGTATAAACAATATAGCTGAAAAAATTCTCTTTATCCTTATTGTCAATCGTAACAGCTTTAAAGCCCGTCTTCTCATGTATGTAAAGCTTTGCATGCCCATCATATGAGGGACAGTCTGTCTCGTCTATTAATTTAAAACCTCTTAAATCCATAAAAGAAAAATAGCCCAATGCAATATCTTTGACAATAGACTAATAATTTCATAGTCTTTACTCATGATTTACGTAGGACCACATGTTTCAATAGCAAAAGACATTTCCCTTGCCCCTGTGAGGGCAAAAGAACTAGGATCGACCGCATTCGGACTTTTTTTGAAAAATCAGAAAGTATGGAACGCTCCGCCTCTTAAAGAAGAGAGCATAAAGAGTTTTAAAGAGAACATAATAAAGCTAGGCTTCAAAAAAGAGATGATTCTTCCTCACGCAGGGTATTTGATCAACATGGCAAGCCCTAATGAAGAGAACAGGTCAAAATCATTCGCACTTTTAAGCGATGAGATAAAAAGAGCTCTAGAGTTAGGACTTGAAAAGATAAACATACACCCGGGTGCATTCATAGAAGGAGAAAGGGATGATGGGATAAAAAGATGCGCATCAATGCTGGACGAAGCATTAAAAAACATTGATGGATTTTACATTGCCCTTGAAAACACAGCGGGAAGCGGAACGAACTTAGGATCAACGTTTGAAGAGCTTTCAAAGATAATAGATTGCTCAAAAGAGAAAGACAAGATTGCAATCACGCTGGACACGTGCCACTTGTATGCAGCTGGATACGACATTAAAAACGAACCGGGAAAAGTTCTTGATGAAGCTGTAAAAGCATTCGGAGAAGATAAAATCAAAGGGTTCCATATAAATGACAGCAAAGCGCTTTTGAACTCTAAAAAAGACAGGCATCACAGCCTTGGAAAAGGTGAAATAGGGCTTGAAGCTATTAAGGAAGTCGTAAGACACAGAGCTGCAAAAGATAAGCCATTAGTCCTTGAAACAATCGATGAAGATCTCTGGAAGGATGAAATAAGAACGCTTCATGACGCAGAATTTAATTAGAAGAATATCATGGAGGCAGAAGCTAGTATGCTGCCGCATAGCGTACAAGCTTCTGCTACGGCCTCATCATAAGTGCTCGCTCCAGCGGTCGCTTCTTGGTAATCGTTAGAAAAAAGCTGCCCCCCTGTTGCCGTATCGTATCCGTTTACGGTACTCTCCACATAGACGAGAAATTCTTCATCCCCTTTTTCAACGACATCGGCAACCCCTACTCTGATTATTATCAAAGTTGGCTTACTGCCGCCATTTGCCTTATAAGAGGCTAGTATCTCATCATCGTCATCACCAATGCCTTCTTCAGCTCGTATGAGATATCCTGAATCTTCTAGTTCGGCATTAAAAGCTTCCAGAGCATTAACACTTTCCATTATTGCACCGTGAATATCGTATTCGCTGATCAATATGTCAACATCTCTTAATGCTCCTCTTGTTTCCATGTAAGAAAAAGAAGCCGTTTTAGATTCCAATAAGGCCTCGAATTCATCCAATAGCCCAGGCTCTGCGATCTCGCTTATCCTGTCCAATACGCTTCTGTCAAAACCAAGAGAAATGGTCAGATCTCCATTTTGAAGAATATAGTTGTTAGTATTATGGAAATAATACCTTCCGCTTTCAGCAGTGTTAAATTCTATTGTTTCGTAACTTATTCTCTTATCATTGTTTCTTATCGCATAAGTTCCTTTTAAATCAGCATAATAGACAAGAGGATACAACAATCCTCTTTTTCTTCTTAAGGTTATCTCTCCATCTATGGATCCCTTCTCCTGCTTATATCTTATCTCAAGGGGTTCAAGATAATATGTAGAAAGTTCTAAAATCTCATTAGCGCTATGTCCTTGAGTTTCAATATTATTCTCTAAAGAGAGTAAGAGCGCATTTAAAGTTGAGTTCAAGGCATCTACGTCCCTGTTTTGCATATAGTAGTTTCTTGCCTCCTCTAGCAGCTCAGTTATGCTCTGCTCAACCTCTTCTTCTCTTCTTGTTTCAGGAGACTGCATCGAATCAAAGAGATCTGCGCTGATATCTATCATTACATAACAAGAATAACGCCCGCTGGCATAGCTTCTCGTATATGTGTTCGTAATTCTTCCATCAAGTTCCCTGATTTCGCCGCTCGTACCAAGTTCTCTAAAGTAAAGCGCATATGCATCAAGACCTAAATCATCCCCCATTTCCAGCAGTGAGTTTTCGAGAGCGTTCAGCCTTGCTTCTTCCTCGCTTGCGCCGCTGCCCTCGTTTATATATGCGATACGGCCGCTTCTGACTCGTGGATTTGAAACCCAATATGGAAGTTCTTCATTTTCAGAGAACGATAGATTATTAAAGCTCTGGCAAGAAGAAAGAAGTAAAACAAATAGGAAGAATATAAATATTTTTTTCAAAATAAGACTCCAAATGAAAGCATTAACGCGCTGTGATTTATTGTACTTGTTTCCCACGCTATGCGCCATAACCATCTTGAAGAAATGTGATGTTCATATCCTACGGAAAAACCGGAGGCTACTGAAAAGCCGTCGTCATAACCTAAATAAAGCATTGCAGATGCAAAGACAGCTCCTTCCTCTATCAAAGTAAAGCGGGTGTTAAAAAGCCTTTCTAAAGGGAAACGGACATCAAAGCCAATGCCGCCGTAATAGCTTATTGCGCCATCGTATGATACGTAGAAAGACAGTACGGGGTTAAAATAGGCAAAAAGAGGAAGATAAGAAAAATCTAATGCGAAAGAGAAGTTTGAAAAAGAAAAATTGCTAAGCGCTCTTAATGAGAGCGAGAATTCAGGACCGTCTCTTAACTCAAGTCCTGCAACCAGATCTTTCTGATAGATAGGAGAATAAAGAACGGCCGTCTCCGTCCTATCCACAACCTCTAAAAGCGCCCGTCTTCGGTTGTTTCCATCATAAGCTTCAACAAGATCCCCTTTTTTTATATCGTCATGACTTGCAATTATATCATCAGTAACATAAAAAAGCGTGCTTCCATCCAAGAATAAAAGAGGTTCAATGCTAAGTGCGTTATTAATGAATTCTCCGAGCTCCTCATAACTAGCTGCGCTTATCTTTCTCTCATTGTTTTCAATATCGAAAACAATTAGGATTCTCTCATCGCTCTTTGTAAATTCTTTAACTTCGATCTCCGCGTCTTTTCTCCCTGATATTGCAGCTATGAAATAATCAGTTAAGAGAACCTTGTCGTTTTCATCCACAGGACAGCTGAAAGAGACAGAAGAAAAAGCAGAAAAGATTGCAAAAAGAAGAAAGACGGATGAGAGAAGAACCTTTTTCATGAAAAAAATTCTACCTATGATTAAAGAAAATTAAAAGGGGAAACGATCTTCCCCTATAAATCATTTCTGGTAAGCCTTCAAAAGCGGCTTGACATCATCGATAATCCCATAGATTCCAAATACAGCGATGATTAATGCTGCAGTCACAGGAGATCTTCCCATTGCCGTGTTTGTAGCAATTATTCCGCTTGCAATCGCCCATGCCGCCGCAGGCTCGCTAGATATCTCCTTACACCACTCTTCAAAAGTGACAGAGGATGTTCCTATCCTTGCATACTCGATTATCGACATAAGCGTTGCGGCAAGTACGCCAGCAGCGATCGCAACGGCGCTTGCGGCACTGACTTTCCCCCAGAACACCATATTAGGAACGCATGCATAAACAATTGCAGCGGTTAAAAGTACGGCCGCCTTTACTACGAGCTTTCTAAGTTCTGAGTAAAACGCCTTTTTTTGAGCGCTGCTCATTGCCCTGACTTCATCCTCGACTCCCTCGTAAAGACGTTTTTCAAGCTCGTCAATTTCTGCTCTGACGCCCTCAAGCTCGCTTTCAGGAGCAAGGTTAGAGGCTGCATTTAATACCTCGTCAACACTCCCATAGTCATCGGCATAAAGAGTAAATTTCAAATACTCCCTTCCTCCCTCTTCTGCCAAAGTTCTTGAAGCAACGTCTTCTGCTGTAAATCCTTTTTCGTACTCTGCGCTAAAGCCTGGCAGGTCTTCTTCCGTCATTGCCCGTGCCACATCCTCAAGGTATACTTCAATAAGCCTTGAAGACCTTGTTAGAAGCATTCTGTCGCTAAGCGCCTCAGGACCAGAGAGGTTCATTGAACATGAGCAGATAGCTGCTATCAGAATCAGTGCTATTGCCTTGTTAGAAAAAGAAATAACTTTTTTCATACGCTTTCCTCCTAAAAACGGACACCTACTATAAGCTGTCCGTAAAAGTCATAATAGAAAGGAAAGTGGTCATCTAACACATCTCTTGCGCCTTCGCTTAAGCGTGCTGGATCGTGCGCTATAACTCTTGGTTCAATGTACGAATAAGGAAGATCTATCGTATAACCGACAGAGAGAGACGAGAGAAAAAGGTTTCTCTCTTCAGGACTTGCTAAACCAAAGAATCTGATATAGCGCACCGCATCTACGCCAAAGAAGAGATCAATATCTTTAAATGGATAGTAATCGACCCTAAGCCCGATATCGAGTGCAGAAAGCGCATCATCTAGACAGAAACAATACGAAACAGGAATTGAGACCCTGAAATCCAGAAAACGATAACAGAAATCAAAACCTACCCTATCTCCATCCACGAAGAAAGAATCGACAGAGACTAAATCGAATCCTAAATAAAACGATGTGCCGTAAACCGGCATGAAGATGAAAAGAAGCAGCAAAATTAGATAAACCAACTTTGCCATGTAGTCACTATAACCGATTTTTCATGTTTTGCAAGAAAAAAATAACTATAGGCTTTTATGTGTTCTCTTCTTCGTCTTTGCTTACAAACCCGATCGTAGAAACAAAAAGATCCTCATTCTTTATTATATCGCTGCATTTAAGCTCATAGACGCTCTGATCTTTTGCGGTAAGTCTTATGCCGCTATGGTATTCGTTAATTTTTCCGATATTGTAACTCTGAAGATCGGCATTAGCTATTATAAAAGACGGGGTAACACCGCCAAGATCATTCTCTCTTTTATAAAAGACGATCTTGCCGCTATCAAAAGCAAGACGCCCTGGAATAAGATTGCTTTTATTTACAAGCCCTGCTTTATATGAGATTGTCTCTTTCTTCTCTTTTTTATTAACCATGCCTTTTGTTACAAGACTTGTAGTCATGTAATATATCGCCGCAGATATGGCTAAGACGAACAAGGTCCAGATCATGACATACCCATTTAAGGATGAGTAGACGATGTATAGAATAGAAAGCAGCGCAACGGCGATAGCAATCTTATGAATCACGAATTTTTCTCCTATTTCGAAAAAAATAATAAAAAAGTTTCTAAAAAAAGTTAACACTTTACATTCTTTTTGCACTTAAGAGTATGAAAGCGAATTTCAAAAGGAGAAAACAATGAAGAAAATTACTATCACTTTCATGCTGATTCTAGCAGCATTATTATTGATGGCTTCCTGCGAAGAGAGTTCGAGTGTTGCCGACATGAGGATTGTAATCGACTCTGACACATCCCGACTGATCGCACCTGAAGGCTTTCCTCTGGAAGTAAAGAGTTACCACATCACAGGACGAGGGCCTAACGGAGATTCATTCTCTTTCACGACTAAGAAATCGAGCACAACACTCAGCGGCGTTGCGGTCGGAGAGTGGATTATCAATGCAACAGGACTGAATGAGGAATCAACGGCAATCGTAACCGGATCTACTACATTCACGCTGAGCGTGAATAATCCAAGCGTCGTAGTACGTCTTGATAGTCTTGTAGGAAATGGAAACCTATCCATTTCAATGTCATGGAATAAGGACGTGATCAACAATCCAAGGATTGAACTTGAGCTTACAAAACAGAACGAAGAACAAAGCGAGAATCTTGAAACGACTATGAATACATCAGAAGGAACTGCAACTGCCTCAAAGACGAACTTAGAAGCCGGATCCTACATCCTGCAAGGAAGGCTTTATTCTTCAGACATCCTTATGTCAGGTTTTACCGAGGCTGTCAGGATAGTAGGAGATCAGACAAGCAGTTCCGAAATAGAATTCAATCTTGATGCCTTTCCCTACGCACCCGGGTCTATCCAGTTATTAGACCAGTCCGGAATACCTGTGGAATGTACCGTTGAAGGCCTTAGCAGCGAGGTGACGTCTGATGAGGAAATAGAAATATCACTAGTGCCAGAGAGGTCTAATTTAAAAGATATTACAGTAAAATGGTACGTTGACGGAGTTCTTGCCGGATCTGGCGTGAACGTGAATCTAAGCTTCACGCCTGGAATGCACCGCCTTGATGCTGTTGCATATACAAGTAAGATCGGCTCTTATGGATCGTGCTCAATCGCATTTAACGCTCTTGTAAAGACAGAGCGCGGAGTTCCTGGCAACAGCATTACCATTGATGCTGCAACAACAGGGCTTAAACTTGGAACAAATACCGTTGTCAAGTTCCTTCCCGATGGAAAACTCATGGTTGCAAGCGGACTAAACAACACAATACAGATTGCAAGCATGCTGAGAAACTCTGTTGAAATTGAAAAAGAATATGGGATTTCAACAATTCCTTCACTTTCTGGAGAGCCTGTAGATCTGGACTACGTACTTTTAGACGGGAGCGGAACATATGCAGTCCTAGTTGCTTATAACGGAAGCGGAAATACCGCACGTCTTAACTATCTTGCCCCTACTATGGAATTAAGCCAGATTGAGACTTGCGATGGGTACAGAACAAGTTTTATGGGTAATTCCGATAAATTTACAACAGCACATGGAGACATCGGGTTCGATGAGATGATGAAAGAGTTCGTACTTCTTGCATATGATGCAGATGGAAAGACGACATATCTCTTAGAGCGTTATGTTCCATCTACGACAGCTGATGTTGACTTCGCATATAGGGGTATAGATGTTACAAGCCAGATTGAGGATAATCTGTCCAAGCCTAGCGGATCGTTTGACACATTGAACTCTCTTGGTGTTTCCATCGACGGCTCATTCTACCTTGTGGGAAATGCAAACGGGAATATTGCAAGACTCAACCATAAGACATATGCAGGCGGGAATGCACAGAAGAACGGTTACAAGCTGCCAAATCTTACAAGCGATTATACAGGACTAAAAAAGATTGAATTCAGCGATTACAACTCAATAGGATACCTGATGGGAACCGATTTCATTGCGGCTTATAATGGAAACCTCGACAGGGAGGTATTCTTTAAACGGATATCAGGAGAGAATTTCGTCGACTTTGCAATTAACGATGAAACAGGAAACATCTATTTGCTATCAGAAAACATGAGAATCTATTCTTACAAACTGCTTGGAGATGGAAATGTAAGCGAAGAAGTAATTGTCGATACCCAAAACATAAGTAACAATATCGAGCTCAGCGTAGACGGCTCCTATCTGGTGCTATATTCAAAAGCTGCAGCAAACCAGATAGAAGTCATGCGTATTAAAACTACTGAATAACGTAACCATCCCCGTAATTGATAGATTTGGCCCTATTGACTAAATCTTCATTAATTTCTAGTCCAAGGCGGTCTGCAACATCTAAGTTCAAATAGATTTCAAGGCTGTCTTGGTCTAGATATAATGTTCCAATATCCTCAAGACTTTCACCATTTAAATATCGCTCAACTATCTTTGCCGTAAGAATTCCCGACTGATAGTAATCAAAGCCGCCAGAGAGAAGGACATCGGCATTAACACTGCTTGTAGTATCCGCGCTAAAAAGAGGAACAGAATGCTTCATACAGACATCGCTTAGTGCCGTGATAGCGCTTACTACGGTATTATCTGTCGCAACATACATTGCATCGACTCTGTCTATTATTGACTCTGCCGCAGTTCTAACTTCACTTGAATTTGAAACTGATGCGCTTATAAATTCGAGTCCGCTCTCTTCAACTTCTTTTTTCATCGTTTCCATCAAAACGATTCCATTTGCTTCTCCCGACGTATATACCATGCCAATAGATTTAACATCTGGAAGAACCTCTCTAATTAGACTGAGATGGGCGCTAACAGGAACCATGTCAGATACGCCTGCAATGTTTTCTATCCCTTTTCCAACAAGCCCTGCTGCAACAGGATCGGTAACGGATGAAAATATTAACGGCGTATCATCTATGACGTTGGCTATCGCCTGTGCTGTCGGAGTCGCAATCGCGATATTTATGTCAGTATTTTCATTTTCAAAGACCTGTGCAATCTGTGTTGCTGCTGTTATTTCTCCATTAGCGTTCTGAACATCGTATTCGAATTTATAATCGAGGGTATCAAGATAGTCTTTTATTCCTTCTTCTATAGCATCAAGGGCAGGGTGCGATACCAACTTAGAAATTCCAACTAGATAAACTCCATCATCTTCTGCGCTCTCCGTGCTCCCTTGAGCAAAGGCAAGGAAACCGACAAGGGGAAAAAGTAATATGATAAATATGATTCTTTTCATAGTAACACCTCTAATGCTACTATACACAGATACATACGTTTTGTAAAGATTCTTTTTATAGAAACAATAAAAATCCCTCCTTTTAATAAGGAGGGGCAGATCATATCAAATCTATTATAAGTCCTTATAGATTTTTTGCGCCTTATAAGAGGTGTGAAGAGTCTCATGAGCCTTATGGCTTAACGGCTCTTTGAAATACTCATCATAGATCTTCTTTATAGACGGGTTCTCATGGCTTCTTCTTAAAGCACACTTCTCATCGTCGCTATAAAGGCCCTTGATTCTCTTTTCTCTGACTTTATCATCCGTTCCGATAGGCTGACCGCCTCCAGCAATACATCCGCCGCGGCATGCCATGATTTCAATAAACTCATAAGGAGCTCTCTCGCCTTTAGCTTTAGCCTCTTTAACTTCATCAAGGATTTCCTTAGCATTCGCCATACCGTGAATTACAGCGACCCTTACAGGAGTACCATTGAAATCTACGGTGCCCTTCTTAACTTCAGTAAGACCTCTTACAGGTTCAACTTCAACGTTCTCAAGCTCCTTGTCTGTTACAAACTTATATGCAGAGCGAACTGCAGCTTCCATAACACCGCCTGTAACGCCAAAGATCGTAGCAGCTCCAGTGTATTCGCCAATCGGAGAGTCGACCTCGCTCTCTTCAAGGTTTTTAAAGTCTATTCCATACTGGCTTATAATTCTTGCAAGCTCTCTGGTTGTAAGAACAACATCGACATCCTTATAGTCAGATGCGTTCATAGGACGGTTGATCTCGTCCTTTTTAGCCGTACAAGGCATAATCGCAACAGAGTAGATCTTTGCAGGATCGACCTTCAGTTTCTCCGCCCAATAAGTCTTTGTTATTGCACCCTGCATCATCATAGGGCTTTTTGCTGTAGAAAGGTTGTCTAGAAGCTCCGGATAGTACTCCTCCACATAGTTAACCCAGCCTGGGCAGCATGATGTGAACTGAGGGAGAACTCCGTTGTTCTTGATTCTGTCAACAAGCTCGCTTGCCTCTTCCATGATGGTAAGATCAGCTCCGAAGTTTGTATCGAACACATAGTCAATGCCAAGGCGTCTGAGAGCAGTATAAAGTTTTCCTGTCGTCACTTCTCCTGGCTCAAAACCGAACTCCTCTCCGATTGCGACACGTACAGATGGCGCCATTTGAACTGCGACGATCTTATCAGGATCGTTAATAGCCTTCATCATCAGAGATACGTCGTCTTGCTCGTAGATAGCTCCTACCGGGCAGTGAGTTATACACTGTCCGCACTTGATACACGGACTTTCATTCAATGGAAGGTTTGCCGCAGGACTCATCGTAGTCGAGTCTCCTCTTCCGATGAATTCTAGGGCATATACGCCCTGAAGTTCCTGGCAGACCTGAACGCAACGTCCGCACTTGATGCACTTATACGGGTCAAGTGTGATGATATGCGTAGAATCGTCGATCTTCCTATCTCTTAACCTTGGAGCAAACGGCTGCTCTCTGATACCGTATTCGATAGCAAGCTTCTGAAGTTCACACTTGTTGTTTCTTACACAAGTAAGACAGGACGTCGGGTGAGTGCTCATCGTAAGCTCTATGATCGTCTTTCTGACTTCGTAAAGCTCCGCATCGTGTGTGATAATCTTCATGCCTTCGGCACAAGGGGTTGCACAAGCCCTTAAAATCTTAGCAGATCCTTCCTGCTTGCAAACGCATAGTCCGCAAGAACCGAAAGGCTTCAAATCTGGATGATAGCAGAGGGTTGGAATTCTGATTCCCGCCTGGCGTGCCGCTTCAAGGACGCTCACTCCTGCCTCAACCTCTACTGGAATTCCGTTTATGGTTAAATGAATCTTCATCTCTTTACCCCCAATTACTTCACGCTGATAGCAGAAAACTTACATGTATCCTTACATACGCCGCACTTGATACATACCTGGGTGTTAATGCTATGAGGCTTCTTAAGCTCTCCGGAAATAGCACCGACAGGACACTTTCTGGCACAGGCTGTACATCCGATACACTTGCTAGGATCTATGGAATATGAAATAAGTTTCTTACATTTTCCAGATGGACACTTCTTATCCCTAATGTGCGCCTCATACTCTTCTGGGAAGTATTTCAACGTGGATAAAACAGGATTAGGAGCAGTCTGTCCGAGTGCGCAAAGGCTGCCCTTCTGCATTGCATGTGCAATCTGCTTCATCTGTTCAAGATCCTTTTCCGTTGCTTTACCTTCGGTAATCTTCGCAAGAAGCGCATTGAGAGTTTTTCCTCCGATTCTGCATGGAGCACACTTTCCGCATGATTCATCGACAGTGAAGTCAAGATAGAATTTAGCAACGTCTACGATGCAGTCGTCCTCATCCATAACGATCATACCGCCAGAACCCATCATAGATCCGATCTTCATAAGAGATCCGAAGTCGATTGGAGTATCGAGGTTCTCTTCTGTGATAACACCGCCTGACGGGCCTCCTGTCTGAACAGCTTTGAATTTCTTACCATGTGCTATACCGCCACCGATATCGAATACGATCTCTCTTAGAGTGGTTCCCATCGGTACCTCTACAAGACCGGAATTGCAAATCTTACCGGTTAATGCGAATACTTTTGTTCCATGGCTGTCCTCAGTTCCCATTGATGCGAACCATTCTCCGCCTTTTGTAATAATTGCAGGTATGTTAGCCCATGTTTCTACGTTATTAATAACGGTTGGTTTCCCCCATAGTCCTTTTGACGCTGGGAATGGCGGACGTGGCTGAGGCATGCCTCTCTTACCTTCAATCGACTGAAGCAGTGCAGTCTCCTCACCACAAACGAAAGCACCAGCCCCAAGCCTGATCTCAATATCGTAATCAAAACCGCTTCCAAGGATATTCTTTCCAAGAAGTCCGTACTCCCTTGCCTGCTTCATCGCAATTTCAAGGCGGTGAATTGCAAGAGGATACTCTGCCCTGATGTAAATAAATCCCTGATGAGCTCCAATTGCCTTGCCACAGATTGTCATAGCCTCAAGAACTGAATGAGGATCGCCTTCGAGCGTTGAACGGTCCATGTATGCCCCAGGATCTCCCTCGTCGGCATTACATACGACGTATTTTACGTCTCCTTCTGCCTGCTTTGTGAAATTCCACTTCATCCAAGTAGGGAATCCTGCACCGCCACGGCCTCTAAGCCCTGCTTTTTTGAGTTCATTGATGATATCATCCTCGCTCATCTCGAAAAGAACCTTTTCAAGAGCTTTATAGCCATCGCATGCGATATACTCGTCAATGTTTTCAGGAGCGATCTTGCCGCAGTTTCTCAACACGACTCTTTTTTGTTTTTTATAAAATGGAATATCCTCTACCTCTTCATAGGCTTTTCTTACTGTATGGCCATACTGAAGACGAGTGATCTCCCTACCTTTTATTACATGTTCGCTTATGATCTGCTTGGCATCTTCAGGCCTTACCTGAACATAGAAGCTGTCTTCAGGAAGGACTTTAACAATAGGTCCCTGCTCACAGAAGCCAAAGCATCCGGTCTTGATGACCTGAACTTTGTCTGCAACTCCCTGATTCTTAGCCTCCTCTATTAGGTTATTATAGATCTGGTCGGATCTTGATGATTCACATGCAGTTCCGCCACAGACTAAAATATAGTTTTTAAACGCCATTTCTAATCCTCCTAAACCTCGACTGCCAACTCTTTAATGACTTTGCCATTTATGACTGTATCATCAATGATCTTAGCGACATCACTCTTTTTTACCCCTTGGTATGTTACCAAACCTAAAGACGGAGTATGAATTTGAACTGCCGGTTCTTTTACACCTTCTATAACGCCTGACTGCGTGATAATAACATCATCAAGGCCCTTTTCATCGGCTAAATCAGCAAACTCATCCAAAATGATCTTAGCACCATTCTCAATTCCGCTTGTTCCCATAGCGACAACTATGTGCCTTTTTCTGCCTTCAATGTCACGCTTCTTCATCTTGATCTCTTCACGCTCTCTTAATTTGTGAAGTTCTTCAATTGTAAGCTTTGCCATCTTATTAACTCCTTAGTTCCTTTTCTCTGATAATCTTCTTCAATCTTGCTAAATTACCGGCGATTTCTGGATCTAACCCCATTTCTCTTATATCAGAGTAATCGAGTCTGTAGATCTCCGCTTTGTTTTTCATGCTATGGAAAACCAAAAACGGGAACAGGTTGAATGCGGCCGGTACGATCTCTTCTTTTATAATTGATGAGGTGAAAACCGCTTTAAAAACCGTCTTTTCCCCATCTCTGCCAAGACTGATATTGCTATGACATTCGTTATAAAGAAGATAAAGACCCCTTCCTCTAGACTCCCCTTTTGAAGAGCAGACCACACCGAGAGTAGGAATAAAAGAGAGATTTCCGTCATCTATTACTGTAAACGTATTACCGTCTATAAACAGTTCAATCTCTTTTGCCCCCGCCTCAATGCTGTTCTTCAGAGCCTCAAGGATCAAATCTTCTTTAGCCATCAGGAGAACTTATCCAATACGCCTTCCACCTGATCTTTAGTGACCTTGCCGAACACCTCTCCTGCAATTGTCATTACAGGTGCAAGTCCGCAACAACCTACGCATCTAACAGCCTCAAGAGAGAACTTCCCATCTTCTGTAAGCCCTCCGACCGTAAGACCTTTCTGTTTTCCAAGCTCCTCAATTATGATATCTCCGCCTTTGAGATAACATGCAGTGCCTAGACATACTTGAATATTGTATTTACCTGGTTTGTTTAGTTTGAAGAAATGATAGAACGTGACAACCCCCCAGATCTTAGCTAGAGGAATGTTAAGGCGGCGTGAAACTTCTTCAGCAGCCTCTCTGGAAATATAACCAAATTCTTGCTGAACATGGTGCAAAACCATGATCAAATTTCCTGGTTTATCTTTCCATTGGTCAACGAAAGCATTCAATTCTTCAGAAAATAAATTCTGAGACATATATCTTCTCCTTTTCAATTCGGATATATAATAGCTAAAAAATTACTGATTAGCAATTATAAGACATATATTTTATTTGTAGAGAACATGTTTTCGACATATTTTCAGTTTATTGACAGTAAATAGTGATTAATGTAATCTAAATCACATAATGGAGAAAAATAATTATGAATAGTGATATGCTTACGAGAATAACTAGGTACTATAGAGCACTTAATAGACTAAGATCGATCGGTTTAGAAAAAGTTTTTGCACATAATCTGGCTGATGCAGCTGGTGTAAATGCCGTGATAGTACGCAAGGACTTCTCCCTTTTAGGCATTCACGGACAGAAAAGAGGTGGTTACGACATTCTACCTCTGGTAAACAAACTTGCAGAAATCCTAGGCAAGGGAGATGCCCAGAACGTTATAATCGTTGGCTGCGGAAGAATCGGAAAAGCGCTGATGAACTACTCAGGATTTGAGCCGGATGGAATCAGAATCGTAGCAGGATTCGATACAGATCCGCTTGTTTATTCTGACGCATCAAATCCAATTCCTCTTTATCCAATGAGCCGTTTAGAAGAAGTAATTGAAGCATTGGAAGTAAAAATTGCAATACTGACCGTTCCGGAAAATGCCGCAGCTGACTGCTTTCAAAAACTGATAGATGCAAACATACAGGGAGTTCTTAACTTCTCTCCAGTCACGTTAAAAAGTCAGAACGTGGATGGCGTGCTGCGTCCTATTGTACACAATATTAACATCGCACTAGAACTTGAACAGATCTTCTACGAGATACAATATCCTAAGAAAGTTAAAGATAATAATTGATTTTGTTTTCCGTTTTTCTTAGTATTGCATATAGCGGGGAAATAGCTCAGTTGGTAGAGCATCAGGTTCGCAATCTGAGGGTCAGGGGTTCGACTCCCCCTTTCTCCAATAGCAACTCTCAAAGGGTTGCTATTTTTTTGTCTTATTGCATTATTAACTATATGGAAAAGAGAGACGTTATACTTGCCCTTGACTTCGATGGGACGCTATATCCTATTATCGATCATGATTCAGAACAAATGCTCGCGATGAAAGTCAGAAACAGCAGCAACAAAGAGATGATAGATCATTTCATTGACAGCGATAAAAGAGGAAAGCTAAGTCCAAAAGAATTCAACGCACTATTTGAAAAGTACCTTAAAGGGCATGATGAAGGCCTTGTTGAAAATGTAATAGAAGACATACTCTCCTACTTCGACAGAAAAAACCTCATTCCATTAAAAGAGATTGTAGAAAAAGAGAATGTTCATCTGGCAGTTCTTTCCTGCGGAACGGATCTTTTAATATATTCCTTTCTAAAGAAAACCGATCTACTAGAGCACAAGGAACATATTCTTGCGAAAGAGATGAAGGTAATAGACGGCAAGATGGACGGCCTAATATATCATGTGAAGGATATAAAGGACAAAGGAGAAAAGATAAAAGAACTGAGAGCTCTGTATGAAGATCCTGTAGTAGTCGCAGTCGGGGATGGTCCTACGGACTATTACATGCTAAAGGAAGCTGACAGGCCATTTATAATAACGTGGGAAAAAGAGAAATGTTCATCTCAATTTCCTGCTATTACAAATTTCTTAGAATTGAAAAATTTTCTTGAGTTAGATGGAATAATATAAACAGGCTAATTATATCTAACTTAGAAAAATGGAATTTTTTCTGTTTACATCCTAAAAAGGTCGGGTTAATATTTTTAAAAGGAGAGACGATGACAAAAGCAGAGAGAACGAAACTTAGTAAGGAGAAAATTCTTAATGCTGCCATCCATGAATTTGGAACTTCTAATTTCGCAAATGGCATAATGAACGTCATCTGCAGCAAATACGGAGTTTCAAAAGGTCTCGTATATCACAACTTTGAGAATAAAGAGGATTTATATCTTGCTACTGTCGATCGCACTCTCTTAGACACTGCAAAATATATCAGCGAAGGGGTGTATGATACGACAAAAGCAGAAGATCGTCTTAAAGAGATCATAGAGCGCATCAGGGAGTACTTTGATATGAATCCTCTATATAAAAATCTCTTCTTCTATTCAAGCTATCTTCCGCCAGATGGACTGGAAGAAAGACTAAAGGAAAAAAGGAAAATCCTGTTTAAAACGATATTCAACGAATTCTCGTCGTTCGACATAAAAGGAAATACGGAAAGAGAGTATGGAGAACTCTATGCGTGCATAATCGGAGAAGGCCTTATAACAATAACAAAAGACAGGATTAAAAGCATTAAAGACGCTAGCCTGCTGCAAAGCATGCAGGATGAGATTCTAAATCCAATAATACCTTTAATCACTAACGGTCTTTTTGCTTAATTTCCCTTGCTCCTAATCCAAGAAAACAGATACTGCTGGCTAAGCGCCTCATATGGGGCGAAGTATGTCTTGTCTTTTCCAGGATAATACTCGTTCATAACCCTCTTCATCCATACGTCTATAGGAAAACCATCCCTCTTCTGATATGAGAAAATCAGAATGCATGAAGCAACCTTAGGGCCTATCCCCTTAATCGTCATTAAAAGTTTTTCCGCCTCATCGAAATCAAGATCATAGACATCTTTAAGAATATCGGCTTTCATTACGGCATCATAGATAAAAGGAGCTCTGAATCCACAGCCAAGTTCTCTTAGTCTTTCAACAGAAACACGCTTCATTTCATCTGCTGTAGGAAAACTGTAATAGCCAGGTTCCACCATATGCCCGTACTCTTTGGATATTCTGTCATAAAGACCTTTAATACGCTTGATATTATTATTCTGGCTTAATATGAATGAAATTGTAGTTAAAAAAGGTTCCTGCTTAAGAAGCCTTATAGTTCCAACACTCTCTGTAGCCTCTTTTAAAATTCCGTCTTTTTTAGCAATCTCTTCTTTCGCCTTCTCATAGTCGTATGCAAAGTCAAAATAATCATATAGATACGGATCCCTCTTTGCGTCCTCAAGTGTTTCTATCCTATAAACCTTTTCATTAAGCACAGCGGAAAAAACTCCGCCATCCTCTTCTTTCCAAGAAAAGCTCTGACCGCCAAGAAGGGTCTCTCTTAAGTTCTCTTTCATGGCTCAATTATACGTAAAGATGCATTTAAGAGCCAGATGGTCTGAGTAGCCTGATTGAGTGTCGATAGAAAATATTTTCGGCGTCCCGTCATCGTTTAAAGCAGATGGCGGATAAACAATATATGCACTCTCATATTCAAGAGAAAAACCATCGAATGCCGCACTGTTGAATATGATATTATCATACATATACCATGAGCCTTCATAGTAATAAGTTGACATATCTGCCGCTTCCGATAATGAAGGAGCGAAAAACACGGCATTTGAAACAAGGCCTCTATCCCCTGTCACAAGCAGAGGAGCATCCAATCCAGTCGCAGCATCTACAAAAGACGGTCCTATCCTTGGATCTTCATTAAAATCTCCAGCAGCAATTGATAAAGATGAGGAAGAAGACAAAAGCCTGCTTAAATGCGAGAAGGAAGAAAATCGTTCTTCATATCCTCCGTCGATCTGACTTTTTGCATGGATGTTAAATATCCTAACCTCTTCATTATTAATATAAAGAACTATTTCAATTATTGGCCTAGGACCGAGATCAGAATGCACCTTAACATCTTTTATAGGAATACGACTAATAAAAGCAACCGAAATCGGACTATTAATGTTAGATATTGCATAATATTTATACCCTTTTCTTGCCATCCTTCCGCTCATCAGATCTTTAAGCACTTTCTCACTTTCAATCTCCTGAAGAGCGTATACATCAGCTTCTCCTATATCGCTTAAAAAGAAATCCTGATAGAGCCTTATTCTTTTCTTATACTCTTGCTCTCCATATCCGGCAGAAGAAACGAAAGGATAATACTCATTACCTGTCTCTTCATCGTCAAAGAACAGGTACATGTTATAGCTTAGTATACTAAAGCTTTTTCTCTCTTCATTCTTGCATGATGAGAGGAGTAAAAAAATAAGGGTAATAAGAAGTAAAAGCAATCTCTTCATATTACCCTATATGCAAAAACTCAACTTTTGTTAAATTTCTCTTTTGTTCTTTATGATCCTTGAGACAATTCCATACTCTTGAGCCTCTTTAGCGTTAAGCCAATAGTCTCTCTCGGTATCCTTACTTACATCTTCAACGTCTTTTCCTGTAGCGTCTGCAATGAGCTGATCTAAAGACTTTCTAAGCTCCTCCATCTTCTCTGCCTGTATCTGCATATCGCTTGCAACGCCTTTCATCTGGGAAAGAGGCTGATGAATAAGATATGTAGAATGTTCAAGCGCAAGACGCTTCTCCTTGTCTGCTGCAAGATAGATTAGAGCTGCCGCTGATGCGATAAGCCCTTCACCGATAACGTACACGGGAGATGATACGAACTTTATCATGTCGTGGATTGCAAAACCTGAATAGACGTCACCTCCAGGACTGTTGATATATACGTAGATAGGATCTGAACTCTCGTCATCTAGAACAAGGATTGATTTTGTAAAACTGTCCGCTTGATCTTTGTTTATTTCACCTGAAATGAGAATGCTTCTAGTCTTTAAAAGCCTCTCATCCATTCCATTTGCTTTATTTTCTTTTTTTTCGTCCATAGGATGAATTTAACATATCTTGAGATATAAGTTAAGCTTTCAAAGCTTTCTATTTTCTACTAATATTTAATCATGAAAAGTGCAACAGTATCTGTAATAGGAAGGCCAAGTGCAGGAAAAAGCACTATGGTAAACACAATATGCGAGATGAAAGTCAGCATAACAAGCCCAACCCCGCAGACTACGAGAAACAAGATCAGGGGAATTTATACGGATCAGAGGGGACAGCTGGTTTTTTTGGATACCCCAGGCTACCATCTATCAGAAAAGACAATTAACAAGAAGATGCAAGATGTAACGCTATCTGCGTTAACAGAGTCGGATATCATACTTTACATACTTGATGGGAAAAGAGCCCAGAAGAAGGAAGAGGAGACTCTTGCAGATCTCATAAAAGAAGCAAAAGTTCCTCTTGTAATTGCGATCAACAAAAAAGACGTAATGAATAAAGACGAGGAAGAGGATGCCGTATTCTTTGTCAGAACTAGATTCAAAGACGCTCCTATAGTGTTCACATCATCAAAAGAGGATGAAGGAGTTGACGATCTTTTAATAGAACTATTCAAGCTAGCTCCAGAAGGAGAACTGATGTACGACGAGAGTGCATATACCGACCAGAATCTAGAATTTAGAATCTCGGAAATCATCAGAGAAAAAACTATCAATCTTCTAACAGATGAACTTCCTCATGCCATATTCGTTGAAGTATCAGACCTTGAATACGACGAGGAGGAAAAGAAAGTTTGGATAAGAGCGTTCATAAACACAGAGCGCGACGGACAGAAAGGAATTATTGTCGGAAAAGGCGGAGAAAATATAAAGAGGATCAGAAAGGAATCATTTAAAGAAATAAAGAGGATATTCCCTGGCTCGAAGCTTGAACTTGATCTAAGAGTAAAGGCGGTAGACAAATGGAGGAACAACCAAGCCGTGCTGGACAAAATATTCAGAGATATGAGTAAATAAGCAATACTAACTAATTATTTAATATTAAAAAGAGGGATGCGTTTTGCATCCCTTATTTTAATATTTAGAAAGAATTTGCAAAATTTTCTCTTTTCCTACCGTCTTAATAAAACCTGCAAGTTTCGGCCCTTTCTCTTTTGAAATTAAAGCGCGATATGTAAGAGTAAAGAAATCCGCATTTTCAATGCCGTTATCTGCTGCAGCCTTATATATGTATGTGCTGAACTCCTTCTCGTTCATTTCATCGAGATACGAATTGACGTAAGATGCGAGATCCTTTAAAGCCTGTCTCTCGTTATCTTTTACATCTATTGGATCTGTTGTTGTGGCTAATGACCATTTAAACTCCTCAGGAGCATACTTTTCAAGCCAGTTCTTAGCACATACAAGCCTTGCTCTAAGCCTGTCTTTCTGTCCCTCTGTCACATCGCTAATGCTCTCTAACGCTTCATCTACGTTCGACTCGTGAATCAAAAAAAGGTTGCACAAATGCCTGAATGGCGCCTGATAGCCAGGCTCCGTAGGAATATGATCAGAGTCGACCTGAGAGAGTTCGTAAATCCTCTTCTCTTTCTCTTTTCTTTGCTCTTTGACATCAAGAAGGCCGAAGTAAATCCTTTCGCAGTTATCATAGTCCTCATAGATTTTCAAAACATCAAGATCGAACGAGATTGCAAACTCAGAGTTAGGTCTTGTTCCGACGAACATATAACGTACGATCTCTGGCGTATAGATTTCAAGAACGTCATAAAGATCTGCAACCTCTCCGCCAGAACTGCTGATCTTGCCTCCCATGCCTTTTAATTTAATGAAATCATAACGCATTGAAACAGGTGCGGTGCCACCAAAGAGTTCAACAACCTTTTTTGACGTGTCATAGCTTCCGCCTTCTGTTAAGTGGTCTTTTCCTCCCGGTTCGAAATCAACACCTTCCTTAGCCCATCTCATAGGCCAGTCAACACGCCAAGGAAGTTTCGTGTTAGGAGTGCTTCTTATGTCTATCGTCTCACTCTTATTCTCATCTAGATCGGTATATGTGATTTTATACTCACCATCCCAATCCGTTACTTTCGTATTATCCTTATCTGTAAAAGAAGAGAATACAGAAACAGGGAACCAGTCGTCTCCAAGCGGTTCTGTTCTCCATTCATTCAAAATAGCTTTAATCTCTTCTTTCTTCTCAAGAGCCCTCTTTATCCCTTCTGCGTAATATCCTGCTCTGTATCTTGCTGCCTGATATATGTATTCAGGATAAATGCCGACCGTCGGAAGGATGTTTTCTACCCTTACTTCGTTCGCTCTTGCATAGTTTTCAGCAACTCCTGAAGTATCAGGAACAAGCGTTATAGGTTTTCTCAAATATGAAGCAAGAAGTTCAGGATCTTTCATGTTCTTAGGAACTTTTCTAAATACGTCATAGTCGTCCCATGAATAAATAAACCTTACGTTTTTTCCTCTTTCTCTTAACGCCCTGACTACGAGATCTACAGTAATAATCTCTCTGAAGTTTCCTATATGAACAGTTCCGGATGGGGTGATTCCGCTAGCGCATGTATATAAAGGCTTCTCACCCTTTTCCCTTATGATTCTCTCCGCCATTTGATCGGCCCAATGGCTCATATTATTCTTGTTATCACTCATGGCTTTATTATCTCAAAGAGATGCTTTTCTTGCAAGGTGGAGACTATGCAAGAAAAAATGCATGCGTTAGAATATGAAGACATGAAAAGAACGCTGCTGTTTATTTTTATTTTTGCATTACTCAGTGCTATTTTATATGCAGATGGAGTCGGATTATACCGTCCAGACAGAGACAATTATACAACAAAAGACGGTTCAGATTACATTGTCGACAACGAATACAATGGGGCCTCAAGCATATATACTATCGGAAGCATTTTGAAACTATCTGACGGAGAAAAGAGCGCAGACATATATATAAACGATGAAAGGGAAATGACGCCGGATAGAACGATATTGCTAAATGAGAAAGCAGCATCTCTTTTCGATATACAAAACTCAGGATATGAAAATTTAGAAGTAAGCGTCATCCTTCCTGGAAATGATATGAAAAATGACGAGGCTTGGGTGAAATTCAAAGCCCAGAGTTTTAACGACAACGCTTCTGCAGCAGCACTATATAACGAAATCTCTTCCAGAGGACTCAGGCCGTTTCTAACTCTGGAAGATGGGAAAATTGACGTATATGTACGCTATGTGCCACGTCATCAGGCTGAGGATGTTGAGGAGATTCTTACATCCATTGGCTGCGTTGATATAGCGGACATGAGTGAAGAGAATCCATATCTTTGAAAAATCTAATAAATATTTTTGTTCCTCTAACAGGTTTTCCTTTAGCAATATTAGTTGTCGCTTCGATGTTCTTAGCGTCCTATATTGTAAATGCGATAGATTATAAGACGCTAAGCAAGCTCTACAAACTTTATAGGCCGAGAAAATGGGAAAATGGCGGGAATATTTATCAAAAGCTGTTTAAGGTAAAATACTGGAAAGACTATATACCGTCTGTTAGTGCATTCGATAAAAAGAACTTATCAAGAGATTTGAACATCGAATATATAAATCAATATCTGCTTGAAACGGTAAGAGCTGAGCTATGCCATGATCTTATAATATTGTTCTCAATCATATTTATCATCATCGCGCCAAGCACAACGCATGCAAAAATAATTCTCTGGACTATTATTGCAAATATTCCATGCATAATAATCCAGAGATATAACAGACCAAGATTTGAAAAAATTCAAAAACAAAAACTTAGAAATCAAGGAAGAAAGTAAACGTCGTTACGAATCTTGAACCTGGATCGGTCATCTTTTCTCCTGTGAATAGATATGCAATCTGATAACCTAAATCAATGAAATCGAAGAATGTTACAGTAAATTGAGCTCCGACGCTAGAGAGGAAATTATAACCTTTATCAGGTCTGCTTGTTGAGTTAAAGTAATTTCCTGCCCCGATTCCCATATCAAAGAAAACATTAATTCTTGGCTTAATGGATGCAATTCCAATTCCAGGGCCGGCAAAGCGGATATCAAGATTGTTTACAGCAGAGAACTGCGTTCCGTAACTTAAAGTATTATATCCTCTGACCTTTCTGCCAAGAGATACAGGCTCTTGAGCAAAAACAGGAACAGAACCATCTGTCCAGTTAGCATTGACCCTATCGATTAAGACTATGCTGAACCAGTCATAATTCTCAGTACTGTACGTATAAAGCGTCTTTGAAAATACTGCATTTGCTGTCAGCGAATAATAATTAGCAGAACCATCAAGCCAGTTATTCAAGAAAAGAGGTGCATATTTAGCCTCTACATATGCAAGTATTCCATCATTAGTAAAGATTGTGTCATCCATAGCATCATATGTAAGACGCAATGCCAATGCCGTTCCTAAGAAGTGGGAATTAGATCCAGCAACATCTGGGAACAGTGTTGAAGCATGTGAATCAGCCCCATTTAAATAGGAATTTAAAGGAGGGAACTTATCTTTTTTATGACTGTTAAGATTCATCTCATACTTCATTTCAATACTTGTCCTGAGCGTAAGCAGGTCATCTAAGAAGCCTTGATCGTATCTGATCATAAAATCCCCTTCCACTGTATCGTATGTAATGCCTGTTCCATCATATGTCTTCCCATTAACCGTAGGTGAATGATAGCCAGGCTGCTCAGTATAAGGATCAACAAACAGCCTTTTTTGAGTATAACCACCTCCGACTAAGAATTGGAATTCGGATCTATTGTTATCGTCAATGAAATGAAAATCCACACCAAGGCCTAATAAAAGGTATGTAGGACAAAATCCTATTAAAATTTCTGAATGCTGATCTACATCCGAAAGGATGAATCTAACTTCTGTCTCGGCGTTTATAACGGACAATGCCATCAGCATAATTAGCAAAATAGTGATAAATTTCTTCATAAATTCTCCAACTCACTTTATTCTAACAGCAAAAATTAGCTATGAGAAGAAACTTAGGCAGACTTAATGTTTTGTTCATATTTTTGAAACATTTAAAACTTTTTTTGAAAAACCATTGCCCCGATCAATCAAATTTGATAAAGTACTAAAGCGTCTTAATCAGACAAGGGCCTATAGCTCAGCGGTTAGAGCAAAGGACTCATAATCCTTGGGTCGCCGGTTCAAATCCAGCTGGGCCCATTAAAATCCAAAGGCTTATGCCTTTTTCTCATATAAATGGAGCGGATATAAACCGCTCCTTATTTTTTGCATTAAACAAGCCGAACAGGGACAGATTCCCGCCATAGAGCCAGAGGCTGCCCTCTGGCATTTTTATAAAGACTAAAAAGATTATTCGATCTCTATTAAGAGGCAAATACAGTTTTTTTCATCTCTAAAATACCAAACAATTGTTACTCATAATCAATGCGTTCAATTTTGAAGATAACGGGTCTAGTTCCATCGTTACAGCAGGCAATCATCGTATTCTCATCTTTCATCCAGCTTCTCATGATTGAACCACCTTCAATAGCAGCATAAAGATATCTAGAAATAGCATCCCAAGCTTCAGAACAGAATGGTATTTTCGGCCCTCCTGCGACAGAATCCGGGTTTCCCGAAGTCTTAACAAGAGTATTCAGCCCCATATGCCAGAAATCATCTCTTTTCTCATCTCGGTAGAAGATGAACTCATCTCCTACGTTGTAACAAGGGCAAACACCTGAATCGGGATTCAAGCAATATTGCTGTTGCAACTCAGGATACAATTTTTTATCAATTACAGTCACTTTAACTTTGTGTTTCATAGTTTTTATTATAAATGAATTTGATAGAATATTAAGCTTAATATTTTTGATCTTTCAGCAATGCAAACAGAAACTGTTCTAGTAAAGAAATCAAAAGCGTGAAAACTACTATATTCAGAGAGTGTATTCTTACGACAATTCTTTTCATGTGATACAATCACGAAACAGGTGCAATATCATTCTATAAAGACTGCAATGACTAATGTTGCATTTAAGCTTCATAAGAGAAAAATACGGAACGAGAGATGTTGGCATGAAAAAGAAACTATTAAAAATAACAATATTAGCCTTTATATCAATTTCCATTATTTCTTGTCGTACTGTTGATACGGCAGTAGATTATTCCAATCCCGAAAACTGGGCCTACTATGCAGAAGGGTCAAATAAAGATGTCGATCTCTTTCTAGTCTGTCCTACCGTAGATATGGGAGAAAAAGGGAATCTTAATATGTCAATGCATGATGAAACGACAAAAGGCAACTTCATCGGAGCGCTTAATATGGAAAGAGGGATATATGAAGACACTACTACAATGTACGCCCCATTCTACAGGCAGATGACATTTCCTGTATATGCGGAGCGAAAGGCAGAGGAAGGCGCATATCTAGATATCGCCTACTCTGACATAAAAGATGCTTTCATCTATTATTTAGATAATCTTAATAACGGCAGGCCTTTTATTCTTGCAGGCTTCTCTCAAGGCGCGCAACTTGTCTTAATGCTGCTTGAAGATCTTTTTGATGATCCCCAATTACAAGATTCTCTTATTGCCGCTTACTGTATCGGATGGAAGGTAACAGAAGAGGATCTAGAAGAATATCCTCATTTAAAGATGGCAGAAGGTGAATATGATACAGGCGTAATTGTTTCTTTTAATTCAGAATCCATAGAAACAGAAGATTCAATTATAATTCCTGAGGGAACGAAAACTCTTGGAATAAATCCTTTAAGTTGGAGTACAGATAGCACTAAAGCAGATAAATCATTAAACAAAGGCGCATGTTTCACAGATTATTCAGGATCAATAACAAACGAAATTCCTTATCTAACGGGAGCATATCTTGATCCAGAAAGAGGAACATTAAAAGTTACTGATGTAAAAGCAGAAGATTATAGTACGCCTCTTTTTCCTGATGGAGTGTATCATCTTTATGACTATCAATTCTTTTTTAGGAATCTTGAGGAGAATGTTGAGAACAGAATTGACACTTGGATGAATATAATTTGAATTAGAATACATAGGAGTAGAAAAATTGTTTTCTATTCTTATTGCTATTATTAATAGCTTATTATTGAATAATAAAATTTGGGGAAAGGGGTGATGACATCCCTCTTTCCCAGTGGATGAAATTAAATGCATAGAATAAAAATTTTAAAACATATTATTTCAATTCTTTTGATATTGTTTGTTTTTTCTTCACTATATGCAGGAACATGGAATGTTGGAGTGGATGCGGGATACGTTCTTGGTCTGTACGATCAAAGAGGAGGAGAAAGAAAAACAAGAACATTTTCACCTGGACATGCCTTTGAAATTTCTGTTCCAGTTGAATATAGGGTAAATAATCTGTTCAGCATCACTTCTGGAATTCGATATATTGGCAAAGCTTATGGAATAGAAAATATTCCTGTGGACACGGAAGAACCCGATATAAAAACAAGCAATATAAAAACAAGAAATGTTGAGCATTTTTTTGAAGTTCCGTTAACAGTGCGACTTTCTGTAGGAAACGATTTTATAAGAGGCTACTTGGGAGGTGGAGGATACATTGGAGTCAGATTCTTATCAACAGAAATGGGATTTGCTGACCTTACCGTAGCATCAGATCTCATGTATTTCAATAACTTCTGGAATGTAATCAATTTAAATACCGTCTCCGACAATCTTTTTGATGCAGGAATCATCGCAGAAGGAGGTTTTACATATTCTTTTAACAGCAGAAGCGAACTATATCTTTCTGCCCGCTATCAATACTCTTTAACTATGCTTGATAACAATTATCAATATGAAAGAGTTTTTCGATATATAGATACTTTCAGCGTTACAGCAGGAGTGTTATTTGAGATTGGAGGTGCAAAATGAAAAAAATAACCATATTCATTCTATCTCTGCTTTTTATCTTTATATCTATAAGCTGTCGTCCTGATATCAACACTCCGTCAGAGACTCCAGAATCATGGTCAGAGCTTTTCACCCTATGGTGGTCAGGAATGAATAAGAATTATGTTTTCTGGTCTATAGACTCTCCTGGTAATGAATGGGATTTAGTTCGTAACAAATATCTCCCCAGAATGGAAGAGTATGGGAAAATCGGAGATTCTATCGAAAATGATAGAGCTGCAATGACAGATTTCTTTGATATAACAAAAACATTGCATGATGGACATTATAGAATAGAAATAGTCAATAATACTATTGTTAATGGCTCTATGTTAGGCATAAAAATTCAACCCTCCATGTATAGAGCCATGCTTAGAGCCGGATTATCAGACGAAGAAGCATTAAGGGCAATCACGGGAGAGAAGTTTGACCTATATTTACAAAGTGATTTCATAGCAGAAAATACTTTTACGATATTGGAAAACACCTTCGGAATTACTGATTCAGAAAAAGAATATGGACCAACAGAAAATGGAACACGACTAGCCGATTATTTTAGCAAAGCAGGCTACTATGTGAAAAGTGAAGAAAAAGAATTCTCTTTATTGGTTGGATTAACCCATGATAATATCCTTTACATAGCATTTTCAGGATTCGATTTAAATGATATTATTGAGGATGAAACGAATCCAGAGCTTGCATCAAGTATAAAGGCCCTTCTTGATACATACCAATCGATCCTAAAGGAAAATGAAACAAATGGACAATTAAAAGGATTAATTGTTGATTTAAGAGGAAATGGAGGCGGAAATCCGAGAGATTTTGATATTCTTTGGTCTCCTCTCATTCAGGAACAATTATCTGTTGCCCAACTGAGGACAAAACAAAGCGACAACCGATTGAGTTATAGTAGTTGGCATGATTTTCCAATCGGACCTTCCGCAAAAAAAAGATTTGATAAGCCGATTGCTGTTATCACAAACAGCATGTCCGCCTCATGTAGCGAAATCTCTACAATGTTCTTCATGGCATTTAGAGAAAAATATAATGCTGATGTAAAAATTTTCGGAGCAACAACTACAGGAGCAAATGGATTGTTAGATAATGATATCTCACAACCATTCAATGCAGGTATTTTTATCATAGAACCATATATAAAAGAAGTATATACGCCATCAATGCAAACAAGATATATTGACGGGACAATTTATGAGGGAATAGGAATATCCCCAGATCAAAACGTTGACTTCAATTATAATCAGTTCATGCAGGGTAATGATGCCAGATTACATTCAGCTCTCGAATGGATGAAATCGAAAATTTGAAATATTTGATGGAATCGGGAACCTTTTTACGGATTCCCGAAATGATCTGTTAATTGTTATTTGCCTTAGCCTCAGCTATCAAGACATCATAGACAGAAAGGTTATAGCTTTCCGCATCGATAGTTGTTAACTGCAAGAGAAATACCATTGTACATGATCTTGATTTCTTCGGTTGAGAAAGACTGTATTATCACAACACCTATTGATTATGACGATTACAGAAATCTTAGAAATCCGGACAACCTAAAAAACTTACTTAATATATAAAAGCAGGCCGAAGCAGATTTATCTCTTTCTCCAATCCTTCCCTACTTGCCACTTCTTTCCATGCAGATACAACATCTAATACGTTTTCTCTTACTTCTCTTTCATCTAAATCGTAATAAACAGCAGTATTTTTTGCATTTTCAAAAGAAAAATCATTATTATCAAAACCAACCATTAACGCTGAAATTCTTTCTTCGACTTCTGGATTCATATCATAGGCAGGAGATAATCGCCACCCCTCTTTTATTAAAATAAATGAATGATTTCTTAAGTGATTATCTGTTATTGTTAATAGCAATACTGAATATTAATCGCCTATACAACTCTTTTAAATCCTCTTTAGGACTTGCAGAATATTGAGAAATTGCTCCTGCAATATCTAAGAATGACTCACATCCTCTTTCTACATGACATAAAATTGCATCTGCAGATATCATATGGATTCTCAATTCTTTTTTTCTATCAAATCTTTTTGATAAGACAGAAGAAAAACCACCCTTATGCATAATCTGTTGCGTCTTAGCAGTATTTATTCCAGCCTTTTTTTGCTTTCATCGCAAATCCACTACATTTCTCACATTCTGATTCGAATCTTTTCATTTTAGTTTTTAGAAATTCTTTATCAAATATTAATTTCGAAAATAATTATGCAATTGTACTCATGAAAGGCTTTCTGTATTTTTCATCCAAACGTCAAGTCTGATTCACTAAAACTGCCATTGTTCCAAAGTCTATAAGCAAATTTTTGTTATGTATTTACTAACAGATTAATCTTCTGATGAAAGACCTTGAAAAGAGCAAAAAAATAACGAATTGGCTATACAAACGATAATAGTTTGTTAATTTCCGAAAAAAAATACTTATACCTGAAATTTGTGGTTCTATCGGAGCAGAAAATCTCGTCTGATAATTCTTCTAAATTATTAGGAGGGATACTGTGAAAAAAACATTCTCGAAGCTATTAACTATATTATTAATCATTGCTGTTTTCATAACAAGTTGCGACAACAGTCCTGATGCACTTTCAGCAATATCTATTGAAAGCGGCTACGAAAGCGAAATCAGAATTGAAGATTATGAAAATGGTGTTGAACTTCCAAAAGCTAATGTAATAGCGCATTACATAAAAGGAGGATCAAAAGCAGTAAACGCTGAATACTGTATTACAGCAAAAGATGGAGATTCTGCATCCTATATAGAAGGTGGCATGACCGCACTAGGAAAAGGAATTTATACTATTACTGCCACTTATACGGAAGGATCTGCGACAAAAACTGCTACTTATACAGTAAATGTCACAGGAGATGAAAGACTTCTTATTAACGAGTTAAGCGGTACAGATCTTTATGCAGGAGATAATGCTTCTAACGTTAGCGCAATAGCAGTTATAGAAGAGGCAGACGGAACGAGAAAAGACGTAGATGCATCTACTATCACATACAAACTTACAGATAGCGAAGGAAATGAGAAGAACAAAGAGACAGATAATCTAGATACAGGAACATACATCCTTACTGTTATTTCTGGATCTCTAGAAGCAAATGCGAACTTCGTCGTTTCAAAAGGATATCTTCCTATAAGTTTCACTATTTCGGAAATTGATGAGGATGGCAAAGTAAATAAAGATGCTGACACATTAGATTTAACAGATTTAACTGTAACAGTTTACTATGAAGATGAACTAAATCCAAATTTAAACACAACGAAAACAATTACGCTGTTCGATGGTGATGCAATTAAAGAAAACGTTGCAATAACATTAGATGAAAATTCAATTTCTGATTATAGCAAAGTAGATCTCTCTTCATATGGAAAGGGACAGACTGCAACTATTAAAGTTTCTGTTGAAAAAGCATTCGCTCAAGCTGTAAAGAGTGATGGAAATCCTACTTCATTTACCGATTTCGTAGGAGAAATGGAAGCTCAGAGTAAAAAGATCCTAGTAACTGTAAATCCAAGTATTTCTAACTTGAGTGTCATAACAAATGAAAAGACAGAGAGCCTAGCTTATGTAGAAAAAGACACGGTCGAATTAAGTAATATCACATTCAGCTATGATGACGGAACGGGAGCTGATGAGCTAAGCATAACAAGTGCAAGCGAAGGGGTAACAGTTACGTTTAATGGCGATAACCAAAACAGTTCTTTCAACTTAATAGAAGGGGAAAATGCAGTATCTGTTACTTATGGAGGAGCAACGGCAAGTACGACTATAAATGCTGAAAAGATTGCAATTGCAAAAGCTATCACAGCTGCAAATGGTATTCAAACCGAATATAGAGTAAATCCTGGAGAGGGAAATGAAACTGTTTCAGTCTCTATCCCAGACAATCTAGAACTTAAAGTTACTTATGAAGATGGAGAAACCGGAACAGTTAAAGTAACAGACAAAAATAAAGTAACTTTTGCTTTTGAAAGACAAGATATTGAGGATTATCAACCAGTATCGACAATGGCATTGCTTACAGAGAACAATACAATTTCAGGAGATGATACTATTGAATTTGATACCGGAACATCAGGAAAGTATGCATTGACTATTACATACTCTTCTCCTTCAGACTTCACACATAGACAGTCTAGTTCTGTTTCTGATGAGAATAGACTACAAGAAGGAGCAAGCCTTACATACGAACATACTGAAGCTATTGATATTAAAAGATCTGCAACTATTACAGACCTTAACATAGCTATACCTAGTGATGTTGAATATAAAGAGCATGTAGAAGATGATACCATTACACCAGATGACGTAACATTTAAATTTACTAACATCTACGGAGATGAAGATATTTCTCTAAATAATGCATCACAAGATAACTTCACATTAGAATACAGTCTAGATAAAAAAGAATGGACTAAAATATCGAACGAAGGATACGCATTAACAGATGCTACCACTTATTTTAGGGTAAGCTATTATGCAGATGATACTGATAACGAAAACCATACGGTCTCTACAGAAGAATGCACTATAGAACCAAAGCCACTTCTAACGCCATCTTCAATTTCTATTGTTGAGAGTTTAAGTGAGACTATTAACATGGAAGATAAGAATGGCCAAAGCTATACTGTAAAAGATGGTAAGTTAAGCGTAAAACTAACTTATGCTGATGAGACAACAGCAGAAGAAACTATTGAAGTAATTGGTTCTAACAATACTGTAAATGAAAACTTCTTTGTTACTGTTAATAACGTAGCATATGATGAATTCAAGTATTCTTATGATGCTAATAATCTTGGCGAAAAAGAAGTTAAAGTTACTCTTAAAAATGAGAGGGCTTATACAAAGAGGCCTGTAAAAGAAGTAACAGATAGTGCTGTAGAAGATCCAAGTGCAAGCTACAATATAACAATTCAGAGAAATCCTATAATTAAAGATGCTGCATATAAGGGAGAAGCAACTGTCTATAACCACAGCGTATTAGCATTAAGTGATTTCTCTTTCATATATGTAAACAATATTGGAGAAGAAAGCAATATTACTTTATCTGATGAAGGTGTAACTGATATATATATTGGCGAAGCAGTTCAGACTGATAATGTAACCCTACCTGATGCTTATGAAGAAAGTTACACTGTAGCATTTAAGTATGAAAATACTGATGGTACTTTAACTATATCTGAAGTAACAGAAGATGTTCCCGCAGAACTTGTTCTGGCTGAAGATGAGTCAATTAAAACTTCCTATAAAGCGACTTCTCCAAACTTCACTTATTCCCTTAATGAAAATGTAACAGTTAAATACCTGTCAGGATGGGAAGATAAAAATGTGCCTTCTTCTTCCATTTCTTTCAAAATTGGAGAAGTCTCAATTACTGAAGGAACTGCAATTACAGAAGAAAATGAAAATACGAATATTTCTGTCATATATAGCGACCAAGGAATTGGCGTATATAAGAACAATGAGGAGTATGCGACAACAATAGCCTATGATTCTATTTATGGAATAAAGGTTACTAGAAATAATAATGTAACTAAGGCTATTGTAAAAACAGATGATCCTAGTTCTATAAATGCCAAGCAGTTTGTCTCTTCCGTAATTCTTGTGTTTGAAAGCGGAGCGGAAGAAGAATATGAAGGAGAGTACGCTCTTAGTGTCGAAGGAGAACCAAATGCAGTAAGGGAATCTATCCAACTGGTACCAACCGTTTCTATCAATGAAGAAACAGTAGAAGATGCAGAAAATGCTATTACAGTTCAAATTGTGGATAATAAATATGAACTTGCAGCATATGACAGTGAAGCAATTGTAATTGACAGCGAAAGTACTGATTTTAAAATTCCTGAAATATTCAATCATGTAGCAGATGGTACCGCTATATTCTTCCTTGGATATTATGATGAGGAAGGAGATATCGTAACCTATGGCGAAGAGTCTAGCGACATCTACATTAAAACAAGTGGAACACCATACTATACAACAAAAACAAGCTCAGATAACACAGAGTACAGCGTTCCAACAGATTTTACAGTATCCAATAAAATCGTAAGCACTAAAGGCGCTGTTACTTTGCATCCAATACTTATGCCGGCAAACGAAGTCGTAACCGTAGAAGATAGCGTAATTACAGATGATTTGGATTATAGTTCTATTATTCTTGGCATTCCTAATTCAATTACAAAAATTGGCTCTAATGCATTCAAAGGTAACACGAACATAAAGATGATTGTTTTTGAAAAAGATTCCAGCCTTGAAACCATAGGAGAAAGAGCCCTAAATGCAATGGATATCAGATACATAATGATTCCAAATAGCGTAAAAACAATGGAAGTCGGTGCTCTAGGAGACAGTGTAGAGGGTGCTCAAGTGGGGTACTTAGAGTTTGAAGAAAACGCTCAACTGAGTGATATTAATGGCGATTATGTCTTTACAAATGGTAATTTTGGCAACATATTAATTCCATCAAGTCTCTCAACTGTTCCAATTAATTCCTTTACGAACAGTAAATACCCAATGACTGTTGTTATAGAAGAAAGGAATACGGCGCTTACCCTTCCTGATAACCTATTTAATAATAACAATACTAGTGACACAGGCATAGGAATAGTATTCATTCCTAAGAATGTAAATTTATCATCAAACACGTTTAATGGTATCAATGTTGACCAGATTGTCATAGATGGGCAACAGAATGGCTTAGAGTTTGGAAAAACATCACCTTGGGGAGCTAGCGAGGATGCTACTGTCACATGGTTGATTGAAAGTGAGATAATCGCAACAGCAAGCGATTATCCAGCTTACTTAGAAGAAGGAGAAAGCTTTACAGCTACTCTTTCAATCACAGATAAAATAGGCACTGAAAAAACAGAAACTGTTGAATTCACTGCCCCAAACAGGTCGGAAACTGAAGATGGAACATTCACTCTCTCTTACACTATTGATGGAGAAAAAGTAGAAATAGAATTTACTGCTACTATTGTTGATGCAAAAATAAGCAATGCAGAAGATCTTTCTTCATTCTTAAGTAGTAATACAGAAAAAGTTGGATATGTAACAACAAGTTTTACAACTTCTGGCTTTAACATTGATAATGGGAAATCATTATATGGAGCAAATGGCGTTGAAATTGGTCTGACTTCCTTAGCCCCAGATTCTGATAGCTATGTAATAATCAGCGGCAATAACGTAATTATAAAAACACTCACATTCTACCTTAGCACAAATGAAAATGATGAAGAACACTATTTAATGAAAGCAAACAACGTAGCAAATCTTAGGCTCGAAGATGTTGTATTAGACAACTCAAGAACGTACAAGGCTGGAGGCAGTGCTTATTTTGACCATGTCTTAGGTAGCACTTTCAATTCCGTAGATTTCCTTGGCAATGTACCACTTGTTCCTGTATGGCTTAATGATAGTCAGCTTACATTAAATAATTGCGAATTTGGGCAGAACAATGATGGAGTATATGCATATGCTAGGTTCATGCTAGCAGGAGAGAGGAATAATATCATGATTTCTGGAGACACTCCATATTTCGACAGATGGGCATCAAACGCTAACAACAACATTTCACATGTTATATTCAGTGGAACACCTAATCTTTCCAATAATTGGAGTCCAAAAGGTTCGTTTACGGTTGAGGATGTAACCTACTATTATTACGAACCATCAACAACTTAATCTGATTTAATTACTCCACCCCCTTTTTCCTTTTCCCTTCAAGTTGGATCCAAAACCAATTTGAAGGGATTTATTATCAAAATAAGAAAAGAAGACTTTTAGAGATTGAACTACAATCAATAAAGTAGACAAGAAAGAGAGAGATTTAGATAGCTTTATAAAAAGTCTTTAATAATGAAGCATTTCTTTTTTTGATCTACTTTACAAAGATAAAGAGGAAACATATCAGATGCTTTTTAATGTATTCTTTGTCTCTGCATATTCAGAAGATCATAGTTTCTGAGGCCAAACGGATAATCTCGTCATTACAAAGGAACATATTTTTAGTTAAATATATTGAAGCTATGACAATAAGTTATGCTTCAATTCTCTTTTACATGGCTATTCATATATGCAGTAGGGGTTACACCTGTTATTTGCTTAAAGATTTTAATGAAATATCTAGGGCCGCTAAAGCCGCACTTCTCTGATACTTCATAGATTCTATAATAACCTTTTTCTAAAAGTTCTTTTGCCTTATTGATTCTGAAATTCGTTAGAAAATCATTGAAGTTAACGCCAGTGTATTCCTTGAATTTCTCAGAAAAGTACGTATAGCTTATTCCGACTTCATTAGATACTACTGCCATGTTTATATCTTTAAAATAGTTCTGATTTATAAACTCTATCGATTTTGTTACAAAAGAATTATCCGGTTTTTCACTCTTTTTCTTTTCATTCAGCTCTATGAAAAATTTAGTCAGATCATCCCTCCATTCATCTAAACTTTTATATCTAGCCAAGCTTATAAGGTCTGGAAGAATCTCACTATTTGAATAACTATATTTTGATAATATGCTATTTCTTAATGCTTCCTGTAAAGAGAATAAATAATATGCCTTATCATCATCTTCTTCAAAATCAAAAAGGGAATTGATATTCTTTTTCAGATCCTGTCTCTTAGAAAATCCAAGCTGATTAGAAATTTTTCCGATTTTATCTGCAATATCGTTCGTTATATTTCCAACAAAATCTGAGTAATATTCTTTCTGCCCTGGTACTATAAAGCGTTTAAAGAGCGCGACCATAGCTTCAAGTGTTGCTTCTCTTAAATCTGAAAGGCTGTTTTTAATTCCACTATAGCCCATGACAGTCATATCGTTTATGCTCTTTTCTTCACCCCTAGAGTCTACTCTTTCCAATGCGTAGTATCCGTGATTGAATGGAGAGAAATAGTAAAGATTAGAAGGTCTGTCATCTGTAGGATTTAATAGTGCAACTACCCTATATGGCATAAGAGTAGACAGGATATCGGCATTTCTGCTCTCCTCCCCGTCCGCATAAATCCTGCCTAAATGCCTTTCGATCTTTTCCTTTTCCGAGAGCATTCTTTCTTTTATTAATTGGGATACAGTCTCTATAAGTTCCTGCTTTTCTATCGGCTTGAGAATATATGCAGAGGCTCCGCACTGAAGGGCTGTACGCGCATATGAAAAATCATCAAATCCTGTAACTACTACTATAGATATTTTACTATCTTCCGCTCTGATGGTTTTCATAAGCTCAAGGCCATCCATTACAGGCATCTTGATATCTGTAAGCAATATATCAGGCTTTTCTTTCTTATAGATTTCAAGGGCTATTTTTCCGTTAGCTGCATCAAAAAACTCATGATTCGGAAAATTATCCGAAAGTATTTTTACAATGCCAGATCTTATCATCTTCTCATCATCTACCACTAACAGTTTCATGTGCACCTCCATCATCTTTTTTTATAGGGATGGAGATTACGGTATGCCCTTCGTCATCCCTATTTATTTCAATTCTATATTCGCTACCATAGAACATGAATAAACGTTGTTGAATGTTTTTCAGCCCTATATCCCCTTTGCCTCCCTTTTCAGGCCTATCTTCTTTTAAATAATCAAGTACTTCAAGACGCTTCTCATCACTAAAAATCGTTCCATCGTTTATAACGCTTATTATAAACTTATCTTTTAAGTTTTCACTCTTTATTATTATAATGCCATCTTTCCCTATGATTTCAAAAGAATACTTGAATGCATTCTCAACTATAGGCTGAAGTATCATTTTCGGTACTTTCGCTTCTAAAAGCACAGGATCTACTACCGCCATATAATCAACGTTAAAATCATTTCTAAAATTCATTAAATCAACGTAATGTGATATATACTCAAGTTCTTTTGAAAGAGGGACAAACCTTTCTTGCCATCTTAAAGAGTATCTGAAAAGTTCTCCTAACGTATTTAAACTATGTTCTACATCATTATCTTCATTCATCATGGCTTGCATCTTTATAGACTCAACAGTGTTGATTAGGAAATGTACGTTTATCTGGTTCTGCATTGCCCTTATCTGCGTGTCGGCTAGAAGCTCCTGCTTCTCTTCCATTTCCCTTACTGCCTTTTTAAGCTGATCCACAAGTTTGACAAGAGAAACCCTTGCATCCTCTATATCCCAAGCTTTAGCTTGAACTTTCGGGACTTCTACATCGATATCTCCTTTTGCGACACTTCTCATTGCATCCATTATCGCAACAAGATTCTTCGTATTCCTTTTTGTTTGAACATAAGAAACAAAAATTACGATGCCCATTATGATTACTACAGCAACAAAAGAGATGGAAGAATAAAGAATCACAGTATTGAAGATACTCTCAGAAGGAACAAATTTTATAAACAAAAGAGATGAGGATGAATTATGGTAATAATGAGCCACATAACGCCTATGCCCGTTATGAAAATCAACAGTCCCTCTATCGTTTCCATCTTCCAAAGACAGAGAAACGGCTTCATCAAGCACATCGCTAGATACAGAATCTAAAGAGATATCTACCCCATCTGAAAGTATTCTTTCAGCCTTTTCTCCGCTCAAATAGAATGCATAATCGTTTTGAAGTCCTGTCTCTCCTGTATTCATAATCTCAGGCAAAAAACTATTTAAGTTAATTACGCTTTGTATGGTTCCGATTCGTCTGCCCGAATGGGTAAGCGCCATAGTATGTGCGATATTAACATTTTCATTAGTTTGAGTTATTCCAATATTCACCCCAGAGTAAGAGTAATCCCAAGGTTCTCTGCATTCTTGAAGTCTTCTTTCATGTAACACGACAGGCCATCTTTCCGGGACTTTTTCATTTCGTAAGAACACGTGGATATTGTCTACTTGGGAAACGAGGAAAAGTTCTCTTTGTATCTCGTCTATCTCATCGATATAGAGTCTGATGTTATCATAATCGTTCCAATCCGTACTTGGCGTAGCAATTAAGTTAATTAGATCGGATCTCATTCTTACAGCTGTCTCTATTCTTGCGATAGCTTCTAACATCCCTTCTATTCTGTTTACAGTTTCATCAAGTTCTGCGTTAGCAGTACGAGATATTATATCTATTCGTTCTCTTTGCAAAAGTATGGAAGTGGTAGAAACAAGTATTATAACAGGTATTAATATGATGAGCGCATACGTTAATAGCAAGCGGTATGTTAAGCTCCTCTTCCTCTCTTTTTGTGCCATGAAAAAAATTATACATAAGCAAAAGAGAGAAAAAAAGCCCCTCAATTATATGATGAGAGGCAGGAGGAAATAAAACAAATGTTAATCTACATAAGAAAGGGCAACAGATTGTCCATTAGCATCGAAGTACGTGATGTCTTTAACAATGAAGTATGTGCCAGCCCATCCCGATTTGTCATCTCCCGTTACGAAAGTAAATGCATAGTCGGCAGAATCAAAATCATCAGGGACTGAAAATGTAACTTCTGTCCATTCATCCTCTTTTATCTCTGTGCAGCCGTTGTCAGCCAAGGTTCCTTCTGGTGTCGAGTAAGAAGGATATAAACTTCCCGTATCGGTATCCATATGTTCATTTCTCTGAAGATAAATCTTTAATGAATCTGCTCTTGTCGTACCTTTTATCTTAAATGACATCTTAGAAACATTGCTAAAATCGAAGAGATCGTAATTTGTTTCTCCTTGATTTGCCAATGGATTTACAATACCTCCACCAGCCCAAGCACCTGTAGGGATTACCCTAAGTCCTTCAGAAGTCATAGACATATCGGCATTTCCTTCACTATCTTTCCAAATCTGAATATCGAGATCGGTTCCTTCCTCGATATCTGTAAACAAGTTAGTAAAGTCCCCTATTTCTGCATCGTCTTCATAGGACTTTATCCTAATAGAGTTTCCACTAGCATCTTTAAAGTCTATGTCTTTAAATTCAATCCAATATCCAGGGCCGCTATAGCTCTCTGCTTGAGAAAAATAGAACAACATGGACACCATAGAAGTTTGAAGATCTGTCAAATTTTCAGTAATATCTATCTCATATGATTCAAAAGTTTCTTCATTTAGTTCTTTGTTCGGATCAAGTGATGACAAAGACACTCCAGGATCATATCCTGTAAATTTAACGCCAACTTTGACATCTTCTGCATTCATATTGCCTCTAACAGAGAACGTAAGGCGTTTTACCCCGCTAAGATCTGCATATTCACCGTCTTGAGTGACTATTGCACCGCCGAACCAAGTCTCTCCATTGCTGTAGATTCTAAGACCAGAATCCCTTACTTCAAGAGTACATGTACCCTCCCAAGCTTGAAGGCTGTAATTGTCTATAGAAGAATTAACAAAGATATCTGAAAAAGTTCCATCGTTGTATTTTATGGCCTCAAAATCGATGTCAACATGATTTTTATTATTATCAAGGAAATCTACAGAGCTAATTTCAATCCACTGCCCTGCCTGATATTGTGGCAATTCAACAGCTGCATCGGAATTATCAGCAAAAATAACTAATATCGTACTGATTCTCTCTTTCGCATCATTAGACAAAGATGAAATATCAATTTCAAATTTTGCACTTGTCTCTTCCGAATAAGTATTCTCTCCTACCAAATATTCAGAAAGCGCTTTATCATTTCCAATCGATCCAAGGCCTGTCATATATACTTTTGCCCTTTCTAGAGGCACATTGCCTTTTGCTTCAAATGTCAGATAATCCGCATTTCTTAAATTGAAATATCTATCCTCATTATTTCTAACTAACGCAACACCAAACCAATCTTTTATTCCTGTAACTTTTATAGTAGAACCGTCTTCAGCAAAATCTACACTTGCCGTCTCTTCCCAAATCTGAAGATCAATCCATCTTGAGATTTCATTTTGAACAAAAAGAGTACCCCAGCTTCCTACCCCTCCATTTTCAGGGCTATCTTTTATTTCATTAGAACATGATGCAAATATAATAGAAATTATGATAAAGAGAGCAAATATATGTTTTTTCATCTTTTTATCTCCTTTTGTTAAATTCTCACATGCTTTTTTTCCTCTTTATAGTTGTCTATTTTTCGGCAACTATCACAATATTTCGGAATCTTAATAATAATATATTCCTTCTCCATCTCTCTGATAAAGTCTTACGTAATCGATCAAGTACTCGTACTTAACAGCATCATCAGGAACATCTCCGCCAAGAATTCCTCCGATTGCTAAGTTTAAAAGAATGAAAGCGTCATATTCGTTAAACGGCCATTCATTTACATTATCGCTAGGCTTATCTTTTCTTCCAACTTTCTTACCATCGTAATAGATCTCAATGAAGTCTTCAGTCCAAAGAATGCCAAAACGGTGATAAGAATTCAAATATTCTTCATCCACTCCTTCATAAAAGCCAACACCATATCCGTTTTCACCATTATTGCTAGCTGTGTGCAGTGTCGAATAGATTTTGTTTCCTTGTGTTGCTGGAGAATATTCCATAATATCGAACTCTCCTGTGCTAGGCCATGAAGTACCACCATTTCCTTCGCTATAGCAACCTAGCATCCAAAATGCCGGCCACATTCCACTTCCTTTTGGAAGAAGTACGGAAGCTTCTACATATCCATATCTAAATTGCATTCTTCTTTGTGTCTTTATCCTTCCGCTAAACCAGTGTCCGTTTACTTTATTAGCTACGATATTCAATTTCCCATCAGATAAGAATACATCACGTTCGTTATCGGAATAATATTGCAATTCCCTATTTCCCCATCCGTTACTTCCGTTTCCAATTTCATAATTCCAATAAGTAGTGTTTAGCTCTTCTCCATTAAATTCATCTTGCCATGAAATGGCATAACCGTTTCTTATAAGAAAATCGACGATGTCTTCTCCTTCGTTAATTAGTGAAGTATCTAACGAAGGGCTATGAGGCTTTTCAGAATCACCTATTTCATCATTCTTTCCAGGATCAATACCCTTTCCTAGCTCTGCAGAGCAGGAAACGAATATAAAAAATAAGAAAATCAATATGAATAAAATCAAGTTTTTTCTCATATAATTCTACCAAGCAAGTTTATAATAAAGGGTTACTTGAGATACTGCTTTTCCTATTGAATCATCTGGTGTTTCAAAATAATTGCCGCCTAATGCAGAATGCGAACCGAATACAACACCGTCCCATCTTAAACCGATAGTGTTATCGGCATTAAGGAAAGAAGGCGTATTAAAACCGTATCTAAGGTCAACTTTCCACTGATAAGGGAAAGAAAGTCCAACATCTTTATGCCACTGCTCTGGGCCTAAGCCATCAACAGAGAAATCTGTCAAGAGCAATAATTGTCCCCATCTTACATCAACACCAACGTTAATGGAATTTAGCATGTATGAATCTGCTGAAGTCTCTCCATAAGTTCTCATTAGTCTATGATCATATCCAGCATGTGCTGCAATTCTAAGACCTGGAATGAGATTTAGAATAAGATTACCCTTTATTCTGAATGTGTTGCTTACAGCTGCAGATGAAGATCCTGAAAGCGGAGTACCATCCACATCGTAAAAAGTTACTCTGTCTTTTGCTCCTTCATAAAATGAATATTGAGCGGCGATTCCTCCTGCAATCTTTGAGCCTTCAATGTCATCTCTATTCCAAGCATAGAAGTTAGTCATTCCCTCTTCATCGTAGATATAAGATAGTTCTGCTTGTAGTGTTTCAGTATTTCCTGAAACAAGAAATGGACTTGAGACATCTCTATCCATAGCTTTTTCTAGTGGCATTCTGTATCTAATAAGAGTTTCAACACTATGTGGCCCATATGTAAAGTTCACGCCACCTTCTGCTTGGATTCTGTTACCTTCTCCTCCATCTACATAGAATAAGTATGAGAGTGCATCCGGTTCTTCAGTATCTGTTACAAGACCTCTGTATTGCAAAGAAGCAAAAATATTAAATCTTGAAAACATAGATGTGGAAAGATCAAGCTTTGCCCCAAGAGTATCTAACATAGAAATTGTCTTTTCTGTGCCATCATCAGAAAGATAGGGCATCCCAACTTTGTCTAATCCTGTCATTAGAAGGGATAGTTTTAAATCCACCCAAGGATCTAATATCATGCCACCAGATAGAGATGCTTTTACATTTACAGGAAGAGTATCAGCATTCTTTTCAAGATCATCGATGTATTCTACACCTGCGATTCCCGTAACTCTCCAATCAATAGTCTCTCCATTGAATACCCTATCGTATCCAGCAGTAATTTGAGGATATGCACCATCATATATTTCAGGGCCTGCAACAATCCTAAGTCCGGATAGATAATCTTTACCAACAATTTCAATCCCTGTCGGACTTGTAGCAGAATCTGAATTGTCATACTGATCAGGAACTAATGTAAAGACATCGTTCAGAGCAGAAAATCCTCCAATCTGATTATGATAGTGTCCCGTAATGTCAATGACGTCTCCATTGTAACTAAGTTCTGCTTTATTAACTGCAACGTGGTAATCATTGTAATATGGATCTGCATCTTCTAATAAATATGTTGGCCTATCTGTCCAAGCATTGAGCGTTATGCTTCCTTTAAAACGCTCAAAGACATCGGCTGCAACTGTTACTTCACCTTCGACTCTTGCTTTCACCTCATTGCCCGCATTGTAATATTCATAATCACCGAGGGCAAATGGGGCATTCATTTCTGTAGTAATTGTTGCATTAGATATATAGATCTTTGTTTTGTCGTCTATTTTATCTGAAAGCGTATTTGCATTTCCCCTAGATAGATACTCATTCATATCAAGGTTAATAAAGAGGTTATCGATTTCTTGCTGAGTTGCGCTAAACATATCTATGGAAAAGATATCCTCAAGCAAATAATAAGCGGCACGAGGAACACGTTTAGCAATTAATCCGTCGTTAACGCCTTGTGCAGCAATTCCAAACCATTCTTCGTCCATGTTGTTTCCACCAGGAACATAATCTAGAGTATATCCTGCGTTCCCCCATGTTGCGTTCGTGTTATGGATATCAAGGTCAATATACTGATAGATCTTCCACCATTCGTCGAGCCATTCGAATACGAAAGCACCGATTATATTCGACTGTCTGCCTTTTCCGTATGCGTGAGAATAGATATCATACCACTGCTCTCTAAAATAATGTGCTTGCATCCACTGATCTTCCTGTTTTGTAACTGCATTATAGGCATCAGCTCCAGATTCTGTTACTAGAATCGGTTTATCAATCGTATCTGCAACTGTCTGATAGAACCCATCCCCAAATGCACCACCTCTATAGATATTAACTCCAAAAACATCAAGAGATGGGCAAAGACTGGCAATAAGTTCCATATTCTGAACATCACCATTTATAAATCCAACTACTCTGTTTGGATCTATCTCTTTGATTCTGGCCATTGCCTTTTCTAAAAGATCATATAGATAACCTGCCATAATTGCATTTTGGTTCTCAGTCGGAAGATCTTGAATTTCTGATCCTTCCCAAACAAGGCCGTAGTTAGACTCGTTACCAAGCATGTACATTACAACGCCGTCAGTATCTTTATAGCGGCGTGCAGACTCTGCAGCCATCTCTATAAGTTCTTCTTGGGTATATCTGTCTGAATAATCTGTAGTTGAATACCAAATACCATTTGCAGTTACACCATAACGTCCTAGAAGGTTATTAATCATAGTAGTTATGCCATACTCATGATAAATGTACTCAATCCACTCTGGAGGAACATCGTCAAAACATCTGATCATAGTAACTCCGAGCTGCCTTAAATAATACATATCGGTATCTATCGTAGTTTTAATTACGTCATAGCTTTGATCCCAAAGGCTGTAAGAAGATCCCTCACCTACCGGCGTATAAGACCAAACCATACCGTAAACAGGAGTCGGCTCATCGTTAACAAAGAATCTCCATCCGTTTTCATCTTTTTCAACTTTTGACGTAGTCACATCGGCAAAGGCTGAAGCAACTAACAGGATCATTAGAAATATCACAGCAATTTTCTTTTTCATCACTTAGCCTCCACTACTTTTACATTGCCCCATTTAGATGCATCCGCATATGCTAAATCATCGTCTCCAGTCCACTGAAGCTTCATCTCTCTATTTAATATATCGGCATCGTTAAGAGCATATTCAGCTCTAATCGTGTCTCCGTCTCTTAATGGGTTCCAGCGTAAATCGCTAAACGGAATTTTAAGGGTTAGAATATATCCGTCATCTGTTAATTCGTACTCTGCTTCCCCTCCTCTATAGAGATTGTCGTCAAGTCCTATCTGAGCGCTTCCGTCGCTCTTTAAATTGACTCTTATCATATGGTCTGTTCTATCAAAAGATGTATGACGTCTTATGTCTCGGCCGACAAATAGTTCTACGGAATCCGAATCCCAAGCTAAAGATGGATGGGAATCAGTAGAGAGAACGATATCGTCTTTTACCGTTGCTCTGAGATATAAGTATTCATTATCCGATGCAATTTGATAATATGCTTCGGCATCAGTACTGTTATAATTTAATCCATGAGAAAGTTTTAATGCATAAACACCATCAACCTTATCCCAATCGATTGGACCATCAAAAAGATAGAGAGAAGAAACGCGTGCTTCATTATCTCTTATTTCGGGCATGTAAGGCGGCTCTAGTATGTCTTTCTGGTTGACAGTAAGACACCCAGAGAACATTAATGCCACAAAAAGTATTAACGCAAAATTTTTCATATCGTCCCCATTTTGTTTTTATTCAATTTCAAGTATTTCTTTATTTTTTAGAACTCTTTCAGTCTGGTAATCCTGTATTCCCTGATAATTGTGTTCAACCTTGTACTCTTGGTAGTCTTGCCAGATTCTATCAAAATCTTCTTCAGTATCTGCCAAAATCAAGGTAGGCAGTATTCTGCCCCACTCTCTTTGGATATCCGAAAAGTTGTATGCCAAATCGCTTCCAGTTTCAAGTTCGATATTATCGTACTCTGCAAAGCTCTTTACATAATCTCTCGTCCATAGTTGCGGTTGAGCAAGGGCTGGTGCATAGTTCTTTTCAAACTGCTCTTGCCAGGCTGAATCCATCAGCATCCAATAAGTATACTGAACGCCATACTCCATCTCTTGCCTGTTTTTATCCGTTCTGTCGATTTCAGCAACCTCTTCAGTTAGATGAGGAACTCCGTTTTCATCGTATTCGTACGTTACACCTTCTACGCCAAAATTAGTCGCCATCTGTCCCTCTTCACTGATTAAGTAAGTAAGGAACTGAATCGCTCTTGCAGGATCTTTGCAATTCTTGCTAATTAGTGTGATAGTCCATCCCGCTACCCCGCTAGAAGCTAAAGTATGATCATCTCCATTGCTGTTCTTAGGCCCTTCTACAGCAATATAAACCATATCAGGATCCTTTTCATATAGTGCCATCTGAGGCGCTTGCATATCCCAATTCTGATAGAACATGCAGAAATATCTCCCCTGAGCAGCCTTCTCTTCTATCTGGCTTCTCTTATCTGTAAAGACATCCATTGTGATAAGCCCCTCTTCATGTGCCTGCCTAAAGACTTTTAGCCACGTTATGTACTCTTCGTCATTCACACCAAGACGCGAATCTTCGTATACCCCGGTTTTCATCGGATCTATTGCCAAGAAGTGTAATAGATACTTTTCAAGGGAAGCATTTCCGCTAGCTGTGAACTCTTGGAATCCGATCGGAATAAGAGGTTGTCCATTTACTTCAGGATATAACTTTTTAGCTTTCCTTACGGCATCTAAGAAACCTTCCGGAGTGCTCATGTCTGGAGATCCTATTGCCTCGTAAATATCTTTTCTTACTAGGAACGTCTCATTAGAGACGATTTGCCCTTTGTATTTTTCATAGTCTTCAGGAGTATATGATGAATTTGGATAACCATAGACATGCCCGTCCGCTTGACGATACCAATTCAATTTCTGAGGAGATGCGACTTTAAAGAAATATGGATCGTACTCTTCTGCTAGAACATCCAAAGGGAGGACTAGGCCTTCGCTTATCATCTCATTTACTTGTCCTTCATACCATCCGATCGTAATTAAGTCTGGCAGAGTGTCTCCTGCAATCATGCTATTAAGCTTTTCACCTTCGTTTCCAGCAGGAACGATGAATTCCACATCCACTCCTGTTTGGTCTGTAATATATTTGCTTACTACGCTGTCGCCCCACTGCCTAGCATACCAAGAAAAGTTGATATACCATCTAAGGGTTATTGGCTTATCTGCATTAAGCGTCCACCCAGGAGTGTTTTCGTCTCCTATTTCTGCCGGTACTATATCTTCTTTTTTTCCGTTACAAGAGAAGAGCATTAGAGTTGCCAATAATATCAATATTGCTTTTTTTATTGTCTTTTTCATATTTCCTCCATTTTACCCCTTGATAGAGCCGATCATTATTCCTTTTACAAAGTATTTCTGCAAGAACGGATAAATGCAAATTATAGGTGCCGTCGTTACAACCATAGTTGCAAGCTTTAGAGATGTTGAAGAATATTGACTTGCAGATATGGATGAAGATGCTACTGCAGAACGTGAAGCGGAAGCAGAAGCAACTAAGCGGTATAAGTATGTCTGTACCGGCTGCAGGCTCTGATCATCAATATACATAACACCTGTAAAGTAATCATTCCAGTGTCCAACTCCGTTAAAAAGTGCAATAGTTGCTAAAATTGGAGTTGAGAGAGGAAGAATTATCTGAACAAATATTCTAAAGTCATTGCATCCATCAAGCTTTGCAGACTCTTCAAGGGATGCTGGCATCTCCCTAAAGAACGTCATAAAGATTATTGCGTTATAGAAACTGAATAGGGATGGAATTATGTACATTAAAAAGTTATTGTAAAGCCCAAGCTGTCTCATCCAGATAAAATAAGGAATAAGACCGCCGGAAAAGAACATCGTCACAGTTCCAAGTCCCAAATAAAACTTATTACCCATTATATGGCTTTTTGAGAAAGCATAGGCCACCATTGCAGTAAAGAATACGGAGGAGAGGGTTCCGATAACTGTCCTTGCAATAGTAATTGCATATGCGTTTAATATCGCCTTATCCTGGAAAACGGCTTTATAAGAGGCTAAAGAGAACTCTCTTGGCCACCAATATATTCCACCTCTAAGTGCATCTGTTGCATCATTAAAACTTAACACGACAGTATACCAAACCGGATAGAGAGTTACAAAACAAATAACAACCATTACAGCCATTATTACTATATCTGAAACGCTTATTTTCCTTTTTGCTTTTAGTTTACCCATCATCTCCTCCTAGAATAACGATACGTCATTCACTTTCTTTGTGATCTTGTTTGTTACATATAGCAGGACGAAAGAAAGTACAGATTTAAATAGTCCGATTGCAGCGGCATAAGAATATCTTCCATATGACATCGCAGCATGATATGTATAAATATCGATAACGTTGGCTCTAGATTGATTGAGAGTATTCCACAGGACGAAGATCTGATCAAAATTGGAATTAAAAAGTCCTCCGACGTTCAATATCAGCATAATTACAACAGTACTTTTAATGCAAGGAAGCGTAATCTTATACATCATCTGCCATCTGTTTGCACCATCGACTCTGGCTGCTTCATAAAGAGCCTGATCAATGCCTGTTATGGCCGCAAGATATAAAATCGTATTCCATCCTAAATCCTTCCACAAATCTGATATTATTGTAATTGCCCAGAAATACTTCGGATATGCAAGAAAATGTATTCCCTCATCAATTATTCCGGCTTTTATTAAAAGCTCGTTAAAAAGTCCTGATGCATCTAGCCAGGTAGTTAATATTCCTCCAAGAACTACCCAAGATAAAAAGTGAGGAAGATATGTAATAGTTTGAACTGTCTTCTTGAATCCAGTGAACTTCACTTCATTAATTAACAACGCAAAAATAATTGGAGCAGGAAAACAAATTAAAAGCTTCAATATCGAAATTCCAAGAGTGTTTATAAATACGTTTGCGCACTCTGGATCCTCAAAAAATGCTATAAAATGTTGAAATCCAAAATTCTTAGCCCATCCTGATGTTAAAAATTCCCATGAGAAGAGTTTCTGTGATACACGATAATTTTCCTTGAAAGCCACTATGATTCCATACATAGGCACATAGCAGAAGATTAGCATCCAAATAACGCCTGCAAGAGCCATTGCCTGAAGGTATTTCTCATCTTTAAGCCTTTCAACGAAAGTTTTCTTACCAAGTGGGGCAAGAATTGCTGTATTATCCTTTTTTTTGAAAGACATTTTTTTTTCACCTCTTATGCCGAGTATAATGGTGGTTTTTTATTATCCGATAGTGTCTTGATTTTCTGACCAATACCACATTTTTCGGGAATTGAGAAAATCGCTCTCTTTCTCTTTTGTTCTATCTTTTTCGGCTTAGGTGTAAGTTTTTCAGGCTCTGCTTGAAAAGGCAAAATGGTAAGTTATTATTGACAAAGCGAGGTGAATATGAATAAAAACGCAAAAGGAAAATTTATAAAAAAAGACAATGAAATTTATTATTTAATTGATGATGTTTATAAGATGGAGGACTTCTTTTTAACCATATCGTCCTCTTCTGATATTTGGACTTTTCTATGGAGCAGAGGCGGTATTACTGCAGGACGTGAAAACTCAGACAAAGCACTCTTCCCTTATTACACCGACGATAAAATCCAAGACATGAAATACTGCACTGGGGCTTTAGAAATCATAAAAACAGATGATATCTTCTGGCGTCCTTTTGATCCTGCAAAAAAGAACAAGTGTTCTATTGCAATATCAAGGAATCTTTCCAAAGTAGTTTTTGAAGAGAAGAATGAAACCTTAGGCCTTTCTTTTGAACTTTCATGGTTAAATAGCGAAAAATACGGACTTATAAAAAAGACCTTAATAAAAACAGCCAAAGACATCTCATTCACAATTCTCGATGGAGCTAGAAACATAATGCCAGCAGGAATGGGAGCAGACTTTCAGAACAATAACTCTACCCTTCTTGATGCTTATAAAAAAACGGATTTAGATGAGTCATCAGGACTTGTAGCGCTTGCCCTATCTTCAATTATCACAGACCGAGCAGAACCAAATGAAGCGCTTAGGGCTAACATAACATATTTTACAAAAGAAGGAAGAATCTCATTGGATCCTGAAGCAGAAGAAAATTTCTATGACGATTGCTTGCAATATAGTAACACAAGTAAAGGAGAAAGAGGTGCAGCTTATTTAGTAAGCGCTATAGAGTTGAAAAAAGATGAAGAATATAAGTGCTATCAAGTGTTTGACACATCTCTCTCTTCATCCGAGTTTGCTAATTTAAGGGAAACTCTATTAAAAACAGATAAGAAAATGCTTGAGAAAATGATAGAGGACGACATAACACTCTCTTCAGAAAAGCTAAATAGCTTAATTAGAGATGCAGACGGTTTTGAAGATACAGCAGATCTTATGGCATGCGTACACCATGAGGCTAACGTACTCTTTAATATCATGAGGGGTGGAACTTTTATTTCAAACAATATATGTACTTCAGACTTCATGGATTTTCTTTTTAAGAGAAATAAGAAAATAGCAAAAAGCATCAGTATTGATAAAGAAGAGATAAGCTATTCGGAATTAAAAGAAATAATGGGTGATGATGATCAAAAAAAGAGACTCTTTTATGAATACATTCCTTTAACATTTTCCCGCCGTCATGGGGATCCGTCCCGTCCTTGGAACCGCTTTAATATAAAAATAAAGAATGATAGTGGGATGCCCATAATGAATTACGAGGGCAATTGGAGAGATATCTTTCAAAACTGGGAAGCGCTATCGCTATCTTATCCTATGTACCTTGATCACATGATAACAAGATTCTTAGATACGATGACAATAGATGGTTTTAATCCATATAAAATCAACCGTGACGGTTTTGACTGGGAAGAACCCGATCTAGAAAACCCATGGGCCGCTATCGGATATTGGAACGACCATCAGATAATATACCTGGTAAGGTTACTCGAACTATCTAAGAAATACTCATTTGGCGGCCTTACATCAGATCTCTCTTCTAGAAGATATTCAACAGCAAATGTTCCATATAGAATCAAAAGTTATAAGGATCTTGAGAAAAACCCTCATTCAACTATTGTCTTTGATAAAACACTAAGCGAACAGCTCAAAAAAGAAGTGAAGGACTATGGGAGTGATGCAAAATATGTACGAACTAAAGAAGGTTCAGTTGAATTAAGCACATTATGCACGAAGATCTGTGAAATAATAGTTTCAAAAGCGGCTAACCTAGTTCCAGACGGTGGAATCTGGATGAACACAGAACGTCCTGAATGGAACGATGCGAACAACGCTTTGGCAGGTTTTGGATTGTCGGTAGTAACAACAGCATCTCTACGCTTGCTTCTTAATTGGTTTATAGATCTCCTTAAAAATAGCAGCGATAGAGCCATACTTCTGTCAGAAACTGTTTATAATGCACTCTTTGAGATCTCTTCAAACTATAAGAGATACGGACTTGATTTTGATGATGAGAAGAGACTTTCTTTTGTAAGGGAAAACGGATTTTCTTTTGAAAACGAAAGAATGCTTTTATATGATAACGGATTTGCAAAAGATACCGAAGTAGAAAAAGATAAAATCATATCCATGCTTTCCGACATATTACGTACAGTTGACTCTACATTGAAGCACAACAAGAGAAACGATGGCTTATACCACTCATATAATGTCATGGAAATTAAAGATGATAAGTTATCAGTACTTGAAATGAAGCTTCAGCTTGAAGGACAAGTTGCACTGCTCTCTTCTGGTTTAGTGGATGGAAAAGAGGCTATAGAAATCATGTCAGCACTTAAATGCAGTCCTCTTAGAGAGAAAATAACAGGAGCATACACACTCTATCCTAATAAAGAAATTCCACTTTTCTGGAACAAAAACTGCATTAAAAATGTTGCTGCATCTCTCATCTCTTTAAAAGATAAAAATGGTTTTCCAATATTAGAAAAAGATAAAAGCGGAACATATCATTTCAGAGCTGATATCAGAAACAAAGAATGCCTTGATAGCGTACTTGGATATGAAAACAAAGCGGCTGAAGACCTCTATGAGAAAACTTTTAAGCATCGTTATTTCACAGGCCGTTCTGATTCCTTCTTCCGCTATGAAGGACTTGGATCAATTTATTGGCATATGGTATCCAAGTTAATGTTGTCTATTGCCGAGCTGATAGAAAAAGAAACTGATGAATGCATAAAAGAAAAGCTTATAGAAGGCTACAGGGAAATCAGATCTTCTTTAGGATACAAGAGAGAAGCAAAAGATTACGGATCATTCCCTTTCATGCCGTACTCACATACGCCAAAAGCAAAAGGAGCTAAGCAGCCAGGCATGACAGGACAAGTAAAAGAGGAAGTAATTACTAGAAATATCGAACTTGGAGCAAAAGTCGAAAATGGTGTCTTCAAAATAGCTCCCGACATGTTGGAACTCTCGGAGTTCAAAGAAGATGGAAAGCTTAAATACACTCGTTTTAATACCCCTATTACTTACACTCTTACAGATGAAGATGAAATTGAAATTGCAGTAAATGGAATGGGTTTTATGAAAAAAAATGCTTTAGATAGGAACGAAAGTCTCGATCTATTTAACAGAAATGGAAAGATAAAAGAGATTTCTGTAAAAATACCAAGATCAAAACTTTGTTAACAGGAGAAGAAAAATGGTAATTGATAAGATATACGAAACATCGAAAGAAAATGGAAACAGGATGGCATCTCTTAAAGAAAATGATAGAAGAGATTTTTCCAAGAGGATGCTTAGCGCAATCATAAATATTGATCCAGGAGCAAAGCAGCAGAGGATATATGGTTTCGGAGGGGCTCTGACAGAGAGCTCTGCCTATGTTCTTTCCCTTCTTGATAGTAAAAAGAGGGAAAGCATAATAAATGCATATTTTAAAGAAAATGGATACACAATCGGCAGAAGTCATTTAAACTCTTGCGACTTCTCTCTCGGAAACTGGACCGTTCTTAATGAGAATGGAATCTTTGATACAAAACGTTCAGATAAGTACATCCTGCCTCTCCTTCTTGATTCAAACAAAGCAACAGATAATAAGCTCAAGATCATGATATCACCCTGGTCTCCTCCTGCATTCATGAAAACCAATGGAGATATGAATCATGGAGGAAAGTTGAAAAAAGAGTTTTACGAAGATTGGGCAAAGCTTTATTCTGCCTATTTCAAGCACTTAAAAGATAACGGACTAAATCTCTGGGCTTGCTCTGTTCAAAACGAAACAGAGGCCGTTCAAGTCTGGGACAGCTGTCTATATAGCGCAGAAGAGGAAACTGAGTTCATCGACGGCTATTTATACCCAGAACTCGAAAAAGCGGGATTTAAAGATATAAAAATTCTTGTATGGGATCACAACAGAGATGGCCTTTATAGAAGGCTTTCAGGATCGCTGAAGGCCTCCAAGGGACATATTTCCGGAGCCGCATACCACTGGTATTCAGGCCCTGATTACGAGAACGTCAAAAAATGCAGAGAAGAATATCCCAGCATGGATCTCATTTTTTCTGAAGGCTCAATAGAAGGCGGCCCTAGGAAGAACCAATATTTTCCAGCAGAACGTTATGGGCACAACATCATCAATGATTTAAACAGCGGATGCAATGCATGGATAGACTGGAATATCGTACTTGATGATAAAGGAGGGCCAAACCATGTTGGGAACTATTGCGATGCCCCTGTCCTCGTCTCTGATAACGGCGATATCACATATAATCCGTCATTCTATTACATCGGGCATTTTTCACGCTTTATAAAAGAGAAGGCCAGAGTTCTTAAAACAAGCATAGATTCATGGATGACCCCTCAAACTGTTGATGGAAGAATTGCAGACTACATGGAAGCAACCAGCGCAATAAACGAAGACGGATCGATAGTTCTTGTTGTAATGAACAGAACAGAAGCCGATATGCTTTTCACTATTAATTTGTCTGGTAAAAAAGAAAAAGCCATTGGGTATACGGCAACGATGAAGAAAGAAGATAAAGTTTACTGCTGTCCTCCTAGATCGATGCAAACATATATTTTTAAGTAAATGATAAAAGGCTGTATAGAGCGTGTTTTAACGCTTAAAACAGCCTCTTTCAATTAATGCTTCTTCCGACAAAAAGATAATGAAGCATATCTTTCTGATAGTAATCTGTTAGAAATTCATCCTCTTTTGTCAGTCCTATCGCCTCTGCAACTTTAATAGATTTTACATTATCAGCTTTTATTATGGCGCATACTTCATCCGCCTTTAGAACGTTGAATGCATATCTTTTACACTCTTCTGCCGCTTCTCTTGCGTAACCTCGGCCCCAGAATTTCTCTTTCAACATATACCCTATTTCTAACACATCAGATCCCTTGTAGTTTTGAATTGTCAGCCCTGCCTGTCCTATGAAAGCAGAACTTTCCTTATCTATTAATGCAAAAAGGCCAAAACCATATTTTTCGTATCTTTTTATGTTTCTCTCTATCCAGTCTATGCAGTCCTGATCTGAAAACTCATGCAAATATGCATAAACGCACTTTGGATTTTGAAGCATCTCCTTTATATCGTTTAAATCAGATAGCGTTAACTTCCTGAAATAAAGACGCCTGCTTTCCATTATTATGTCAGGCACAAAGCATCTCCTTTTTTGATTTCCTATAGTCTGAAAAGCAGAGGCTGAAATATATGAGCCATCCTATTGGAACCACATAATAAACGACTTCTGCACCAAATATAGGGGCGAAAACAAATGAAGAGACAACCCTAAATAGCAGGTTAAGCATGCTAGAGACGGTAAATACCTTCATTCTTCCAAGCCCCCTTAATAAGCCTCCTGTACACATTGCAAATCCTAAGATGAAATAAAAGAAAGATAAGAATCTTAAATATCCTTCACCTATGTGGTAAGCCTCAAAAGAACCTTCAGATCCCAAGAATAAGGAGATTATCTCATGGGAAAAAGCATTCAAAACAAAAAGGAATATAAGAGAAAATGCTATTACTATTAAAAGTGCAGATCTGTACCCCTTTGCTATTCTGTCATTCTTCTTTGCCCCTAAGTTCTGTGCGCTATAAGAACTCATTGAATTCATCATTGCACCATATGGAACTGTAACAATATTGTCTATCCTGATTGCCGCAGAATATCCCGCAAGGGTTAAAGATCCGAAAGCATTTACGACGCTTTGAACGAGCATCATGCCAATTGTTATCGTGGACTGCTGCAAAATAGAAGGAAGCGCGATTCTAGAACTCTCCTTCAATAATGAAGAAGAAAAATATTCTGCTTTATCTGTTTTTATATTCTTTAACTTGAAAAGCAATATGCAAAAAGAAATGATTGCAGAAAGCGCTTGGGAAAATAGTGTTGCAAGGGCAGCCCCTCTTATTCCCATGTTCCAAATAACTACTGATACAAGATCTAGGACTATATTCAAGATAGATGAAAATATTAAAAGGACTAAAGGAATGCGGGATGCTCCCATCGAATTGAAAACTGATGAGAGTATGTTATACATGAAAAGAAACGGAAGTCCTAAGAAATAGATTTGAAGGTATAATTCGGCATCTTTCATGATATTTAATGGTGTATTAAGGGCAAGCAGGATATCTTCTGAAAAGAAATAACCGAATATGGAAAGGAGTACGGATAGAAAAAGAAACGATATCAAATTGGTCCATATACTCTCTTTCATTACATTGTAATCTCTTGATCCAAAGGCCTTGCTTGTTAAAACGGACGCACCTACCCCGCCTCCAACTGCAATTGATATAAAAACAGATGTAAGGGCGTAAGAAGCACCAATAGCGGCAAGGGCGTTTTCCCCTACGAAACGTCCTACGATCACAGAATCCGCCATAGTATAAAATTGCTGGAAAAGATTTCCTGCCATCATAGGAAGAGAGAATATTATAAGAGCCTTAAGGGGGCTGTATGTTATTAGATACTCATTCTTATCACTCATAGTTCATCTCACAAGATATTAAAACAAATTCTATTTTTATTTCCACCTTTTATGTTTTAGTTTAAAATATGTCCATGAATTTCGACATGAAAGAACAGATCGTTGAGGCATCTAAAAGGCTTTTAATGGAAAAAAACGTGAAAAAGCTTACTGTCACAGATATCTGTCAGGAATGCAACATTACACGACAGGCCTTTTACTACCATTTTGAAAGCATCGTTGATATGCTTAAATGGGCGATAAGGAAAGAAGGAACTGAAATTTATAAGAATGCCTTGGCTGAAGGAAGCTTTGAAAAGAGCCTAAAATATCTTATTTTGGTCTATATCAACATACAAGAAGACTTAAAAAAAGGGCTTGAATCAAACTATGGAGAAGAGATCCGCAAAATTCTGAAGGATGGAATAATAAACATATTCCGATCCGCCGCAAAAGAGAATAATTTAGACAGCCATTTAGACAAAGACGAATTTGAATTTAAAATACTTTACCATAGTTATGCAATCGGCGGTATTCTGCAGCATTGGAACGATGACTACAGCAAGAATATCGACGAAGTAGTGAAATATATCAAGGACATCATGACAAAATGATTGTCACTTTCTCATCTTTGTAAAGTTTCTTTACACATTCAAAAAACTGTAAATTGCTTTGTTTTTTTTCTCTTATTAGATTCCTTTCTGTTGGAGAAGAAAAATGAGAAACGAAAGCTTGTCGGCTAAAGTAAGAGAACTTGGAACCGAGATAAAAGACATCGAAAAGATGGTTAAAACTGCAGAATACTCAGACATAAGCGAACTGACAGACGAAATCGCAAAAGTAGAAAAACAATGCAAGGAGAAGGACGTAGAGATGAGGATGAAGATGAAACTCTCAAAAACAAACGTCGCTCCCCTCTCATCCTACTACAAAAAAGAAAAAGAGAATTTCAATACGTTAAGCAACGACATTAATAATACAATGAAAGAGAAGCACGACGATCCTGAGTATCTGCTTCTTCTTTCAGAATACGCTCTGGACTATGCGATGCAGGTCGCATCTGAAGCAATTCTCTTTTCACTCAAAGCAATAAAAAAAGATAAAGAAAGGATATAAAGATGGAAGAAGTAAAACAACCTAAAAAACCACTGATCTACTATTACGTGATAGTACTTCTAGTAATAATGCTGTTCAACATGCTGATTGCTCCATTAATGAGCAATGCCCGAGTCTTAGACGTGGATTATTCTAAATTCCTAGATATGGCTAATGCAAAAGATATCGGGGCTGTAGAATTGGATGACAACCAGATAGTCTTTACCAACAAAGATAATACCGTGATATACAGGACAGGATCGATGTACGATCCAGATATTACCGAACGTCTTTACGCATCGGGTGCGGCATTTACAAAAGTTATTAACGAGCCTGCAAGCCCGCTTTTAACTTTTATCCTGTCATTCATACTGCCATTGGTAATATTTATTGCAATTGGACAGTATTTCTCTAAAAAGCTAATGAATCAGATGGGCGGCAAGAACTCAATGTCTTTTGGAATCGGCAAGAGCAATGCAAGGGTTTACGTACAGTCCACAGAAGGGATTCATTTTGCAGATGTTGCCGGAGAAGACGAGGCTAAAGAGAGTTTGAAAGAGGTCGTAGACTACCTTCATAATCCAAAAAAATATACGGATGTCGGCGCTCAAATGCCAAAAGGTCTTCTTCTTGTAGGCCCTCCGGGAACAGGTAAGACGATGCTTGCAAAAGCAGTGGCGGGAGAAGCAGGAGTTCCATTCTTCTCAATTTCGGGATCTGAATTCGTTGAGATGTTCGTCGGCATGGGCGCATCAAAGGTAAGGGATCTTTTCAAACAGGCGAAAGAGAAAGCCCCATGCATCGTCTTTATAGATGAAATCGATGCAATCGGAGGAAAGAGAAACACTTCAGGAACGGGATCTAACGACGAGAGGGAGCAGACGCTCAACCAGCTGCTAACCGAGATGGACGGCTTTGAAGGGAACTCAGGGGTTATCATTCTAGCTGCAACAAACCGTCCTGAATCTCTTGATCCAGCCCTTACCAGACCTGGAAGATTCGATAGAAGAATCCCCGTAGAACTTCCAGATCTAAAAGGAAGGGAGGAGATACTGAAAGTACATGCGAAGAAAATTAAGATGGAGAGCAATGTCGATCTGCATACAATTGCAAGAATGGCAGCAGGCGCAAGCGGCGCGGAACTTGCTAACATAATAAATGAAGCTGCTCTAAGAGCTGTAAGAAACAACAGAACCGTAGTAAGCCAAGCGGATCTTGAAGAGAGCATTGAAACCGTCATTGCAGGAGAACAGAAGAAAAATGCAGTACTCTCAGAAAAAGAGAAATGGGTAGTATCATATCATGAGATAGGGCACGCACTCGTTGCAGCTCTTCAGAGCAAGAGCGCACCAGTACAGAAAATTACGATAATTCCAAGAACAAGCGGAGCTCTAGGCTATACGATGCAGGTTGAAACTGGCGATAAATATCTGCTTACAAAAGAAGAGATAGAAAACAAGATTGCAACCTATACAGGAGGAAGAGCTGCTGAAGAGGTCGTATTTAAAGAGATCACGACAGGAGCAAGCAACGATATCGAACAGGCGACAAAACTCGCAAGGGCGATGATAAGCAGATATGGAATGAGCAATGAATTCGGAATGGTTGCATTAGAGAGCGTCAATAACCAGTATCTTGGAGGAGATACTTCTCTAGCCTGCTCTGCCGAGACTCAGAAAGAGATAGACGCACAGGTTATAGAACTCATTAGAAAACAGCATGACAAGGCTGTATCCATGCTAGAACAGAACAGAGAAAAGCTTGATGAGCTTGCCAAGTACATTTATGAAAAAGAGACGATCACAGGTGAAGAGTTCATGAATATTCTGAACTCGGGAGAAGCAAGATGAAAAGAAAGTCAGGTTTTGGAATATTTGAACTTGTGATAGGAATACTTCTTATCATAATGGGAGTTTTCACTTTTATTCGCCCAGCAATCGCTCTTAACACGTTAATGTCGCTTTTCGGCGTTTTAGCGATTATCCAAGGCATTGCAGACATCGTGATGTTCGTAAAGATAGAACGATATTCAGGATTTGGCCCTACTATATCGCTTATTGCGGGAATTCTAAGCGTAATGGCAGGAGTCATGTTATTCTTATATCCGAGGGCAGGAATAGTTGCTATTTCGATCGTATTTCCAATATGGTTCATCGCACACTCAATATCGCAGCTTGCACACATTGACGAATTGAAAATAATAGCAGGAAGAGCGACATACTATATTACCCTTATTTTGAGCATTCTTGGTCTTATACTTGGCATACTCATGATATTCCGTCCGCTCATTTCCATGATATCGGCAAGCTACCTAATAGGAATATATATGATCTTAATCGGAATTAACGCTGTTGTAATTGCAATCAGCAACTTTGGAAAGCGTTATTAATATTTAATGGGTGTGCTGAGGCACATCCATTTTTTATATCTCTTCAATAAAGTGCCTCTCATATTTTTCCCAGTATTCCATATATGTGGATTCACCGGCTTTAAAATTCTTCTGATAGAGTCTGAACGATACGTCAAATCCTTTACACCAAGGCTCAACATACGTGTACTTATAAACAAGACCCGCCTTTTGCATCACTCTCCCTGATCGGGGATTATTCACATCATGAGTCGCTGTTATAAATGAAAGCCTGCCCTCCTCTTCTATCTCATTTAAAAGCAGAGAAAGCGCTTTTGAAGCATGCCCATGTCCCCAGTGTTCCCTTTTAATCGAATAGCCAATGTCATTACTTGCAGAGGAGGAGAGATTAATCTGCCCTATGACAGCCCTATCAAGGACTATGGCATAATACTTTCCTCCGTTTTCAATGTTCCTCTGAATGACATTCTCATAAAAGGAGGTGGCATCTCTGATAGTTTTAAAAGGCTGAATAGGCATAAAACGCACAGTCTCATTATCACTTAACATTTCATATAAGCTGTTAATATCATCTGTCGTAAAAGGTCTAAGGATTATATCTCTCATGCCTTAATTATCCGCAAAAATATGATGCTGTGCTATAATAATGAAATGAGATTATTTATAGCAATCGATTTTAGCAGGGGATGTAAATCTTATATCCAAAACATACAAAAAGACGTATATGGCAAACTGGAAGAGAAAGGAACGATAGTGCCTCCTGAGAATTTTCATCTTACACTGGCCTTTTTAGGAGAGGTCGAACAAAAGAGACTCAACAATATAAAAAGCGCAATGAATAAGATCGAATCCAAGCCGTTTAGCATATATTTAAACGGAAAGATATCGTCGTTTAAAAGATCGAGAGAAAAAGAGAAAATCTACTTCCTTCAATGTGATAGATCTGAAGACCTTGAAAGCCTTGAGCGACATCTGACTCAAAATTTAAAAGACTGTGATTTCAAACTTGAAGACAGGGCTTTTAAGGCTCATATCACGCTATTTAGAAGGGCGTATGCAAAAGAGAATCTAGGCCCATATGACGGCTTTAAAGAAAAAGTAAACGAGATTGTCCTAATGCTCTCAGAGAGAAGGAATGGAAGTATGGTCTATACCCCGCTATACAAGAAGACCTTAGTATAGCCAAGCCGAGTAGTCCTCATCGTCGCTCTCTTCGACAAAAGAATCTTCAAACAGCCCCCTAAGAAAATCGAAGATTGTTTCATCGTCTTTCGCCCCTAGATATCTCCCGATATCCTCCTTATCTCCATTTCCATATAAGACCATATGAGGCTCTGTAAAATAGCCTTTAGCATTATAATCGTTCTGAAGGTTTTTAAGGCTTTCTGAAAGTGCGATTGCAAGTTCTCTTAAATCAAGAGATTCAATGGACGCGACGAAAATCAACATATCATCTTCCATGGCTGCAATCGAATGGGAGATGAAAGTCATTGAATCATCTCCCTGCGTACTTGGATTTTTCAAATAAACGAGCCTTAATCCCGTCTCATCATCTATCTCATCTCTTACAAATCCCGTTTTAATATCTGGCAATGTTGCAAAATCAGATCTTTTTAAACTCTTTCTATCTTTTTTAGTGATTATCATAGCCTCTCCATAAGGTTTTCTATAGAGATGTCTTCAAGACCTTTTATGCCTTTATCTTCCATCTCTTGAGCAACAGCCTCACCCATCGTAAGAATGTCCTCCCTATCCTTTCTCTCGCTTCCATAGAGAATATGAAGAACCTCTTTCAAATAGATCTTATCAAGTGGTTTTGCAGGAACGAACGCACTGCGCTGCGTATTAACGGCCATAATTATTCCACCGTCTTCAAGACAGTTAATATAACCGTAAAGTTTGCTTGATGGAACTGCAAGCTTCCTTATAAGCTCTTTTTCAGTCGTAGCACCTTCTCCTGAACTATATTTATCTGCGACAAGAAGAAGAAGGTTAACCCCTTCGCTTATCTGAGACAAAGGACTTTCCGGACGTCCTTTGATAAGTCCTTTATCCGGCCTGAACTGATGAACATATGTAATCTCAGCCGATACCATTATGATATACCAGAATAAATAGAAATAAATGAGCATAAACAGAAGGGATGCAAGCGATCCGTATATGATCGAATAGTTTACAGATCCTACTATCATGCGTTTGAACACTTCTGTCGCAATAAGGATGGCGACAACGCCTGTTGAAGAGCCTACAGCAGCACTTGAGAATTTTATCTTTGCATTAGGCAGTAAGAAAATGATTGAGAAAAGTCCTGCCCAAAGCAATGCGACAGCTATTATAATATCCCAAAATGTCGATGAGGCGCTTGCAAACCGGTTTTCTCTGTTGATATTGCTAAGCAATTCCTCCACTCTAGACTGAAGAGCGATAAAAAATATTATAACGAGCACAGCGATTATCAAGAGGGTCAAAAACGTCGTAAACCTTTTGAGCGTACTTGATCTGGGCTGCGTCCTAAATATTCTATTAATAACCGTATAAACCCTGTTAATGAGGAGAATGCTGGTGATCAAAAATGAAATAACACCGAATACGCCGAGACTTAAGGCGTTCCCTGTCAATGCCTCAAGAACAGAGATGATTTCATGCCCTGATTGATCACCAAGGGTATCTACCAAAAACGCAGTAAGCATGTCGATCACGGTCTGAAGAACACCAAAAGCAGAAAAAAAGGCAAAGAGGAAAGCAATACACGGAATGATGGATATCAATGTTGAATAGACCATTCCAGATGCAAGAATAGAAACATTGTCGCGAGATATCCTCGTATAAGAAAGCAAAAGAACCTTAGCATAATCTTTCCACCAGTCTATGAATGCCTGATACTTTGCTGCTAGCTTTTTTAGCTTTTCCGTCATTCTTCACTGCCTTCTTTCAAGATCTTATTATAAAACGAAACGATATCATTATAGACTTCATTTTTGTTAGTTTCATTCAGAATCTCATGTCTTGCGCCTTCATAAAGCTTCATTTCGACATTCTCAAGTCCAGCGTTCTTATATAAAGCATATACTTTCTTAACTCCAGACGAATATCCGCCAACAGGATCTTCAGATCCGCTAATAATAAAAATAGGAAGGCTTTTTCTGACCTTCAAGACCTCTTTCTTATTGTTCGCCTGATTTGATAATTCAATGAGATCGCAATAGAACTTTGAAGAGCAAACGAAGCCGCAAAGGGGATCCTTCTCATATTTCTCCACCTCTTTTCTATCTCTTGAAAGCCAAGAAAATTTCCCCTCTCCTTTAAAATGCTTGCCATAAGAGGAAAAAGCCAGGTTATCCAGATCCGGATCTCTCATCTTAGATCCCCATTTCTTAGCATGGCTTTTAGCAATAGCCTGTCCAGCCTTTCCTATTATTCCTTGATATGATCCTGTTCCACATATTACAGCGGCATCATACTCTTCACTATGGCGTGCTAAACAGATTCTAGAGATGAAAGAGCCCATAGAGTGCCCAAAGATGAAATGAGAGAGCAAAGGATAATCGTCCATTATTATCTTATCGAGTTCAAATGCATCATCACATACTAACGACCATCCGTCTTTCTCGCTAAACCATCCCTTCTCATCCTCTTCACAGGTATATCCATGTCCTCTATGATCTTGAGCATAGACGACAAACCCATGGCCATTTAGGAAAGTGGCGAAATCGTCATATCTAAGACTATGTTCTGCCATACCATGGTTGATGTGTACTGTAGCCACTGGCCTTTCTACAGGCCAAACGCGGTAAAATAAACGGTGCCCATCTTTCAGCGTCAGCTCTTTCTCTTGCATAGTACTCCTACCTTATGCCAAAAAGATAACACACGAAGGCTTAAAAGTCATTTAAAACAATATGATTTTTATGATCTTTATATATATTTTGATATTAGTTAAGGCGCTTCGTATATTTCGTAGCAACTTAAGGTAAATCAAACCGAGTATCTTCCATCAAAGGTTTAAAATAACCTTTGATGCAATTAAGATTCCTTATGCAAAGTTGAACATGAGTTTTCTCAAAAAAAGCAGATCCTTCATAAGGAGGATCACCTTCTGTAAATATTCCTCTTACTGAATCATATTCACGTTTTTTATTTTCTTTATTATAGTCATGGATCTGCTCAATTACTGCACAATCTAAATCACGTATTAGAATATCAGATGATTTTTTCAATGATCTATTTTTAGGAATATCGACACCAGCAACACTACATCTAAGCTGTAATAAAGAATACCCTAGTCTGAGAATTTCCGAACCTGCACTATCTGTAAGATTTAAACAATATCCCAAATCAATTACAGCACCTAATACATCGGCTTTATCTTTATATCTAAACTCTGCCCATTCTTTTGCTCTTTCTAAATTCTGTTCCCAAAAATATATGCCGTTACCTAACCAATCATAGGTATTGTTACTTGGTTTAAGCTGTTCCTTACCTGTTATTACTTTCTCATACACTTCTGAACTACAACCATGAAATCCAAGTACGAGATTAGGAAGTTTACTATACAATACTACCCCCAAGAAATTATCTTTTCTTTTGTTTTTCCTTTTCTATTAACAACACCAGTTCTCTTTAAAGCTTCTAGCGCTTCTTTTTGAGAAGAAATTGGATCTTTTTTATAACGAACAGACATTTCTTTTATGTATTTATCAAAAATTTTTATTTCTGCAGATGTCTTGTTATCCATGTCCATTTCTCCTTATATTCTCTCACATTAGCTTGCTATATAATAAATATAGCATAAAATCACATTTGAATTACGAAATCACATAAAAATAAAAATTTATTTTATAATGAAGAATATGAAGTATTTAGTATTTTCTGATATCCATGGGGATGAGGATGCGTTTTTAAAGCTGCTTAAGATCGCAAAGAAAAAGAACTGCGATACAGTTTTATCTGCAGGAGATTTCACCCCTACTCTTAATATGGAAGCAGAGGCGTCTTTAATAGATTTCAGAACGGTTATGGGGAATATGGACTACTACCATAATTACGAACTTCTTAAAAGGCCTAGGGATTTTTTAGAAATCCATGACAACGAACGAGATATAGTAATAACGCACGGAGACAGATACTCTTCATCATCCTTTCAGCTATCATCAGGAGACGTCTTTATATCAGGACATACGCATGTGGCAATGCTTGAAAATATAAACGGTATTATTCATTTAAATCCAGGATCTCCATCAAGACCAAGAGATAAAAGAAAGAGTTATGCGATGCTAAGCGAGAAAAAGATAGAGCTTCTTACTTTCCCACACTCCTTCTTGATAAAAGAACTTATTTTTTAATCTTTTCAACTTTTTTAAAAAGCCTTAACTCCAGCCTTCTCTTTTCTGTTTTGTAATACTCTTTCAGCTTTGTAATATTAAGCGTGCTAAGCTCTTTTTTTGAAGATGTGGAATATAGGAAAAGATCATCAAACGCATAGTTTTCTTCTTTCAGATTATTTATTATCTCAAGACCTTCTCTCAAAAGCTCTTCTGCCTTGAATGAAAACAAAGTCAAATTCTCGATATAAATTTTAAAGATGGATACAGAGTGGTATGCCAAAAGAGGCATCTTATAGATATATGCAACATAACTGCCCAAAAAAGGAAGCCCTTTATTGGTAAGAGCATATCTAAGAGCTCTTTCATAGATTGCAAATACAGCAACAAGGTGCTCATCCTTAACATCCCTTTTGCCATACAAAGTAAATAGAGGAAGATTAAGATCTCCTAAAGACAAGAAAAGCGCACTCTCTTTTTGTCCTCTTGGATCAAAGAGAAGCGAATGCCCACCAGTCTTATAAGAAGGATAATCTTCTCCCTTATATGTTTTTATCAGATCAAGTTTTTTCTCAAAAGATAGTCCAGAGAGTGCAATCATCGCACCTGCTTCTATAGTGTCTAGGCCTTTTTCATATACGGCCTTTTTAAGAGAAAGAACTTTGTCAGAAGAGAAAATATCCTGCATTGAGCCAAGAGCGATAACGTCAATTAACGACGGAGCATCAGATCCGTCCTGAAGTATTCTTTTACATAAAAGCGGGCAGTCAAGACATGATGAGCTATATACCCCTACCTTCTCTTTTAAATAACTTCCATCTAGAAAAATTGCTCTTCTGTCTCTTCGTCTTTTAAAATTATCGATAGAGAGAGCTCCTCGTTCCTCTACGCTCTTAACAAAATAAGACGTGCTGGAACGTTTCAATATATCAGACAAGTCAGAAGACAGCACGTCTTTTACATACTTTTTTGATTCGCTGCTCTCAGTCCTCTTCTTTGCAAGATTCTGAACAACAATCCCCTTTAAATTCAGAATAGAGAACGCATACCCTAAACATCTTCCTATCTCTCTTCCATTCTCATAAAAGGCTGAAATCTTTATTCCCTCTTCAGCAGCGATGGACGTAGATGCAACTATGTCATCGTCTTTTAAAGAACAGGATGCTTTAAATTCGTCATGACGTAAAAAAGATGGACTCTCTTTTATCTCTATCTTATCCCCACGTAAAGAGACATAGCTTAAAGAATCTGATCTGTTATCAAGAATGAGTGCTGTATATCCTAAGTTGCTTAAGACAAAAGGAAATTGCAGAGGAGAATAAGAATAGGCTATTTTATCTTTAAGAGGATCGTAGTAAGAGAAAAGCGCATTATTCGCCCCTTTAATCGACATGGCCTCTTCAGCAATAGAGAGAAAGACTATTCTGTCTTTTTTCTCGTCGCTTAAAGCCTTTAATAGATAATACCCACTCTCTTTCCTGTCCTTTACAGTCTCAACCTTTTTCTCTTTTAAATCGATATACAGTATGCTCATCAAGAAAGATGATACACCAAAGTCAGTTTTTTTGCAGTGAAAGCATTAATTACCGGCATTTGATTTTCTTTCCATTTTCACAATACCTTACACAACATCACTACGACGCTTGCCATTAATATGGCTAATACTTTCAATCTCCACTTTTATTTGTTCGACAACTCAGATTCTTCTTGGTATCTTTTATATATGGATAAGATAATTACATACCTTGATGGAAAAAAAGTTGAGGCTGAATATCTAGGCCTTTATAAGTCATTAGCATCTTACGACGGTAAAAGCTATAGCGATAATCCAACCGTTGGCTTGCTTGTAAATGGAAAACTGAAATCATTATCTGAGAGGATCGAGGCAAAAGGAGATATAGAGAGCGTGAAACTATTCTCAAGCCTTGGGAAAAGGATATATAGGAAAACGCTGACACTTCTTTTATCATACGCATCAAGTCTTGTATACCCAAGAAGACCGCTATCTATAGGACATAGCCTTGGAGACGGCTATTATTTCAGATATGAAGACTCCCCGTCGTTCTCCATATCGGATTTGAAAGACGCTATGAATAATATAGTGAAAAAGAAGACAGAGATTGCAAATGTAGTGTTAAGCCATGAAGATGCGATCAGATATGCAGAGGAGAACGCACAAAGCGAGACAAAGGAACTACTTGAATCTATAAATCAAAGCGGATACGAATTTACAAAATGCGGATCATATCTGCAGCTTTACACAGAGCCTGTCCTTCCAGACTTCTCAATCGTAACGCTATGGGATCTGATGGAGTACGAAGGGGGGCTGTTACTGCGCTATCCACAGTCAAGGTCAATAGAGAAAATACTTCCATTTACAGATAACAAACTGCTTTTCTCCGTATTTGAAGAGAGCAGAAAGAATGAGGAGGCCCTAAACATAAACAGCCTTGGAGACCTCAATATAAGTATTGCAAACGGAAGTATTAAAGACGTTATAAGACTGATGGAAGCACAGCAGAGAAGAAAGATAATAAAGATCGCCGATATGATAAACGATAAGAAGAGCGCACGACTCATATTCATTGCAGGCCCATCTTCATCAGGAAAGACGACGTTCAGCTTAAAGCTTGCAGACGAATTGAAAATACTTGGGAAAAAGGCGATAAAAATAAGTCTCGACGACTACTATAAGCCAAGAGCGGAAGTTCCAAAAGATGAAAGCGGAGACTATGACTATGAGGTTCTTGAAGCCTTAAAGACAGATCTCTTTGAAGAGAACGTGAAAGATTTGCTTAGCGGAAAAGGCGTTCATCTTCCCTCATTCTCTTTCATTAAACAGGAGACAATCTTTAGTAAGCAAGAGTTCAAAATGGATGATAATACTTATTTGATTATTGAAGGCATTCACGGCTTAAATCCTCATCTCTTGCCAGATCTAGATCCATCTCTAAGCTTTAAGATCTACATCTCAGCACTTACCCTATTAAACCTAGATTCCTCTACGAGAATAAGCACGACCGACAATAGGATTTTAAGAAGGATAGTCCGTGATAACAGGACAAGAGGATTTGATGCAATTGAAACTCTAAACAGGTGGCCTAGCGTTGAAAGAGGCGAGAAAAACCATATCTTTCCATATCAGAATAACGCAGATGTAATGATTAACAGCGCTTTAGACTATGAGCTTGCAATACTTGCGCCGAAGGCAATACCGCTTCTTAGGAGGGTTAAGAAAGAGGATAAGGATGCATATCCATCTGCACAAAGGCTGCTATCATTTCTATCTTTCATATCTCCTGCAGATTCTACACTCGTTCCAAGCGATTCAATTTTAAGAGAGTTCATAGGATCTAGCGTATATGGTGCAGTCTAAACGAAAGTTTCCTCTACGATCTTCATATCAAGAAGAAAATCGGGATTCTTTTTAATCATGTTGAGCATTCTGAGAGCAGGACCGGAAGGGCTGTTCTCACCGCTTTCCCATGATTGCACTGTTTTAATATTTACAGCTAGAATTGAGGCGAAATAAGCAGTGGAGAGATGCAAGCTGTTTCTGAGTTTTTTTATCTCTTTCGCACTCATCTCCTCTGCAGGATGTACAATAAAGGACTTATTTCTTGTAGATAGCACTCCATCCTTATTGGGATAGAGCGCATCTTTTACAGATTCTTTGAATATCGAAACCATTATTTATTATAGATATGAAGAAGTTCCGCAAGTTCTGCGGCAATCTTCTCTTTACATTTTCCACAACCGGTTGTAGCTCCTGTAAGCCTAATCAGATCATCAAGAGTCTTAACCTGATCCGTCTTTACAAGCTCCTCAATCTGCTGATCGGTAACTCCCTTGCATTCGCAAATGATCTTCGCAGTCTTTGCCTTGTAAGGGTTATCCATATGGTTCTTCTCAAGGTAATCATCGATTGCGGCCCTGAGAGCCTTATCTCCTAGCACTGAGCAATGGAACTTATGTTCCGGCAGTCCTCCAAGCTCCTCAGTAATATCTTTCGGAGATAGGTGGTAAGCCTCTTCAAGACTCATACCTTTTGCCATCTCGCTCATCATAGACGTGCTTGCTATAGCGCTTGCGCAGCCGTATGTAAGCCATCTAAGATCTTTTATTTTTCCGTCTTCAACCTTTATGCCGACCCTCATCTGATCGCCGCAGGCTAAAGATCCGACCTCTCCTACCCCGTCCGGAGTGAAATCGTCATCCTCCTTCCATATGTTTCTCGGATTAATGAAATGATCCTTTACAGTGTCTGTATAAACCCATTCAGAGAAAAAACTACTTGCCATAATTACACCTTCCTAGTGCTCATCTCTCTAATTCTTTTAATAATCGGTGGAAGTTTTTCGAGCACTATTTCAACTTCTTCCATCGTGTTATAGCGGCCAAAAGAAAATCTTATAGAACCGTGAGCAAGCTCGATATCTAGTCCTGTCGCAAGAAGAACGTAGCTTGGCTCTAGAGACCCGGATGCGCATGCGCTTCCTGTCGATACCTCAATGCCCTCAAGATCAAGATACAATAGAATGCTTTCGCCCTCTGCAGATGCAAAAGATACGTCAAGAGTTCCAGGAAGCGCAGTCTCATAGTCATCAGATCCGTTGAAAGTAACTCCTTCAATCTTCTCTTCGATTCCTTTCTTCAATGCCTCTCTCAAGGACCACAGGTAATCTCTTTCTTTTTTCTGATTTACCCTTGCAAGCTCAGCGGCCTTTCCAAGTCCTATGATGCCCTGAGTGTTATATGTTCCGGCTCTCTCTCCACCTTCCTGATGTCCTCCGTGAAGATATGTAAAGCGCGGTACTCCCACTCTTATATAAAGAGCTCCAACACCTTTTGGTCCGTAGAACTTATGTCCGGAGAGGCTTAGATAATCGACATCCATATCTTTTACGTCGACAGGGATCTTTCCTATCGCCTGAGTCGCATCCGTATGAACGAGGGCTCCATACTTTCTTGCGATTTTCGAAACCTCTTTTACTGGCATTATAACGCCGGATTCGTTATTAGCGCACATTACGGAAACGAGAGCTACATCGTCTCCCATCATCTTTTCATATGCATCCAAATCGATCATACCGATCTTATCAACGGGGATGAAATCCACCTTGTACCCTTTCTTCTTCAGGTATTTTGCACACTCGATGCTTGCTGGATGCTCAACTGCACTTAAGATAAGACGGTCTTTCTTACCCTTTTCATCTGCAATCTCTCTGAAGATGTTGAAAACAGTATTATTTGACTCTGTCGATCCGCTGTTGAAGATTATCTCTCTCTTATCATCAGCGTTTATTAAGGCCCTTACTTCCTCTCTTGCCCACTCGATAGCGCTTTCCGCCATTCTTCCTAGCGTATGCATGCTCGATGCGTTTGCATAGAGATCCTCGTTTTCCTTCATTATCTCCTTTACTTCAGGAGCCATCTGAGTTGTTGCGTTATTATCTAAATATATATATTTATCCATAAAAAAGTCCTAACTAATCGCTAATAAGTTAGCCTTAATTAATACTGTAGTCAAGTTTATAGATAAGACTATTTTTCCTCATTTGATTGCGCGAGGACTACCTCTTTTGAAAAAGCAAATCTTATATGGTGTTTTTTAGCCCAGATGACGTATGAACAGGTTGGAGGAAGATAGGAGGCAAAGGCCGCTCTAAATATATTCACCTTCCTACAGGCTTTGCACTTTTTAAATCTCTCATTATAAACACTGCAAAGGCCTGAGGAACTATTATAAAACTGGCAGTAGGAGTCAAAGAAAATAAGATATTTCCCATCTATTGCTTTTTCCCTGCAACAGAGTCCGCATTTGGAGCATATGTCATCCCAGCTCATCAAAAGCCTTCTTAAGTTTCAAGTTGGCAGCAATATTGTCGCCATATCTTACAGAGACAGAAGAAATCGATGCATAAGAGAGGGCACAGGCTTCAAAGTCGTTCAACTCCCCTTCAACTTTCACCTCGTTGCGGATAACGCTACTGATCTTAACCTTATAAGAATCCCCGTCTTTTTCTATCAGATCGACCTTGTCACGGTATCTTACTTCACCAGGAATTGTTATCTTGGCTTTACCGTTAAAAGAGGAAGGAAAGTTTATATTTATAAAACTGCTATCGTCTAATACGCTATAAAGCCTATCAAGATTAGATGCAACGAAATCTGCAGCAATCCTGTAGTCAAGTTTTTCAGCAGAAAGGGCAATCGCTTTAAAACCAGAGAAAACCGCTTCACGCGCAGCTCCGCATGTCCCTGAATAAAGAATATCGGTTGCAAGGTTATAGCCTCTGTTGATTCCAGAAATTACAAGATCCGGCTCTTTAGGAAAGAGCGGCTCTTCAAAACGTTTTGCATATAGTATGCAGTCTACAGGCGTGCCATCCATATAGTAATGGTTCTCAGCATATTTTGTAATTGTAAGCGACCTGTTAACCGTCATCGCATGAGCCATACCGCTCATCTCGCTCTTTGGAGCGCTTACATATACTTCGTGTCCATACTCAAGGAGGACCTTTTCTAGTTCGATTATCCCTTCTGCCTTATAGCCGTCATCATTAACTAATAGTATCGTCATCTTTTAATATTCTAACGCCACCTGTAGGAGAGAATGGCCTAAGCGTTGCATGGAAGTCGAATATGCGTTCATAGGCATTCAGCTTATCTTCAAAATCCGGAATCAAATCCCTATCTCCGACTATCAGTATGTGCCCGCTTAGTCCCATGCTGATCAGGGAGCTCGCATACACATGAGGATTTTCATTAGCCCTCTTTATAAGCCACTCGACTTCAGGACTAGTTACCTCAAGATCCTCATAAATTCCGTCCTGTTGTTCAAGAAGAAGTTTCGAGAATTGATTCCTATCGCTGTGCTGCAAAGCATCCCATGCCTTAAGCGCCCTAGAAGACTCTTCAAGGGTGAAGTTTGCATAGCGCAGCGCATTCTCATTTGCAAGACCCCTTTTGTACTTTAATTCCCTTGGGCTGTAGTCTCTGAGCCTGATACCCTTCTCCATAGTCTTTCTTATGAGCTCCATCGTCTCTTTTGTGATCTCCTGAACTTTTCTTTCCTCTTCATAAAGGATGCTCTTAGGAATTCCGCAATCAAGAATGTATGTCGCAATCTCATCCGTGTCGAAAGGATCTTCCATGGTCTTATAGGAATAGTTTTCAAGATCGAATAATACTAGCTCTTTTTTCTTAATAATGAAGAGCGTCATCAGATCCCTAAGGCGGGAAGAACCGTTTGAATATGAATTTGCAGCATGAGCGATTCTTATCATGTCATTTAAGTCTAAAGAGAGATCCAAAAGCTCATTGAATGCGATTAGAAAACCTGCGGCAACGGCTGCAGATAGCGTATCGTAATCGGAGTGCGCCGTACGCCCAGTGATGCTGATATCCATTCCTGGAAGCGTTATTCCATCATGCTGCAATGCGATGAACACGGCCTTAACAGTTCCGATCCATTTATCATCCGCCTTGCATTTAAGCCCGGATAGCTGAAACTTCTTCCTATCTTGTATCGTATGGTTATAAACTTTAACAGTATTGTCGCTTCTTCTCGAAATTGCGAGCCTGAGACCTTGAGTATTCGTACACATCAAGGCATATCCATTACAGTAATCTGAATATGATCCTAATATTGTCATAACGCCGGGAACGTCTACAACAACCTCCGGCTCTTCCCCATACTCGTTTCTATGATGAACTAGCACCCTATACATAAAAACACCCCTTGCTTTTTTTCTTAATAATTACATCCATTCATAACAGACGCAAGGAAATTTTTCAATTTATTAGTCTTAAAGAGACAAAAATCGAACTTTATATGCTATTAGCGACGGAGAGATCAAAAGATATAGGTGACGAAATGAAAAAAAACGAGCCTGAATCTCTTCAGGCCCCTTGAGTTAGTTGTTCTGACTTCTGTTGTATCTCTTGTTGAAGCGCTCAACACGTCCCGTAGTATCAACAAGCTTCTGTGTGCCTGTGAAGAATGGGTGGCAAGCAGAACAGATTTCAACTGTTAAATTCTTGCTTGTAGTCTTTGTCTTGATAACGTTGCCACATGAGCAGCGAACTTCCTGTAGTTCATAATTAGGATGGATGTCCTTCTTCATTTTCTTTTTCCTCCGAGTCTATGTAATTCTCTCTGCTTAAAACAGAAAGGGTACGTCTTTTTATATGCTCCTCATCGCAGAATTGACACTTGCCGAATTCATGCTGTCAAGGAACTCCTTATTGTTGTTATTTTTCTTCATTTTGTCAATAAGGGATACTGACATGTCCATATCATCAAGATTGCCGAATGCAGTCCTTAACAGGAACACCCTTGTAAGTATATCTTCAGATAGAAGAAGATCATCTCTTCTAGTACCGCTCTTCTTGATATTAATTGCAGGGAATTTGCGGTTGTCTGCCATCTTCCTGTCAAGTACGATTTCATTGTTTCCAGTTCCTTTGAACTCTTCGAAGATAACCTCGTCCATTCTAGAACCTGTCTCAATAAGAGCTGTCGAAATAATAGTGAGGCTTCCACCCTGCTCTATGTTCCTCGCAGCACCGAAAAATCTCTTAGGCTTATGAAGAGCATTCGAATCTACTCCGCCAGATAGTATTTTGCCGGAAGCTGGAACCGTCTGGTTATAAGCTCTTGCAAGACGGGTAATGGAATCTAATAAGATTACGACATCCTTCTTATATTCAACAAGTCTCTTCGCTTTTTCAATTACCATCTCAGCAACCTGAACATGATGCGTAGCCTGCTCATCGAATGTAGATGCGATAACCTCAGCCTTAACGTTTCTTCTCATATCAGTAACCTCTTCAGGTCTTTCATCTACGAGTAGAACGATTAAATTGACTTCAGGATGATTCGTACTGATTGCGTTTGCAATCTTCTGCATAAGCACTGTCTTACCAGTTCTTGGAGGAGCAACGATTATAGATCTCTGGCCTTTTCCGATTGGACAGAAAAGATCAACAACTCTAGTAGAAAGATCGCTTGGCTTTCCTTCCTCGATAACCTCAAGGCGCAGTCTTTCATCTGGAAATAGTGGGGTAAGGCTGTCAAACGGAGCCCTCAGCTTCGCAACTTTAGGATCTTCTCCATTTACTTTAAATACTTTTATCATCGCAGCAGCCTTCTCTCCGTCCCTTGGAGCTCTGATCTGGCCAAAGACAGTATCACCAGTTTTAAGTCCTGTCGCTTTGATTACAGGGGCAGATACATATACGTCCTCCCCTCCAGGAAGATAATTATTTACAGCATATCTTAGATAGCCGTATGCCCCTTCCTGCATGATATCCAATACGCCTTCAACTAGTAAGGCACCGCCGGACTGGGAATGCAGACGACACATTTTATAAATCAGCTCGCTCTTTCTTGAATCAAGAATAACATCCTCGCTGATCCCCATAGTCCTTGCCTGCTCTCTGAGCTGATCTATGTGTTTTGTAGTTAAAACAGAGAGATAAAGCTTAGGGGCATCTGGATTTTCTTCGAGATTGACTTCCATAGGGTAGTCCTCTCTCTTTTTACCATTTTTCTTGCCCTTGCTATTATAGCGGTCGAATCTCTGATCGTTCTTCTTTTTTGCATCCTGCCCGTCTAAAGAGGATTCATCCTTTACTTCTTCCTGTTCTGCAGGTAGCTCTTCAGATTGATCATCCTGCACTTCAATCTCCGCTTCCGCTTTTTCTTCCTCTTTAGATTCAATGCTTTCAGATACATCCTCATTATCCTGAGGAGGAAGAGCGTAAGGAGAACTTACACCATCGCTTGGCTCTTCTAAGCTAAGCGGAAGTTCCATCTGAGATGATGTGGTATCATTATTATCAATAATTTCAGGCTCGCTCTGCTCTTCTTCTTTTTTTACGATTTTAATTCTTGATGCCTTGGAGATTTTAAATATCTTCTTCTCCCCTTCTTTTGCATCTTCTAATCCTTTTTCCTCTTTTTCAACTGTTTTATTCTCAGTTTTTTGCTTTCTAGGTCTGCCCCTTCTCTTCTTTACTTCAGTTTCGGCAGGGACTTCTACCTCTTCTTTTACTGTCTCATCAGACATTGAGAAAAACTCCATTTAATTATAATTTTTGATTTCTAATAATAACTATGAAATGATTATTATTCGGTTAATTCTTTATTCGCTAATAACTATATTATCTGATCAGACTCATGTCAATCTAAGTTTTTATACTTTATTTATTATTTTTAATCGTATTTTCAAAGGCAATGCCCGATCTATTTTATGATCAGGCATCCTCTTCTACGATCTTTGCGACATGAACCCACTCTTTCGCATTAGATAGCGTAAAGAGTTCTTCTGGACTTAATGGTATTGCGCTATTTGAAGTTCCCACCGCAGGATATACGGTTTCAAAACGCTTTAAAGACTCATCCAGATAGACCTCGATATCATCATTAAGGGCAAACGGGCATACCCCGCCAACCTTGTGTCCTGTAATCCGCTCCGTGTCATCTGCTGATAGCATGGAAGGCTTGAATCCGAATTTCCTTTTAAATTCCCCATTGTTGATTTTCGTATCGCCTGCAGTGACGATTACGACGGCGCTCTCGCCATTTTTAAATGCAAGCGTTTTAGCAATAAGCTTCTCATCGCAGCCTAAAGCCTTTGCAGCAAGAGATACAGTGGCGCTCGATACGTCAAAAAGGATTACCCTGTTATCATAGCCACGCTCTTTCAAATATGCCATTACTTTTTCAAGACTCATATGTTCCTCCATTTTTCAGCCATTTCTTCTACATCTTCCCCTTTAATGTACGCGAGGAGGAAAAGCATTGCAGAAACAGAGGCTCTCTTTCTGATAGAATCACGTCCCCATGATGTGAAATTCAGTTTTATTGAACGGGTATTCCTTCCTTTCATAGCAAAACCAAAGCATACGTAGCCAGGATCTTTTCCTTCGCTCTTATCAGGACCAGCTACGCCTGTGATGGAAACAGCAACATCCGATTGGCAGCACATAAGAGCCCCTTCTGCCATTTTTGCGGCACATTCGGTAGAAACAACTCCATGCTCTTCAATAATAGAAGAAGGAACTTTTAACAGATCTCTTTTCACAATTGGACTATATGATACTACTGCACCCATGAAATATTCGCTTGATCCGCTTCTGCTCGTCAAAAGAGATGCAAGAAGACCTCCTGTACAGCTTTCTGCAGTGGAGACTGTCAATCTTTTTGACTTAAGCTCATCAATAAGAAGATCCAAAGCCTCTTTATTCCCATCCACGATCCTATAAGGTCCGGTTTCTTCCTTTAAACCTGAGATTGCATTCTTAACCTCATTTGCATCATTAGCACTCGCATAAAGGCTAATCCTATAATCCTGAAACCTTGTTCCCCATTCAACAGATGGATATTTCTCAGTAAGTTCTTCAAGACGGGCCTCTGCTGTAATAAAAGAGGAGAACTCAACCCTTTTGACATCGGGAACATCTAAAATCTCCCTTACTTTAGGCAAAACGGATGAGTAGAACATCGGTTCCATCTCTCTAGGAGGGCCAGGAAGGGCAAAGACAAAAGTATTGTCATCAAAGCCATAAAATCCGGGAGCAGTACCGTTTGGATTCTTCATAACATGGAATCCTTTAGGGATGAAAGCCTGTTTCTCATTAGCACCAATAGCCTTATCTTTTCCAACCCTTTTTACAAGCTCTTCAAGACACTCTTCTTCCTCCTCAAGCTCTGCGTTGAAAACACGGGCAATGCTCTCCCTTGTCATATCATCCTGCGTAGGTCCAAGGCCTCCAGTGACAATTATTATGTCGTTATTCTTCTTAAGCGCCTTAAGAATTTCCTCTATAGATCCATCATCAGGGATTGCGACGATCTCAGACATATGGACCCCGATTTTCGTCATCTCTTTAGAAACGAGCTGTCCATGAAGATCTCTGATGATTCCCCTTGTCAGCTCGCTTCCAATTACTATTAAAGAACACTTAGTCATTTTTTCTCTTTCTGTACCTTACGGTATCCATGATCTTGATAATAGCGCCAGCTACAAGAATGACCGCAGATGCGTATACTGCAATATGTGCAAATAAATCAATATGGTTTACATAGAAGGTGTTTTCCCCACCCTCGTATACGGGAACGTCATATATATGGTAGCCAGGCTTGAACGGTTCCATAGGATCAACGAGAGTTCCATCAGGGGTTATCATGCAAGTTAAGCCGCTGTTGGTTCCTCTTATCATGGATTTTCTTGTTTCAATTGCCCTGAATATCGCAATGTATGCGTGCTGTTTTTCAGCTGCGACAGATCCTGACCAGTTATCATTTGTCATGTTGACAATAACATCAGCACCGTCTCTTACGAACTCTGCCGAAATATAGCCGAATACGTCTTCAAAACAGATAGGGGTCGAGAACTTTACCCCGTCCGATTCAAATACGACGATCTCTTCTCCCATTTCCCACCAGTTATAATCATTGGCAAGAAGAAGATTGTAAAGCCATGGCAGCTGCTTTTCGTATGGGAAATGTTCTGTAAATGGCACAAGGTGCTGTTTGCGATATTTTCCGTCAATCGCACCATTTTGAAACAGAACCACGCTGTTGTAATCTTTTCTATTAAGACTTCCGTCTTCAAGAACAGGACCGGCATTCGGATCTATCGATTCGCCATCTGCATTTCCTGTAAGAAGAGGAACATCTAATTCGGTTGCAAACTTAATGAACTCCTCAACAAGAGCCCTCATTTCATGATTTCCTTCATAATCGTACATCATATTCCAATCGATTGAAGGAACAAATGCGGTCTCTGACCATACTACGATATCTGGATCATGCCTGATTGCATCAAGGGTATAGCGTCTTAAATTATTGAAGTTTCTCGTATATGTTCTCAGTCCGCCTTGCCATGAGTCATGAACATGCTGAACGGTTGCAACTCGCCATGTCCTATCGCTTTCCTTGTCGCTCCACTCTCCAAGTTTTATAAATCCGTAGATCAATGAAGCAAGCACTAAGGCCGCATATATGATAATAACAACGAGATTGCTCTTGAAATAAGCCTTGAAAGATGCCTCTCGGTCGTGAATTTTGTCACATACGAATGCACCTAAGAACGCCTGGGGCAGAACCTGTAAGAATATTATTCCCCAGATTCCCGTAATATCTGCAATCTGAATAAGCGGCAGGTACTTATAAAGCGCATAGCAGATCGTTCCATAAGGATAGCCTGCGAACCAGCCTTCAGATAAGTAAGAATATGCAACCCAGATAATCGCCTGAAGGATGTACGATCTCTTTTTAAAGAATGTATCCGCAGCCTTAAGAGCAGGAAAGAGAAAGAACATCTCTCCACCTTTGATTATAGGTACGATTAATATCGCAAGCGGGTGGAACGTAGACAACCAGTAATTGAAGAATATGAAATAGACGAAGCCGAACATGAAGCCATATGGAGCTATAAGTTTCCAACTCGTATTTCTTATTACCGCAAAAACAGGAATCAAGATGAAAAATGAAATAAATCCCAAGCCTTCTTCCAAAACGAATCCTGGGAAAGCCAAGGAAAAAACAAATGCTGTTACAAGTAATATAAAAACCTCAGAACAGACTGTCCTGAGGCTTCTTTTCTTCAAAGTTTCCAAGCCTAAAATCTCCTAAAACTTAGTCAATTTCTTTAGCTGTGCGAATATTCCATACGAACTCTTTCAGTTCTTTTCCCGGACGGAAGATCGCAACACCGTGCCTATCTACTGCCACAACTTCGCCTGTTTTGGGATTTCTAGCTTTTTCTCTTCCCTTTCGAGTTCTCACTTCAAAAGTTCCAAATCCGCGAAGCTCGATGACCTTGTCATCTTTCAGGCCATCTTTGATCTCTTCAAAAAGCTCATCAATGACGCTGTGGATGTCTGTTCTATTCAAGCCTAGCTTGCTATGCAAGTTCTCAATTATCGTCGCTTTGGTTAGCTTCTCTTCCATCTAATACACCTCGATTAAGCAAGCTTGCTGAAAGCGTGTGCCATTCTGCTCTTTTTTCTGTCAACAGTATTGCGATGCATTACACCTTTATTAACTGCACTGTCAAGAAGTTTGAAGCTCTCATGCATTAGTACGCTAGCCTCTTCCTTGTTGTTTGCGTTAATTGCAGCTTCGAACTTCTTAATGGATGTTCTAACTTTGCTCTTAGCAGCGCGATTCAAGAGTCTGCGTGCCTGATTCCTGCGTTCCCTTCTCTGAGAAGATTTCTTTGCCACTTTATTTCCTCCAAGAATAACTATTTACTATGATTCTGTCACCAAATTATACAAGTGAATTTACGACAGCGTTAGTCACGTTATCACAATAGTATAATTTTGGTCAAGACAATTAATTAACTTTCTATATTCAAAAGGATTAATATTGCACTTTCTATAACCAATCCTCTTGAAACTCCTCACTGACGACCCAATATCCTGTAGAACTGTCGTATTCGACTTCACTAAGAGGAATATATGCGCTCTGTCCTTCTTGAGCTTGTACAGTTAAAGTCCTTGAGAGAATATTTACCTCAGTGACTTTCCAGATATCTCTGCCAAGTTTAAGCTTAGTACCCTCGGGAGGACATGATGCCTTTTCCTCAACATAATAATCGTATTCATATGCTAAGCAGCATAAAAGACGCCCGCATGGTCCAGATATCTTCATGCTGTTAAGCGAAAGATTCTGCTCTTTAGCCATCTTTATGGTGACAGGTTCAAGCTGACTAGTAAGGGCATGGCAGCAATAATCACGGCCACAGACGCTGAGTCCTCCGATAAGTCTCGATTCATCCCTGACTCCGATCTGCCTAAGCTCGATTCTCATTCTGAATACGGCAACCAGATCTTTTACAAGATCTCTGAAATCGACCCTTTCTTCTGCAGTGAAGAAGAAAATCACCTTGCTCTCGCCTAAAAGGAAATGCGCCGTGACGAGTTTCATATTAAGCTTATGCTTTAAAACCTTTTCCCGGCACACTCTGAGAGCAGACTCCTCTTTCTGACTGTTAAGCTCGTATCTCTCCATCTCCTCAGGGCTTGCAAGATGATCTATGAAATCCACATCGTCGGGAACTTCCATCAGCTCAGGCTCTCTGATTACGCTTGAGCTTTGACAGCCTCCGCATATTTCGCATGATCCCCTCTCGTAAGTCCTGTCGCTCTTAGGGGCTGCTGCCGTAACAATTCCGAGATCCAAACCGAATCTCGTTTCATAAACCACGGGAGTTCCAGGATATAGAACGCTATCATAAGCACATAGGCAGATATCGTTATAACTAGGATTCTTTACTATATAGATATAGGCCTTCTCTTCAGCCTCTCTTCGTTTTTTTTCTTTCATAGGCAAAAGGTACCATGAGAAAATTAAATTAGCAATGCGGAGAATGGACAAAAATGTCCTTAGATGTTATTTTCTCACCATGGCTTTAATACTAGCACCACTTGCAGGATATACAGATAAGGCATTTAGAGAAATTGCGGTCAGATTCGGCGCAGAAGAGACAGTCACGGAAATGGTCTCTGCAGAAGGTCTTGCAAGAGACAGTGAGAAGACGAGGGAACTTCTAGAACGCTTTGACGGGGAAACAAATCTTACTCTACAGTTATTTGCATCAAAGGCTGAACAGATAAAAAGGGCGTTAAGCCATTTCGATACATCGTCATTTAAAAAGATAGATATCAACGCAGGATGCCCTGTTGCAAAAGTCGTAAAAACCGGAGCTGGCTCTGCATTGATGAATAATGCAAGCGAAGCCGCAGAAATGATAAAAACGATCAAAGGCGAAACAGGATTGAAAGTCTCAATTAAATTCCGTCTAGGATGGGATGAGAATTCAATAAACTTCCTCTCTTTTGCAGAGACTGCGGCAAATGCAGGAGCAGATGAGCTTACCCTACATGCAAGAACAAGAAGCCAAGGATATGCTGGAAACGCAAGAAAGGAATATTTTAAAGAACTTAGAAGACTTTTTCCGAAAGGAAATTCCTCATCCCCTCTTTTAAATGCATCGGGAGATGTCTTTAAAGCAGAAGATGCCCTCTCCTATTTCAATGAATATGAGATGGATTCTGTGATGTTCGCCCGCGGCGCTATCGGCAACCCATTTATCTTTAGAGAGACCCATGCGCTTTTAAGCGGAAACGAATATGATGCACCATCAAAGGAAGAAAGAATTAATACTGCCTTAGAACATCTCGATCTTGCGATAAAGTACTACGGAGAGAGCCTTGCCTGCCGCGAAATGAGAAAAAGCATTCCTCAATATATAAAAGGTCTTAAAGACTCAAGCAGGGTAAAAGCAGAGCTTTCCAGATGCAGTACTAAAGACGAATATTTAAAAGCCTTTTTTCTTATGAACAGCTAATATTGAGAGGCCTGAAAAAAGCCATTGTTACTTTCAAAAAATTTTCTTGAATTGTGAATTTGCATATGCTAGCGTTTAATTAAGGAGTTTATATGCGTGTTCTTGTATTAGGTTCAGGAGCAAAAGATCACGCGATGACATGGTGGCTTAGCAAAAGCTGTTTTATTTCCGGACTCTTCGTTGCTAGAGGCAACTATTGCACACCTGACATCGCAGAGAAGTTAACAGACATTGATCCATCTGACGCACAGAGCGTATATTCTGCGTGTCTAAAATATGCAATTGACCTCGTATTCGTAGGAACTGAGGCTCCACTGCTTAGCGGGGTTATAGAATATTTGAACGAAAGGGGCATAAAAACATTCGGCGCACCAAGCAAGTCCATTAAACTCGAAGATGATAAAGCATTCAGCAGGAACTTTACAGACCGTCATAACATACCGACTCCAAGGCGAAGCCTGTTTGCAGACATCGGCCAAATGGAGAAATACCTTTTGCGTCATAAGGGAGAGGAGTTCATAGTAAAGAGCAACAACATATCCCCTAGCAGGGAGACGTTAAGCTCTAAAGATACGGATAAGCTACTTAATTATGCAAAAGGACTGCTTCAAAAAGGTCCAGTTTTCCTAGAAGAATTCGTCCCTGGTCTTCCAATAACAGCGACAATATTGCTTGATAAGAACAGTTACCTCATGCTTCCAATAGTAAGCGAATACACAAGAAAGGCCGAAGATGAGGATGTTCCAACGGGAGGAATGGGAGCAATCTGCCCCGTGCCCATAAAGGAAGACATTGAAGATGAGATAAGAAAGAAGATAATCGATCCTACATTATATGGCATGAAAGTGGAACAGTTATCGTATAGAGGAGTGCTGACGTTCTCCATAATCATAAAAGAAGACAGATCCCCTATTCTTGTAGACTACCATGTGAGGTTCAACGACCCTGCGGCACAAGCTTTCGTTCCACTTATAAACAACGATCTCCTCACGATCTTATATGCTATGAATGCAGATAAGCTCGATACTATAGAGCTCAGCACGTCAGATGACTTCACCGTCGCAGTAGTTCTTGCAAGTGAAGGATATCCTGAAGATACAAAGATAGGAAGGGTTTTAAAGGGACTGACCCATATCAAGAGGACCGAGATAATAAAACGCCCTCTAATCTTCTGCGGCGCCGTAGACACCGATAAAGAAGGTCTTCCTCGAACGATCGGAGGAAGAACAGTTACCGTAGTCGGAAAGGCAAAAAGCATCGAAGAGGCGAATAAAAGAGCCTATAAGGTTATCGAAAGCTTCCATCTTGAAGGAGGATGGTATAGGAAGGATATCGGAGAGAAGTTCTTCGAAAATTAACTTCTCTCTGCCCTATATTGATAAAGAAGAATTCCAGTTGCAACCGACACGTTCAAAGAGTCTATATGCCCTCTCATAGGAATGGAGACGATGTAATCGGAATTCTTTCTTACTATCTGCGATATTCCTGCTCCTTCGCTGCCCATAACAAGAAGAGTGCGTTCAGCAAACTTTTCCTTATAGCTTGACTCCCCGTTCATATCTGCCGCATAAACCCAGAAGCCATTATCTTTGAACTTATCAATTTCTCTAGATAGGTTTGTAACGACAGATAGCGGCACGTACTGTGCAGCACCAGATGAAACTTTTACAACTGTCTCGTTTGCCTGAACGCTGCGTCTCTCTGGAATTATTACCAGATCGACTCCGAACTGATCTGCGCTTCTGAGTATCGCACCAAGGTTATGAGGATCTGTAATACCATCAAGCATTAAGACTATGTAATTCTTTCCTTCTTCCAAAGAGAAAAGGAAATCGTCAGTCGCAATCTCTTTTAATCTGCTTGCCCCTTTTCTAGGACCGCCGAGATCTAAAACAGCACCCCTATGGTCGATGCCAGGAGCCATTCGGTCTAGTTCTGTTTTACTTAAACGCTTAACAGCGACTTTTCCTGTGCATTGTGCCTGAAATTCAAGTTTGCTAAGTCTGTCAGATGGTCCTCTAAGCAAGTACAAAGTAGAACCTGCTGCAGCCTTTTTAAGTCCTTCTTCTATCGCATGATAGCCGTAAATTCTTTCACCCATGAAGCCTATGATATTTCATTTTTATTTGTTGCTTCAAGAGATACGTAAAAACTAATGTTTATGCATAATAAAAAACGGGCTCGAAAACGAGTCCGCATTATTCTTCATATTCCTGAGGAGTCGGCCTATCTGTCTCTCCAAGTTCAAGTGAGAGGTCTTTTATAAGCCTCTTGGCCTTTAGTGATAGATGCTTTGGAACATCTACAACTATCTTAATATACATATTTCCACGTTGCGTGGAGTTCACATACGGGAATCCCTTACCTTTCAGTCTTAAGATCTTACCGCTCTGAGTTCCGGCAGGAATTGCAACCTTGACTTCCGTTCCATCGATCGTAGGAACGAGGATATCCGTCCCAAGAACAGCCTGAGAATATGAAATTGGAATCTGAAGATATACATCTTGTTCGTCTCTGACGAAATACTTATCGTCACGTACGGTGATGACTATGTACAGATCTCCATCAGGCCCTCCATTCTCTCCCGCATCGCCCTTTCCACGGAGTGTAAGTCTTGAACCTGTTTCAACTCCCGCAGGAATCGTAACCATGAGCTTCTCGCTCTTTCTTGTAGTTCCAGTTCCATGACATGTCGCACATGGGTTGTCTACAATTGTTCCAGAGCCCTGACAGGTAGGACAAGTGGATGCGACTTGGAAGAATCCATTTCCCCTTGCAACCTGACCAGATCCATGACAGGTTGGACATGTCCTTCTTCCAGTTCCTCCCGTTCCAGAACACGTCTCGCACTTTACTTTGTGAGCAAAAGAGATCTCTTTCTTACATCCGGTTACGGCCTCGTTGAAATCTATGGTAAGCTCATAACGCAGAGAAGATCCAGCCCTGCCCTGTCTTTGACCACCACGTCTTGCTCCACCGCCAAAGAAAGACTCGAAAATATCGGAAAAGCCGCCAGAACTTCCAAAAATATCTGAAAAATCACGATAGACGTTATTAAAGCCGCCTGCCGCCGCCCCTCCGTCTACTCCGGCAAAACCGAACTGATCGTAATTTCTCCTCTTCTTTTCATCAGAGAGTATCTCATAAGCCTCGCTGGCCTCCTTGAACCTCTCCTCCGCAGCTTTGTCATTTGGATGCGTATCCGGGTGGTTTGCAAGTGCAATTTTTCTATATGCTTTTTTTATCTCGTCCTGAGTAGCCGTCTTAGATACTCCGAGGATTTCATAATAATCACGCTTTGCCATTTATGCCCCTTTAAACACAGGAAAACAGCATGTTCCCATGCTGTCTCCTCTTTTTATAAAAGTTTCAAGGTTTTATTTAACCTCTTCGAAATCCGCATCTACAGATCCGTCATCGTTCTTGGTGTTGGAAGAACTTGAACTTGTACCTGCATCAGGTCCAGGCTGTGCATTCTGCTGTTGCTGAGCCTGCTCGTAGATCTTCTGTCCAAGCTGCATCGATGCCTGCTGTACGGCTTCAGTCTTACTCTTGAGCTCTTCTGCGCTTGCATCGCTTCTTGATAGAGTATTCTTAAGATCCTGCAATGCGCTTTCAATAGAACTTCTCTCAGCATCCGTTACCTTATCGCCATAGTCCTTAAGAGCCTTTTCTGTCTGGTAGACTACGCTTTCTGCGGTATTCTTAGCTTCAATGGCTTCTCTTGCCTTCTTATCGTCAGCAGCATGTGCCTCAGCATCCTTTACCATTTTCTCAATCTCAGCTTCTGAAAGTCCTGAAGAAGATTCGATAACGATCTTCTGCTCCTTGCCAGTTCCAAGATCCTTTGCGCTTACGTGTACGATTCCGTTTGCATCTATATCGAATGTTACTTCGATCTGAGGAACTCCACGTGGAGCCGGTGCTATTCCGACGAGATCGAAATTACCAAGCGTTCTGTTCTGGCTTGCAAGTTCCCTTTCTCCCTGTAGTACGTGAATTGATACTGCAGTCTGGTTATCGGATGCGGTACTGAAGATCTGACTCTTCTTTGTAGGAATAGTAGTATTCCTCTCAATGAGTCTTGTCGTAACTCCTCCGAGAGTCTCGATACCAAGAGAAAGAGGTGTAACATCAAGAAGAAGAACGTCTTTAACGTTTCCACTTAGGATGCCACCCTGAATTGCAGCTCCTACCGCAACTACTTCGTCTGGGTTTACTCCCTTATGCGGCTCTTTGCCAAACAGCTCCTTTACTAATGTCTGTACGCAAGGAATTCTTGAAGATCCTCCTACGAGAATTACCTCGTCGATCTGGCTTGCAGAAAGTCCTGCATCGCGAAGCGCATTCAGACATGGCGTCTTTGTTCTCTCTACAAGAGGTGCAATCATCTGCTCGAACTTAGCTCTAGAGAGCTCTACCTGCAAGTGAAGAGGACCGTTTGCGTTTGCTGTAATAAACGGTAAGTTGATTGTTGTTGTCGTACTAGAAGAAAGTGTGATCTTAGCCTGCTCTGCAGCTTCCTTCAATCTCTGAAGAGCCATCTTATCAGTTGAAAGATCTACTCCGTTCTTCGCTTTGAAATCCGCAACAAGCCAATCAATGATTACCTGATCGAAGTTATCTCCTCCGAGGTGAGTATCTCCGTTTGTGCTCTTAACTTCAAATACGCCATCTCCGAGTTCAAGAATTGAGATATCGAAAGTACCGCCGCCAAGGTCATATACTGCGATAGTCTCATCCGTATTCTTATCCTTGCCAAATCCGTATGCAAGAGCTGCGGCTGTAGGCTCGTTGACAATTCTCTTTACATCAAGGCCTGCAATACGTCCTGCGTCTTTAGTTGCCTGGCGCTGTGCGTCGTTAAAGTATGCAGGAACTGTAATAACAGCCTCTGTAACTGTTTCTCCAAGATAGTCCTCTGCAGTCTTCTTCATCTTCTGAAGAACTACTGCGCTGATTGCCTGAGGGCTTAAAAGTTCGTTATTTACGTTTACTTTAATCTCGTCTCCAGCGCCTGCTTCTACCTTGTAAGGAACCATCTTGATCTCTTCTGCAACCTCATGGAATTTACGTCCCATGAATCTCTTGATTGAATAGACTGTGTTCTCAGGGTTAGTTACCATCTGGTTCTTTGCAGGCTTTCCTACAAGACGATCATTTCCTTTATATCCTACAACTGAAGGTGTTGTTCTGTCTCCCTCGCTGTTTGCAATAACTACTGGCTCGTTTCCTTCCATTACGGCTACGCAGCTATTAGTAGTTCCGAGGTCAATTCCTATAATCTTTCCCATTTCTATGTTCTCCCATAAATTATCTAAATTATTAATAAAACCTAAAATCCGGTTCCAAAATCAAAATAATAAAGGCTATTGCTATCGTCAAGCCTTAGGTTTTGCAACCATTACTTTTGCAGACCTTATCACCTTGCCATTGAGTTTATAACCCTTTTGGAAAACGGTTGAAACAGTCTCTTCTGTAATTCCTTCCTTCTCTTCCACAGCATAGGCCTCCATGCTCTCCGGATCGAATACAGAACCTTCAGCCTGAATCTCTTCAAGCCCCCAATTGTTCTTTAAAAGTCCGAGCAGCTGGCTTTCAACCATACTGATTCCGTCTTTCAGTGCGGCAAAATCCTCGCTTGAAGTTGCTGCCTGAATCGCCCTAGAGAAGTTATCGATAGGATCAAGAAGGTCTTTAATAAGGCTTTCGTTAGCATACCTAACGGCATTCTCCTTGTCTTTTAAAAGCCTTTTTCTGTAATTCTCCGTCTCAGCCCTGTTTCTAAGATCTTCGTCTTTTAAGTTTTTGATCTCCTCTTCAAGCTCTTTTATCTTGTTCTCAGCCTCAACGAGATCATTACCCTCTCTCATATCTTCTTCGGCTTCTTTCTCAATTTCTTCTTCTAGAATCTCTTCTTTATCTTTTTCTTTGCTCATCTCTTCCTCTATTTATTTATTACCAAAGGGTAAAATAATAAGCTAAAAAATTATCGTCAAGATTAATCCTCATCATCAGACAAATCAATCTCTTCCTCATCCCCTATGAAGATGTCCTCAGGGAACTCTTCTATGATTGTCTCAGCCCTGCTCTTCTTACTGCTTTCAGCCTTCTGCTTCTCCCTCTCCATCTCAAGGCGAAGCTTTACAGCATCAGCTTCCTCCTTCATTCTCTTCTCTTTAGCCTCGCTAAGCTCTCCATGCGCCCTCTCGAGATCTTTTTGAGCCTCTGCAATCTGGCCTATTAACATTCCCTGCTCTTTCTGGCTCTTATAGAGCTCTTCTTTTGCCTCGGTAACCTGTTCCTGTATTGCTGTCAGATTCGCTTCGCTTAGCGCTATCTTCTCACTAAGCTCCTTAAGTTTTGATATCGTATCTGCAAGCTTATCATTCTCGCCGCTAGAAAGAGCAGCTACGGTTTCCCTAGTGTCTTTTGCCCTCTCTGATAGTGCGTCTATCTGTTCTATTGCAGATGCCTTGATGCGATCGAATGCCTTTGAAAGCTCATCAAGTTCCTTCAGCATCGCATCCCTATACCCTATTCTAACCTTCTCATGGTAGGCATCCTTCTCTTTTGATAGGAAGAGTATCTTATCATCGACTTCCTTGCTTATTGTCGCAACGCTCTCTTTTATATCATCCTCTTTAGAGGCTATTCTCTTTTCGATTTCCTGATACTTCTCCTCTAGTAGGGAATCGTAATTATTCTTCTTACTGTTAAATGATGTAATTGTATCATCAAAACTAGAAGACAGGCGGTCTATGCAATCTTTCGTTTTATCGTCGAGGTTCTGTCTCTGTCTGACGGTCTCATCCTTCAAACTGTCAACTTCACCTTTGACTTCTTCTTTGAACTTCTCAAGTTCTGATCTTTCATTCTCAAAGAATGATCTCAAACCGTCCTTAAGTTCCTGTATGTTAGCAGACGCATTGTTCAAACAGTCGTCCACATCGCCTCTGTAAGACCTGACTTTCTCTGTAAGGGCCTCTGCGATCCTAGTCTGCTCATCGCATTCTCTGCTGAATCCCTGCTTCTCTACGTTTATAAACTCGACAAGCTGAGCCTTCTGTCGCTCTATAGCGCTAGAGAACTGGCTGAGCATATCTGTATTCTCACTCTTTTGAAGAGATGCCTGCTGTTTAAGAGATTCCTGCGTAGATGTTACAAGGCGGACGTACTCGGCTTTTAGATCCTGCATCTGATTGACAAGAAGTTCTGCCTCTTCATGGAATGACTTTACAAACTCAGAAACGCTTTCAGCCTTTCTTACTTCCTGCTGCACCACAGCAATCCTAGCCTCAGCCTGCTCAGTCTGTATTTTAAGCTTGTCCAAAGCCCTTCTGTAATCTATACAGACGCCTTCAAGATCCGTCAGATCTTTTTGATGCTGAGACAAGCGTTCTAGACACGTGTTCACAATCTCTACCGTATTCATGGCCTTATCTATGTGGCTTTTAACGGTATCTGTGCAGTCATGCGTCGTTGTAAGAAGGTTCTGCGTTGTGGCAGAGGCTTCGTTTCGGAACGTCTTAATTTGAGCATTGACATTAGCCAAGCTCCTCGATTTCTTATCCGACGACCTTACGGAAAAGAAAATCAAAAGTGAAAGAATAAACAATGCAACAGATATCACAAGATTAAAAACATCCATACATTCCCCCTATAACAATACCTTTCTCATCTCAGAAAAAGACGAGACAACTAAATCGGCCCTGCTCTCTTTTGCCTTATTCTTATTTTTAGTTATAAGCATGCTATGCATGCCAGCGTTTTTAGCTCCAAGTACGTCCTTCTTTTCGCTGTCTCCAACATAAAGCATATCATTAGGATTTAAATTAAAATGTTCGTATAAAATACGGAACGGAAGCCGTGAAGGCTTAAGGCGTCCTATATCCTCACTGCTTACAACATATGATGCAACGTCTTCGATATTAAAAGCCTTAAGCTTGCTTCCGATCGGAAAATCTGATAAAAGCGCAACAGGAACAACGCTAGCAATCTCTCTTAATACGCTGTTCATATCAGCAAATGCGGAGACATGGAGAAAATCCTTTTCCCATTTGTCATGGAAGACCCTCTTTTCCTTGTCTATGAACCAAGAGATGTCTTTGTTCTTGTTAGGATACATAATTTTCATCTCTCTTTTTTTGAAATCCAAAGAAGAGGAAGCAGAAAAATCGTTATAGCCGTCCTCTTTCCTGATTCTAGATCTCATAGAAAGATATTTAAGTGCGAATGGAAGATGAAAAAGCGATGTCTTAACGAGTATTAGATCCAACGCCTTTTTGTCATATAAAGTGCCATCGATGTCGAAACAGACAGCTTTAATGTCATTATCTTTCAAATAACCCACTATTTCTTCCTCTGTTTTCTATTTCTTACGATCTTCTCAGCTCTTTCTCTCTCTTTACCAATGCGAGCCTTTCCACCAGGTTTATTGCTTATTCCCTTCTTCTTATTCTGACTTACAGAACGCTTTACGATACGCTCTGCAGCTACCTGATCCTTGCTTGGACCTTTTTCGTTGAGGCTAGGATTCCTTCTTCTCTCCCTTAGATTGATCTCAATAGGAACATAAGAGAAGCCCATATCCTTTCTCATTCTGTTTTTAATATACTGCAGGTATGTTTCAGGGAAGCCTTTAATCCTATTAACAAAGAGTAAAAAGCGCACAGGAGTCACGGAAACTTGCGTGCCGTATAAGATCTTAAAATAGCCGTCGCTTGCCCTTGGAATTTCATAGGATGAAGTCCATTCCTTCAAAGCGTCATTAAGCGCTGCTGTGTCCACTCTCTTGTTCAGCTGTTTCCATACAGCCCATACGGTATCTAACATCTTAGCTACCCCGTCAGATTCCAAGGCAGAAATCGTAACTATAGGAGCAAAGTTAAGAATTGGAAATAAGAATCGAACGCGGTCTTTAATCGCTTCGATCTCATTTGGAGTTCCGTTTAAAAGATCGACCTTGTTTAAAACAAGCACGATTCCCTTGCCTCTTCTTACTATCAAGGAAGCAATCTTCTTATCCTGCTCTGCAAGACCTTCTTTAATATCTACAAGAAGAAGAACGACATCGGCCTCGTCGATCGTCTTGATAGCTCTGTTTACAGAGTAGTATTCGACGTCCTCTTCCACCTTGCTCTTACGTCTTATTCCGGCAGTATCGAGCACAGTGTAGTCTGTTCCCTTATATTCAAACGTTCCCCTCATCACGTCACGCGTAGTGCCAGCTATATCACTTACGATTGATATATCTCTTCCCGTAAGAAGATTTGTAAGAGTGCTCTTTCCTGTATTAGGCTTGCCAAGTATTGCAATCTTGATTCTCTCTATCTCTTCAGGTTCCTCTTCAAGACGCTCTAACGAAAGCATTCCAAGCATCGTATCTTCAAGCTCTTCAATTCCTAGACCATGCGCTGCAGAAATTCCTACAACCCTCTGATAACCATAACTGTAGTAGTTCCAGACAAGGTCATCCCTAGTTCTGTCGTCGACCTTGTTTATAACCAAAACCGTCTTATCAACATAGGGACGAAGCGTCTCTAAAAGCATCATATCCTCGCCAGTCAAATCGGTACATTCAAGCACGAAGAGGATCAGATCTGAAATTTCAAGCAGAGAAAGAGATTTATCAGTTACGGCAAAATCAAGTCCTTCTTTTTCAAGCTTGACTCCTCCAGAGTCAACTAAAGTCACTGGATGGTTCCCAAGCAGATAGCGTGATGGAATAGGATCTCTTGTAACGCCCGGAGTCGGATCTACAATAGCACGCCTTTCCCCGATAAGGCGGTTAAAGAGCGTTGATTTACCTACGTTTGGTCTTCCTATGATGCTAATTAAAGGAAGAGAAGTGTCTATATCCGCTTTATTCTTAATATCTAATATTTCGCCCATTAAAAAATTCCTTAAGTCTATTTTCTATTTCTATATAACTAGTCATTGAGAGTACTTCATTTAAAAGAGTAAGGCAATCACTGTAGCTTAAAGAATTTAGAAGCCGTCTTATGATAGGAAGGCTCTGAGAACTCATGCTTATCTCATCAAGTCCGAGACCGATTAAAAGCGGAAGATATTTATACTCTCCTCCCATCTGACCGCAAAGGCCGACCTCGATATTATTATCATGCGCAGTATCAACTACATATTTTAAAAGACGCAAAAATGCCGGATGAAGAGGATTGTAAAGGTAATTGGTCTTCGCATTCGCCCTGTCCACTGCAATCGTATATTGTATAAGATCGTTAGTTCCTATTGAAAAGAAATCGACTTTTTTTGCAAGGATGTCCGCCGTTATCGCAGCCGAGGGCACTTCTATCATCGTACCTACCCTCATATTTTCATCGAACTTTATCCTCTTTCTTCTGAGTTCATCCTTGACTTCTTCAAGAAGACCCAGACATTCGTCAAGCTCTTCAATACCGCTGATCATGGGGAACATCAGACGGACGTTCTTATATTTTGACGCTTTCAAGACCGCCCTCATCTGAGCTTTGAAATCTTCTTTGTGCGAAAGCGTATATCGTACAGCCCTCCACCCAAGAATCGGATTATCCTCAGCTTCCATCTCGCCTGTCTTCTTATCTCCTCCGACGTCTAAGGTACGAAATACGATATGCCCACGGCCTTTCATCTTCTTTGCAGCCTCAAGGTACACTTCATCCTTCTTGCTTCTGTCATTAAGAAGATCTTCCTTAATTGCGATAAATTCAGTTCTAAAAAGACCGATGTTCTCACAGCCTGAAGATACAGCGTCATCTACCCCTTCAAGCCACTCTATGTTCGCATCAAGAATAACCCTCTTACCGTCTTTAGTGTAATTTTTAAGATCTGAAGATGCGCCAAGCTCTTTTAGACGCAATTCCCTCTCTTTTATCTTTGTCCTATAGAGAGAGAGCACGTCTTCTGTTGGATTTGCAATGGCCTTCTCGCCTTCGCCGTCTATTACAACAATATCCGACTCTTCAATCAAACTTGAAAAGTTCTTAAGCCCGACTAGGGATGCAATACCTTTGCTTCTCGCCAAAATAGAGACGTGGCTTGTCTTACCGCCACTGTCAAGCACAATACCGACGACGTTTTCAAGCCCTTCAAGAGACAATAATTCACTGGTTAAAATGTAATCTGCAACCAGAATCCTCTTGTCATTTATTACGATATGTTCAGCTCTTTTACCGCTGAGGCTACCAAGTATTACGTACTCGATATCCCTTATGTCGATAATCCTTTCTTTTATGTACTCATCATCTATTTTGCTTATCGCCTTGATGATTTCATTTGTAGCTTCTTCAACAGCCCATGCGGCGCAGTAGAGTTTCTCACTTATGAGTTTTTTTATCGACTTATGATACTCAACATCCTGAAGCATTAAAAGTTCTACTGTATATAAAGCCTTCTCACTGTCTGTTTCCGCATTTTTCAGGTAATAATCGAACTCTCGCGTTAGAGAGGAAAAACACGCTTCAAGCCTCTTAATCTCCGAATCCTTTTCATCATTTTTAATGTGTTCATGCGAAATAACCAATTTATCATGACGATAGATAAATGCAGGCCCTATAGCATAGCCAGGAGATGAAGAAATACCACTAAGCTCGATCATAGTAAGAAATTATATCATTAATTCCTCTAACGAAAAAGTGGAAGAAAAAATATGATTCAAGCGTTTTTAAGCATCTCCTCCGTAAGAGAAATCGCCTTTTTGACATATTTCAGTTTCACTTTCTTTGCCAAAAGCATGTAAACTGGATAGCTCAAAATTGCTATTATAAGGCCAAAGGAACTAATTAAGATGCCATGAGTCAATATGCTATTAAACATTACAAGGCTCATGCCATACCCCATCAAAAGGAAACCAGAGACCAAAACGACGGATGAAATTATCCTTGCAGCCCTTCTTATTTTCTTATCCAATTGTTTCACTTCAACAACCTTCCTTTCTGTTTTTGGAATATAGCAACTCCTGATTTTCTCTACTTCTTTTTTTTCTTTGTCTTTCATGTTTCACCTTAAAAAAAGCGTAAGACTCTTATCGTTCATATTTGTTTTCCTATTGTTGCATTATTATGAACGTTAACATTTTGATTTGCAGAAGAGTAAGCATTCTCGCTATAATTTAATTTAATGAAACATGGACAGAAAAATTTCGGTTTTTATTTAATAGCAATCGTACTATACATCATATTCTTTGCTGCTTTGTTCTTAAGTCTTTCGCCAAGGATTATAAATAATTTCAAAGAAGGCAATTATATAGAAACATACAACGAGTATAAAAGAATAAGGAAAGATGGCGAATACAGCAGCCAAAAGGTTGCTTTTTATTCTCTAGACGGCATAAGGATTGTAGAAGAAAACGTTCTCGTAGGATTTAGAGATAATGATCATCTTATAATCGAAGCTCTATTAAAAGGGCCGAGCGAAGAGAATTTAAAAGAAGGATTAATAAGCTATATAGATGAAGATACGAGATTGTTGGGCTTAAGCATTGAAAACGATGTATGCTATATAAGCCTTTCTGAAGATTTTCTATCTTCAAGTAATCTTGATTTAGCAAAAAGACAGATAGAAGAGACGTTGAAAGCCAATTACGGAGATATTAGGACTGCAATAATAGTAAATGGAGAGATTATCTGACACCGTATCCTAAATTCTTTACGGCATCTTTTATCCACTCGGATCTTTTTATAGGTGATAGAAATGGCACTTTTATTACGTTGTAGCCTAGATCAGTATAGACTCTTTCCATCATCTTTGCAGTCTCTTTAGCCTTAATCCTGTCCTGTTTGCGCTCATCATCATTTAAATAGATCTCATCCCAGAATGGAAAAAGAAAAACATTACTGTTATACCGCATCTTTCGGTAAGAATCATAAAGAGATGACGAAACAGGAATATCTTCAAGAAGGCAATACCCAAGCGTATCAGCAAGTCCTCTGTCGAAAAAGACTATCCCGTTATCCTTCTGATACGCATGATACTCTTTTAAAGAATCTTTCCACATAAGAGAAGCATAACTCTGCTTATCTAGCCACGGAACGGCATCACCTTTCAGCTTCAACTGTTTCTGGATTATCTTTCTCCCTGATTCCTCAGAGACATTAAAACCATCTTGATGCAATATTGACAGTACTGTTGTTTTTCCAGCACCAGGACCGCCTGTAAAAATAAAATAATTATTCTTTTGCATATATTTTTATAGAAAAACAGGAAGGCATAAATTGCCTTCCCTCTTGATTATTACTTTCAAAATGTTATCTGGAAATTCTTTTAATCGAAAGGGCTTTACCGCTATCTTTATCTGCCTCGATAACAACGCCTTGTACAGTTGCCTTTCCCTCTTTTACTTCGCTCTTTATAGGAAGCTGAGTTAAAAAGCGTTCAATCGCCTTATCTTCCCTGCTTCCAATTACGGAATCAAGTACGCCTGTAAGGCCAAGATCCGTAATATATGCAGTACCATTTTTCAAAATCTTTTCATCCATCGTCTGAACGTGAGTATGGGTACCGCAAACGGCAGTGACCTGCCCATCCAAAAAGAATGCGAATGCCTCTTTCTCTTCAGTCCTCTCCGCATGAAAATCCACAAAAATAAGTTTCGTAGTCTTTCTTATCTTTTCAACAAGGGCACCTACAGTCTGAAACGGACAGTCGATAGGTGTCATTGAATAACGCCCTTCTGCATTGATAACTGCGATTCCGTTTTTAATCACATACCCTTTTCCTATTGTTCCAGGCGGATAATTATAAGGTCGCAAGATATTATCTTCCCTCTCAAGGATCGGATATATCTCCTCTTTCTGCCAGATATGGTTGCCGCTTGTAATAACATCGACGCCCATATTCATAAACGCCTTATAATCGCTTTCATCGATTCCAAACCCCGATGAAGCGTTCTCTCCGTTTACAATAACGAAATCTATCTTTTCGTCTTTTACGATACTTTTAAGCGAGAGGAAAAGGGCTCCCATTCCAGAGGAGCCCGAAACATCTCCAATTTGAAGAACTCTAACTGTAGCCACTATCTTGCGTACTCCACAACTCTAAGTTCTCTGATAATTGTAACTTTAATCTTTCCAGGGTATCTCAACTCAGCTTCTATGCGAGAAGCAATTCCTGTTGCGATCTCTCTGGACTTCTCATCGCTGACAGCGTCTGCATTAACGAGGATTCTGAGTTCTCTTCCAGCCTGAATGGCATATGCGTTTTCAACTCCATCAAATCCTTTAGCAATCCCTTCAAGACTCTCAAGACGCTTGATATAGTTGTCTAAAGATTCCCTTCTTGCTCCAGGACGGGCTGCGCTTATTGCGTCCGCAATCTGTACGATGATGGATTCTATGCAACTCGGTTCTGCATCGTTGTGATGGGAAAGAACTGCATTGACAACCCTTGCATCCTCTCCAAGGCGCTTAACAAGCTCGGCTCCGAGTTCTGCATGGTTAGCATCGCTTTCAGTCTCTGCGCCTTTTCCGATATCGTGAAGAAGACCAGCTCTCTTCGCAATTTCTGTGTCTGCTCCGACTTCGCTTGCTATCATTCCGGAAAGTATTGCGACTTCCTTTGAATGCTGAAGCACGTTCTGTCCATAACTTGTTCTGAAGTGAAGTCTTCCCAAAGCCCTGATAAGCTCAGGCCCCATATTGTGAATGCCGAGATCGAATACGACCTTCTCTCCCTCATCCACAATTATTCTGCCAACTTCCTTGCTTACTTTGTTTACGACCTCTTCAATTCTTGCAGGGTGGATTCTTCCATCCTGTACAAGGCGTTCAAGAGCTACCCTCGCGATCTCTTTTCTTACAGGATCAAAGCATGAGATAACGACAGCCTCTGGAGTATCATCAATGATGATATCAACACCGGTTAAAGTCTCCAGCGTCCTGATATTCCTTCCTTCTCGTCCGATTATTCTTCCCTTCATTTCGTCGCTAGGAAGCGTTACGGAAGTCGTTGTGATATCTCCTGAAACCTCGGTTGCAAGGCGCTGAATGCTCGTTACAATGATGTCCCGTGCGATTTTATCAGCTTGAAGCTGAGTCTCACTCTCTATCTTATTAAGATAGACCTGTCCATCGTGCTCAGCTTCGGCCTTCATCTCCTCTATAATGAGATTCTTAGCCTCTTCTCTAGACATCTGAGCTACTCTTTCAAGCTCTTTAACAAGTTCATTCTCCTTCTCCTCGATATCTTTTTCTCTCTTAGAGACGGAGACTTCTCTTTCTCCCAGTTGTTTTTTGACAGCATCAAGCTCATTCTGCTTATGCTCAAGATTCATTTCCTTCTGCAGCAGTCTTCTCTCATTCTTCTGCAGTTCCAGTCTTCTCTCTCTAGCATCCCGCTCGTTCTGCTGCTGTTCTTTCTGCAGCGCATCACGGGTCTCAAGCATCAGCTCACGTGCTTCGTTATTGGCCTTTTCCTCGATCTCTTTCGCAATCCTAACGGCCTGTTGCTCAGCAGCTGTAAGCTTGCTCTTTGCATATATCCAACGGACAATAAATCCGATGCCGATGCCAAGTACACAACATAGGAGGGCTATAAGTACATACATACGATACCTCCCTGATGTATTACTACATATTTATTGATAATGAAATAAAGTTGTGTAGCTGTCAAGGATATATAACAAACAAATCGGAGATAGAATCTATAATAAATAGCAAAATAATTGTTAAAACTGCATTTTATTTGCAATATTTAACCTTTAATGATATTAAAAAAGAAAAACACCTTCCTCTGCAATGAAGAAAGAAGGTGCTCAACAAGATTACAATTTAAAGAGAAATAGTTATCTCCCGATCATTTAAATAGAAGTGAGCGGAATATTTATCTTGAGTACTTTCAATTTTTGTACAATAACTAAAAACATCACCGGCTTCTAAGAGCTCGATATCACTATCTACTCTTACAACATAAGAAGTATTTAACTCTGCGGCGTAAGAAGAAGAGACAATATTTTCACTTCCCCATATTGTAAAATTACCGCCTTTATGTCCATTATAAAAAGCTTTAAAAATCATTTCAGAATTTACAGAGTCATACAACCCTTTAATTGTTAATGTTCCATCAGCATTAGTTATTGTTTGCTCTACATTAGGAGTTGATATCATTTTCTGTTTTATCTGAATTGACATCTCATTATACTCTTCTCCATTTGCTTGAGAGCTTTGAGCAACAAAAGTAATTAATTCTTGTTTTTGGCTATCGGACATAGCATTAATTTTCTCTACGGTATTTACCTCTGGTGCATTTGCAATCGGATCTGGATTTGGCGTAGAGTTATCGCAAGAGATAGCAAAAAACGCTATAAAAACTACTAAAATTAAAGTGATTAATTTTTTCATTTTCTACCCCGCTTTTCTAATTTTTCTAATTAGAGAGTAGAGTATTTTTTCCTGTCAATATTTATGCACTTTCAGCCTTATTTTGATAAAAAAAATACCCTCACCACCGTGAGGGCTAAGGTAATACTTACCTTTCCAAGGACTATTTTGTTTCCTTGTCAGCTTTGGCTTTTGCCTTAGCTTCTTTCTTTTCAGCTTTGGCATCCTTCTTAGCAGTCTTTTCTACGAGCTCTAGGATTACCATTTCTGCTGCATCTCCAAGGCGATATCCAGTTTTAAGAACTCTGGTATATCCTCCATTTCTAGTCTGATAGAGTGGAGCGATCTCCTTGAAGAGTTTGTCTAGGACGGCTTCATCTTTGATGTCGCGTGCGATCATACGGCGGTTGTGCACGTTATCTACTTTTGCACGAGTGATCATCTTTTCCGCCATCTTCCTGACTTCAAGAGCTTTTGCTTTAGTGGTCTCTATCCTCTCATAGCGAAAGAGTGAAGTAACCATGTTTCTCTTGAGGGCTGTGCGCTCTGCTGTTGTGCGTGATAGCGCATTAAAACCAATTCTATGCTTCATTTTCCACTTCCTTATTCTCTGGAACTTTGATAGACGTCTTTAATACACTGAAGTCCGTCATTCCAAGGGTAAGGCCCCATTCCTTGAGCTTGTCCTTAATTTCTGTAAGACTCTTCTTACCGAAATTCCTTGTCTTTCCGATCTCGTCTTCAGTCTTCTTTGCTAAATCACCGATTGTCTTAATTCCTGCATTCTTCAGACAGTTTGAAGACCTAACAGTGAGCTCTAACTCCTCTACAGGAGTATCGAGAATACTTTTAATCCTCTCTTCCTCTTCATCAACCTCATCGTTGGATGCAATCTTGCCTTCATCGAAGTTAATAAAGATTGTGAAATGATCCTTGATAATTTTTGCTGCTTCTCCAAGAGCGTTCTCTGGGCTTATCGTGCCATCGGTGTAGATCTCGAGAATGAGCTTGTCATAATCGTTTCTCTGTCCGACTCTTGTTGGCTCGATAGAGTACTTTACTCTCTTAACAGGAGAGAAGAAAGCATCGATTGCAATTACGCCAGGCTCTTCTGAATACTTCTCGTTGTACTCTGAAGGAACATAACCTCTGCCTAGATCGATCTGCACTTCCATCTCCATATCGCAGTCATCCATCATCGTAAAGATTTCAAGATCCTTGTTAGTTACTGTTACCTGATTCTTTTCAAAATCAGCACCTGTAATCACACCAGGTCCTTTGCAAGTAATTGTAATAACAGTTCCCTCGCTATCTTCAGGCATACTGATCTGAAGTTTCTTAATGGCAGCAATGATATCGTTGATATCCTCCCTAACTCCCGTAAGCGGTTCATACTCGCTTGTAACGAGGTGTGCCGTATGGTCATCTCCATTGAATGTTGTGAAACGAATGGATGTAACAGCATACCCCTGAATTGATGATAAGAGTACGCGTCTTAACGTATTACCAACAGTCGTTCCATAACCACGCTCGAACGGATATGCGATGAACTTTCCATACTCCGGTGTGCTTACTGTGTGTTCGGAAGTTATTCCCGTAGGCTTCTTAAAGCCCTTGAGAAGTGATTTTCTAGCCATTTATTACTCCTTAATAGGTATACTGCGGGACATCCCGCAGCAAATCAGACACGTCTTGTCTTACGTGGGCGGCATCCATTGTGTGGAATTGGGGTAACGTCTCTAATAGAACGAACTTTGAGTCCGAGAACTCCGATTGTTCTGATTGCGCTCTCCCTACCAACTCCAGGTCCTTTTACGAAGACATTAACTTCTCTTAGACCATAGTCCATAGCCTTCTTTACAGCAGCTTCACAGATTGTCTGTGCTGCGAATGGAGTTGATTTCTTTGCCCCACGGAATCCGAGACCGCCTGCACTGGCCCAGCTAATTGCATTGCCGGCAAGATCAGTAACGGTAATGATTGTGTTGTTGAAGCTTGTCTGGATGTATACGTTTCCTTCCAGAACCGTCTTCTTTACTTTTTTCTTTACGTTTGCCATTTCTCACCTGCCCTTACTTTTTCTTTCCAGCAACGGTCTTCTTCTTACCCTTTCTGGTTCTAGCATTAGTCTTTGTTCTCTGTCCGCGAACAGGAAGACCCTTTCTGTGTCTTAGTCCGCGATAGCATCCAATATCCATCAATCTCTTGATGTTTAGCGCTACCTCTGTTCTGAGGTGTCCTTCGATATTGTACTCTTCTTCAATGACCTTTCTTAAAAGAGCAATCTGATCCTGGTCTAGCGTATTGATCCTGACCTCTGGATCAATATTTGTTTTCTTACAGATATCTGCTGCAGATACCCTACCGATACCATAGATATAAGTCAAAGCAATCTTGACTGCCTTATTTGGCAAGTCAACGCCTGCTATACGTGCCATCCTGGCCTCCTATTACTTCTGTCTCTGCTTGTGCTTTGGGTTCTCGCAAATAATGCGTACAACACCTGCACGTCTGATTACTTTACACTTGTCACAAATTGGTTTGACACTTGCTCTAACTTTCATTTTGTGAGCTCCTCTTATATTTTCTTGGTTTTGCGTTTCTTTACGTCTACAAAACCATCATGATGATGCATCTTCATAAGTCCGTCAAGCTGTCTCATTGTATCTAGGTCAACACCAACCAAAATAATTAGAGATGTTCCACCAAAAAGCATTGCAACATTGCTTGGGAAGTTGAATAGCATCTGGATCAGAGTCGGAATCAAAGCGATGAATGCCAAGAAGATTGAGCCAGGAAGAACGATTCTGTTGAGAACCTTTGTCAGGTACTCTTCCATCTTCTCGTTTCTAACTCCTGGAATCGATCCGCCGTTATCGCGGATGTTCTTAGCCATCTCGATCGGATTGAGACTTATCTGTGTATAGAAGAATGCAAATGCGATAATCAACAAGGTGTAGATAATCATATAGGGGGCACCCTGAGGATTAAGGAAGTTTGCAACCGCCTGCAACCATCTAATATTCGAATTATATCCAATCTGAAGAGGGAAGGAAAGCAGCGCAGAAGCAAAGATAACAGGAATAACTCCGCTTGGGTTGATCTTGAATGGGATGAATGAGGACTGAGATCCGTACATCCTTCTTCCTACAACTCTCTTTGCATAGTGCACAGGAATCTTTCTCTGACCCTGCTCTTCATAAACGACAAGGGCGATGACAAAGAAGAACATTACAACTACAAGAACTACAGCAATTGGGTTTAGCGTTCCAGCTGCTACCGCTCTTATTAGAGAATAGAAAGCAGATGGAATACGAGCTACGATACCAGCAAAAATTAGAAGCGAGATACCGTTTCCGATTCCAAACTGTGTGATCTTCTCACCAATCCAGAGCAATAACATTGATCCAGCTGTTACAGCTACAATTGCAATTAGCGTAAATGGCACTGTACCAATCGTAAGTGCTCCAGGAATTCCTCTAGCATAAACAGTAGTTGCAAGGGACTGTAGCACACACACTACAATCGTGCCATAGCGTGTGTACTGCTGTATCTTCTTCGCACCCTGTGGATCTTGAGAGAGCTTCTTAAGTGATGGAACGACCAGCATCAAAAGCTGAACAATGATCTGCGTGCTGATATATGGCATAACGCCCAGCATGAAGATCGAATAATAGCTGAACGCACCACCAGAGAAGAAGTTCAAATACTCAGTGAAGCTGTTTGAGCTAGCTTCAAAGTAACTTAGAACTGCGTTTGGATTGATACCAGGAACTGGAATAACAGTACCGATTCTAGATACGGCAAGAAGGCCTAATGTAATTAGAACCTTCTTCCTGATATCTTTCATTCGCATCATATCTACCAGAGTGTTAGACATCAGATACCCTCTATTTTTTATTTAATATCTCCGCCAGCTGCCTTGATCTTTTCAGATGCAGTTGCAGAGCACTTGATTCCCTCTACTGTAAGAGCTTTTGTAAGCTCTCCATTTGAAAGAATCTTTGCGATTGCCTTATGACCCTTTAAAAGTCCCTTTTCTCTTAGGCTTTCCTCATTTACAACCTCTCCAGCCTCAAATGCGACTTCGAGATCGCTTAGATTTACAGCCTGGTATGTCACCTTAAATGGACTGTTTGAGAATCCACGGCGGGCTAGGCGCCTGTATAGAGGCATCTGTCCACCTTCGAAGCCAAGGCGAACACCGCCACCACTTCTTGAGTTCTGTCCGTCATGTCCTCTTCCGCAAGCTCTACCCTTTGAGGAAGCACCGCGGCCTACGATAGTCTTTTTCTTTGTAGCGCCTAATGGCTTAACGATCTGTGGCATCTTATACCTCCTCTACCTTTACAAGGTGTGAAACTACGCGGACCATACCCTGATGTACAGGATTGTTGTCCTTAATAACAGAGCTGTTAATCTTTCCTAGTCCAAGAGCCTTGACTGTCTTCCTCTGCTTTGGAAGAGTTCCGGCAACGCTCCTAACGAGTGTTATTTTAATCTTGTCAGCCATGATTAACCCCACATTTCATTTAGAGACTTGCCTCTGTTCTTTGCAATCTTTGCAGCATCAAACAGGTTCTCTAGTCCATCAAAAGTAGCCTTTACCGTGTTAATACCATTTCTGGAGCCAAGGCTCTTTGAGATGATATCCTTAATTCCAGCAGCATCACAAACAAGGCGAACAGCACCTCCTGCGATAACTCCAGTTCCAGGAACTGCCGGCTTTAGAATAACAGATGCGCTCTTATATTTTCCAACGATATCATGTGGAATAGTATTTCCCTTGAGAGGAATTGTAATCATGCTAGCTCTTGCTCTTGAAGAAGCCTTTCTGATTGCATCTGTAACGTCGTTAGCCTTACCAAAGCCGTAACCAACTCTTCCTGCACCATCTCCTACTACAACGAGAGCTGCGAATGAGAATCTCTTACCGCCTTTTACTACTTTTGATACGCGATTAAGCTTTACGAGCTTTTCTACGTAAACATCTTCTTTCTTTTCAAAATCTTTAGACCTTTCCATATCCGCTCCTAGAACTTAACGCCCGCTTTTCTAGCTCCGTCTGCGATAGCTTTAACAATCCCGTGATAGAGATAGCCGTTTCTATCGAATACGACAGACTCGATGTTGGCATCAAGAATCCTTTTTCCTACGATCTCTCCGAGCTTAGCTGCATCTTCGCAGGTATTTCTAAGATTCCTGAGGTCTGCTTCTACTGTGGAAGCGGAGACTAAAGTCTTTCCACATGTATCGTCGATAACCTGTACATACATATGGAGGTTGCTTCTGAAAACAGTCATGCGTGGCCTTTCAGGTGTTCCAGAAATCTTTTTTCTGATGTGCGCCTTTCTTTTGGCCTGCTTTCTAGCTTTATCAATCATTCTGTTCATCAGTAAATCCCCTTATTTCTTACCACCAGACTTACCAACCTTGCGGCGGATTGTCTCAGTCTCATACTTAATACCCTTGCCCTTATATGGCTCAGGTCCTCTGAGAGAACGAATTTCAGCTGCAACCTGACCTACTCTCTCCTTGCTGATGCCGGAAATAGTTAGCTTTGCAGGTCCATCTGCTGCAATTGTAATTCCCTCTGGAATCATATACTCGATCGTCGTTGAATATCCAAGGTTAAGCGTAAGGATAGAACCCTTAACTTCTGCCCTGTAACCAACACCATTAATAAGAAGAACCTTTGAATAGCCCTCGCTTACACCTTTAATCATGTTAGCGATGAGCTGACGATATAGACCGTGATAGCTTCTTGATGTCTTCTCATCATTGTATCTTGTAACAACGACTTCGTTACCATTTACCTCAACTTTAACTTCAGGGCGGATTGCCTGCTTAAGCTCGCCTTTAGCACCCTTTACAGTTACTAGATCATCTGCAACAGTTACTGTTACTCCAGCTGGTACTGCTACTGGTAATTTTCCAACTCTTGACATAGCTCCTCCTTACCAGATCGTGCAAATAACCTCTCCACCGACTTTGGCAGCCACAGCGCTCTTGCCTGTGATAACCCCGGTTGAGGAAGAAACGACTACAACACCGTTGCCATTGTAAACGCTTGGCATATCTTTGTATCCGCAGTAAACACGTCTACCTGGTGTTGAGATACGATCTAGACCATGAATAACAGGATTCTGCTGGTCATCGTACTTAAGGAAAACACGAATATATGTGATGTTGTCCTTTGTAACCTTTTTGAAATTCTTAATGAAACCTTCATTCTTTAAGATCTTTACGATCTGAAGCTTCATTTTGGAATTTGTAATCTCTACTTTTTCGTGCTTAGCCTGACTAGCGTTCCTAATCTTGGTAAGCATATCTGCAATTGGATCACTCTGTGCCATAAACTACTCCTACCAACTTGATTTGGTAACGCCAGGAATCTGGCCTTCACTCGCCAATTTTCTAAAGCATACTCTGCACATATCAAACTGGCGCATATACCCACGAGGACGACCGCAAATTCTGCATCTGTTGTAAGAACGTGTTGAGAATTTCGGAGTCTTCTTTTGCTTAACAATCAAAGATTTCTTAGCCATTTTCTCTACTCCTTACTTTGCAAAAGGCATGCCGAGCTTCTTTAGAAGAGCAAATGCCTCTTCATCTGTCTCTGCAGTCGTTACGATAGCAACGTTTAAGCCGCTAACTCTCTCGATCTTGTCATAGTCGATCTCAGGGAAAATGATCTGCTCAGTGATTCCGAGGCTATAGTTTCCATGGCCGTCGAAAGCATTTGGCTTAACACCCCTGAAGTCCTTAACACGTGGAAGAGCAATTGAGATAAGGCGTTCTAGGAAATACCACATATTGTCGCCGCGTAGCGTTACCATAGCTCCGATTTCCTGGCCAGCCCTAATCTTGAAGTTTGCAATACTCTTGCGTGCCTTAGTCTTAACTACGTGCTGTCCTGTGATCTGCTCAAGCTCTTTTACAGCTGCGTCAAGAAGCTTCTTGTTTGTTGTAGCCTCTCCAACGCCAACAGATACTGTAATCTTCTCAAGGCGTGGGATCTGCATTACAGACTTGTAGCCAAACTCCTTCTGAAGCTCAGGTGCAACCTCTTCAAGATACTTTTTCTTGAAATTTGGAATAAACTTCTCTTCTGCCATCTTAGAGTACCTCACCTGTCTTCTTTGCGTAACGGACTTTCTTTCCGTTTTCCATCTTATATCCAATCCTGCTTGTCTTATCCTTTGAAAGGATTGCAACGTTTGATACGTGGATTGGAGCCTCGATTTCCATCATGCCACCCTTATCCTGAGGACTTTTCTTTTTGATAGTCTTCGTAATCATGTTGGCACCCTGGACGTAGACCCTCTCATTCTCTGGGTCAATCTTCACGATCTTGCCGGTTTTTCCCTTATCCTTTCCGGCAATGATCTTGACTGTGTCATTTTTCTTCAGTCTCATACTAACTCCTACAACACTTCCGGTGCGAGAGATACGATCTTCATGTAGCCATCCCTGAGCTCACGAGCAACAGGTCCGAAGATACGCTTTCCGCGTGGGTTATTGTTGGCATCAATGACAACACATGCATTGTCATCGAACCTGATATAGGTACCGTCAGGTCTGCGGTATTCC
>CASENB010000015.1 GCA_949289305.1 uncultured Spirochaetales bacterium
AAGTCTTAATCCTCTTCATCACGAGTCATTATTTAAACTTTTTAATCGAGAGTCTGTTAGACTTAATAAAGGTGAGTCTTAATCCTCTTCATCACGAGTCATTATTTAAACAAGTTTGTGAAAGGGACTGGTGCTACAGATGAGGAAATTGTCTTAATCCTCTTCATCACGAGTCATTATTTAAACAAATGAAGAAAATTTTATCAGTTACAATTTTATTTGTGTCTTAATCCTCTTCATCACGAGTCATTATTTAAACGTATAATTATGGCAAACAGAATGTTTAAGTCAAATGAAAGTCTTAATCCTCTTCATCACGAGTCATTATTTAAACTGATTTTATTGGTGGTTGTTTCAGTAAATCTTTTTGCGTCTTAATCCTCTTCATCACGAGTCATTATTTAAACATGACAGTTGAGAAAGATGGAGTATCAATGATACTGATGTCTTAATCCTCTTCATCACGAGTCATTATTTAAACTATCCTCTTTTATACCATTATATCATAAGAAATTAAAGTAGCATTTATGCAGACCTATTAATTTTCAAGCTAGAAAGTTATGATTAAATTTGATCTATGATTGATTTAACAAAATAATTCTTTACATTGTCAAATTATATCAAAAACGCCAACCTAACGCTAAAAATGTCAAAAATCGAGGGCTGAATACGTCGGCGTTATAGTATTACAGTACTCTCTTGCAGCATCGAAAACGCTATAATCTTATCATAAGATAGAATCCTATCGATATCATTTTTACAAAGAGGAATAAGCATCAGCTTATCTCCTTCTTCTAAAAGTGCTTTCGATTCATTATAAAGTTTTTCAGGCATGTCTTCTTTGAGATTTCCTAAGAAGACGGACTTTTGAACTCTTACCATGCAAGAAGAAAGTTTTTTAGCAATCTTATTTAGTCTTCTTCTGCTTTGAATATCATAAAAAGCCAACCAGAAATGATCTCTTTCCATAAAGACCTACCTAAAGTACATCGGAGTATAACGCTCCGCATCACCTTTTAACACTTTCTTATACAAAACAACTTGCTCTTCTATTATTTTCCAGTATGGAAGATTTCGTTCTAGTCTTGGATAGAAGACTTCGCTAGTAAGCTTTTCTTCAAACTTCTTAACAATCTTCTTAATCGCCTCTTTTTCAATGAGAACAGAACTTTCATCTGATTTGAAATCCTCATTCGATAGCTCTTTTCGATTAAATAGGCCACATGCGATAGCATCTCCTAATGCTACTCGAAACTCTTCCATAAGATCACACACTAAAGATTTTCTTCCATATGAGAGTTCATGCAGTACACCGACAGATGCGTTCAAGCCCGCTTTCTCAATAAAATGTTCTACTCTTGAGAAACTGAGCGTATATAAGAAGCTCAGAACAGAATTGAAAGGATCTTTGGGTGGATGACTGTTTCTTCCTTTGAATTCGCACCAAGAAGGTAAAATAGCGCCAAGCTCTTGAAAGTAAATGTGCGCAAAGCTCCCTTCATATCCTCTTAGCTTATTTAGATCATCAGTTTCATTAGCAAGTTTGATTAGCCTTTTTAACTCAAATAATGTCTCTTTTGACGCTTGATGCCGCTGAATAAACCTATATTGGTTTTTCATCTTGCCATAGACAATGCCTTTAGCTATAGAGATTCTTTCATCAAGAGATGAAACTAAAGCAAATTGCCTTTGATGCAAAAAAACATCTTTCCCTTCCTCAAATGATAAAGCCCCCCTTTCTTTTCCGCTTCTGCTAAGAAAGTGAATGTTTATCTTATTTTCCATAAGAAGAGAAAGAGCATTAGCCGTTACATTTAATGACCCGATAGATGTTATCCTATCTATCATATGAGGAAAGAGCGTCCTGCTACTTCCATCGATATCTGAATAGGTAAAAGACCCATTAGAGCTAGATAGCTTGCCATTGTAAGATACTAAATATACATTGCTCATACTTTAATCCTCCACATCACTATCTAGTTAAAAAATGGATGAGTTCACATTTCATTTAATTTCATTAAGGGTACATAAACACCAACCCATAGGAACGTATTGGCCGTCATACTCAATTAAAGTTCGAGTTACCCCCCACTTAGGATTTAATGGGTTTATGGGAACGGGGCGTTTCTTAGATCCAAGCATGATCCTAGTTTCATCACCATATGTCATGTATTCTCTTTGAGAAAATCTTCCTAATTTTATAAGGAACTCCCCTTCTTTCCTTTCCCCATTTATTATGGATGCAAGTTTGTCATAAACATCAAAGGTGCCATAGTTGTTGGGATCATCTTTATAATTATTAATGAAAACCTTTGCTTCTTCATTAAATACTCTTTTGGAAAAAGCATTACAAGAATTAATCAAATTCTTTGCATTCAAATAATACTTAATATCCGTTACATCACGGATCTTTACTATGCTTTTAAAAGTACTATCTTTCCCCAATAAACAGCCTAGAATAGTATCAACCATAGGAAGAGCCTTTTTCATTCGGCCCTTTTGTGAAGCACTAAACAAATTTAAAGAAACAAGAGAAGTTTTCACGCAATCAGGCATCGCATCTGAAATTTGAATATTGCCCATAGTCTCTTTTCGAATTGTATCTTCATCAAACTTTCGAGGATTCAAAACCTTATTTATGACTCGTACTCGATCTTTGATGGAGCTTTTTTCAATTGCTCGATCCTTAATATAATCGTTTCTATTAATTGCTTCTGACATAAACGCAGTCCTAATCGCCCCCTTCAAAGAAGAGCCAGGCAAAACGGGGAGATATTCACCATTAATATTTTCTCTAAATATCTCATAAACATTCTGGTTCCCGTCTATTTTTTCTTTTGCCATAGCTGTTGCTAAAGTCATATAGCGAACATCGTTCTCTTGATAGTTATCTAAGATGAATCTACGCATGCGTTTTTGAATATCAATACCTGTATCCAAGATATTTGTAAGCTTCACCTTCTGCTTATCTGTACCTTCGGTCATTATTCGAGAAATAATTTTATCTACATCAGCGACAACACAATAATCATCATTAAAGAAATAAGAAGCGTTATCAAGCAAATCTCCTGTAGTAACAGATACCCCAGTTAATGGCCTTATCTCAAGCACATATCTTCGTTCATTCATACTAAACCTCGATTACAGGGGTGAGTCCGGAGTGGCAAATATCATAGTTTGAATTGTAATGCATGTTGTGTAAAACACCCCCTACGTATTCTATATTACCATCGTTTTTGAACGTCGATCCTTCATCATAAAAAATAATCGATTTCTTATATGGTGTTAATTCTGTAGATAGAACACCTCCAATTCTTCCCTTTCTAATAAAAGTTGTTCCCCTTAAGTTAGATAGCACATCTCCATTAGCAACAAATGGCCCTAATGCCATATATGTACCAGTATATTGATGTTTTTGCTTTATTTCTAAAATCTCATTAGAAACAGATATTGCCCCTTTTCCTGTCGTAGCATCTGCACCGTACCCGAATTCAAACGCCCAATTAAGAAGCTCAAGCACTCTCTCTTTTTCGAAAGTGGTCGAGATATATAAATCCATTTTTCGATCACAGTCTGGCCATTTTTCATCAACAGAGTAAAGCATGCCATCTAAAGCAGTACCAGATAATCTAGATATAGAAACATGTGTAACAGCCATTGATTTAAATTTAATTTCATCGATCGATTCATCTTCTTTGATTTCTAGAAATGAAGATGCAGTTATATATTTACTCTTCTTTTCTTTTTTGTATTGAACATAGTCTTCTTTTGTTTTGAAATCTTCAGGCTCTATTGGCTCAAGCAAAGGCTTTGGAAGCATGTTATGAGGGAAGGCGCTAGAAACAACAAAAGGAGGATCAAGATTACAGAAGGCTTTTACCCCTTCATCTCCTTCGTGGTTTGCTATTCCACAGGCTACATGTCCCCAAATAGTATCGCCTTTTAAAGGAGTACAAATAGAAGAACGAAGTTCAACTGTTGCCCTGAGCAAACTCATTTCTCACTCTTCTCCCTTCTTAAAAACTTCAGTCTCTACGCCGTCAATTTTCATTTCTACGAATTCTATTTTGCCATTACCGCGGCTTCCGCCTCCTCCAAGATAATCATTCATTAACAGCTTCATAGATTCATACACAACTTTTTCCAATAATTGTTCGTCTCGTTCTTTATCAAAAACCCTATAAATAAACTCAAATTTGAATGTAACACCAGGAACAATCCTTTCAAGCGTTCGAGGATGTTCTGCTTTAGATGTAATTCTATTTATCGTATTCTCGTTCTTTTCTTCAACTATATGTTCCCCGTCATAATATTGTCTACGACTTTCATCACTTAAAAAAGCATCACGAACAATAAGTCTCGTAGGTCCTCTTTTAGATCCATTATTAGTATTTGAAGAGCCAAAAACAGTACAAACTTCGCAATCCTCTTTATCACAATTAAGGCATGCCCCAGATCCTTGGTAGTGTCCTGTTTTCAATTCATAAAGTGCTCTCATTTTTCCTTTTATTGAAGAGCCAGGAATATAAGGTTCACCGTTAATAGGATTTCTAATTATGAGATTGTCAACACCTCCAATCTCGCTAATTTTATTATCAGCCCCGATAAAAAGCCCTGTTATAACTTTAATCTTACCCGTTATTACTACTGTTTTTTCCAGTTTTATGTTTTTAGTCTCAGCCATTATTTTTTCCCTCCCTTGAAGTCACTTCTTTATGAAAACCTACAACAGCCTCAAACAATGTTACGAATACATAAAATGAATAAAAATCTTTAACTTGTTCTAAGCCTCTTGTGATAAACGTCTTAAAATTTTTTAGTCCATTATTGTTTGGCTCTCGTCCACATGCATAAGCAATTTTAGATTTCAAAAGCATTATAGAAGCTATATGCTTATCAAAATCTTTTTTTACATCTGGCTTTCGAGAAATTGTTTTAACTTCATTATAAAACTTTCTCATCTGTGAAGAGCTAACTGAACTCAAATTCCGAGCTACATATTGAGCTAACCCATCATAAAGATCTTTAGGAACAATCCCATTTTTGTCTACAAGTTCAAATTTCTCCAGAGAATATCCTTTATTATTTAGAAATGCTCCGTTTTCATTTAATTGGTTCATCTTCACCTCCTCTATTCTTATATAGTGCAATAGTTGCGGCTATTCTTGCATTTTTCATTTCCTCTTGTTTTCTGTAGCCGTCTAATATTCCACAACAATTATCATCATTTATCTCACTTCTTTGAAGCGAATAAGTATAGTGACTAAGCCATAAAGCCTTTCGTACATCATTTATCTTTAGATCTCCATCGCTTAAATCATTAGCATTATCAGAGTATTGAAGTATTCGATATAGAAGGCCGTTTCTTGAAAGTTCCTTCATCTTGCCAAGTACAGCTGCATTATTTAATTGAGTTTTATATTCAGGCCAAGATACAGTTCTTGAAAAAATCGTAATTTTATTCTTTTCTAGATCTTTATTCTTTGAACTTTCAAGAGTATCTTCAGCTTCATCTACAACGCCTAATATTGGCTCGTGATCGGAGAAGAGAACAATGCCTGCCGAAACAGTTAGCGACTTATTTCCATCAGTGAATGCTACGAACTTATCGTGAAAAGAATCTGCAAAACTAACGATATCGTTCCAAGGACCAATAAGACAAACATCATCCCCACCTGAGAATACGACATAGATTTCTGAAAATTTATCTTTAATCAAAGAGACTAAAGTCTCTGAGAAAAAGAAATGGAATAGAGAGCTAAGAGCGGCGTATCTTGAAAGCGACCATCGCTCTTTCAAGGAAGAAGAAAATACAAGACCTAAATAATCTACATCAGCTTTAAACATCGCAAGTTTCTTAACACCTTCTGCCTCATTTGCTAAATCATTGAAAGTTTTTACATCATTCTCTTCGGTTGGAACGTAGTAAGGCATTGTTATTCGAGCCATTCCTTCTACATATGAAGACTTTGAGTAAGTGACAAATCCATCTATTGGAGTTTTACTAAGTCTTACAGTCTCTTTTAAACTTCCAATCTTTTCATAGTTAAGGCAAAGATAGCACTCAGTGTTCAGTTTTCTTCCAAGTTCAATAAGGTAGTCGCACTCTTTGCAGTATCCGTCTTCAGTAGTTGAAGCATTGCTTAAACAAGCGATGCAGACATTGCCTTCTTTTGAAAGTTGCTTGTATTGCTCTTCAAGAACTTGAGAACCTTTCTTCTCTATTCCCTTTTGAAGTTTTTTTTGCTTTGCTTCAGCTGAGTCTAAGCGCATGCTTTTCTGTATCTCATCAGAATTAGAAGAATCTAAGTCATCGACAGAGCATTTAACACCCGATGAAACGACGTAAGCTATCTCGCCCGAATACGCATCAATACAAAGAGAGTCCAAGTCATACCTAACTTCATCAAGGACTTGATCAAGGTTTGCGACATTAGGAAGAATTAAAAGAAACTTTCCACCTGAAAACGTTACGATATTCGCATTTGTAAGCCCTATCTTCCTTGCGATATGGCCTGCAATTAGCAACGACTGAATCCAGATCTGAAAGCTTCGAGCTCTAATAATTTTAGCGCTGTTCTTGTAAGTATTAACACCGAAGATATACTTTTGAATTCCTGTTGCATCTCCTGTTACTAGAGCAAAGATCTTCTCTTTCTCTACCGCATCTCGATCAAAATCATGTTCTTTAGCATAAACGAACAGGGCAGATGAGATAGCAACTTTCATCTTAGCCCTTTGATATAAACTTACCCCGCTAGAAAGGGACGGAAGAGAAGAACAATAATACTCTAAAAGAGAATCGAAAGCTGCAAAGAAATTTTTGTAATCCTTACTATCTTTCAAAGTAGGAATTACTTCTTTAAGTTTTGAGATAATACTCTGAGGAGTTTCCTTATCCTTATTATCCTCACTAAGCGATATGCAGGACTCGCTTTCTCTAAAAGAGTAAGGAAGTCCTTTAGCATTCCCCTTTTCTTTAAATAAAGATGCCGATGTTACGATGGATTCAAGTCTCTCAGGATAAGAGGTATTTCCTTCCCCATCGTTTCCTGCAGCAACTTTCTCTGATAAATCCAATATCCAAGAATATTCATGCTCCCTTTTAAGCAATGTCATTATCCTACTGCTTTCTAAGCCTTTTGGAAGGACTTTGAATATTTCTACAGAAATTGATGGCAAGCTAAATGTTTTTAAATACTTTTCGATATCATCAAGATATGAAGCTACCTCCAATTCCTCGATTTTGAGCTCTGTCATCTTTCCTCCTTTTTCCATAATTCAATACATCCGAGCCCGAAAACTACGCTCTTTCCAGCTGAAAATCTCTCAGCAAAATCTAAAATCATCATGTCTTGAGGGGAAAATTTGCCTTCCAATACCATATCCCCCATAACTCCACCAAGCTGTATCAGATCTTTCTGCCTTGAAGAGTAATGCCCGTAATCAACCCATCTAAGATCTTTTTTTGCAATCTCAATGTCTTTGTTGAAATAATATTCTCTACCCTCATCACATTCGCCATACGTAGAAAGGATAGCACGCATTCTCCTCTTTAGGCATGAAAAAAGATCAATATTTGTAAAATCTAATCCGTAATGACCTTTGAATTTAAATCTGAGCGGAGTTATCGTACTAATCCTTACCTGTCCTTTAAATCCTTGATAATCTTCTATATTCTCGCTCCAGTTTTCTATTGCATTTTTTAGGCTTATGTTAGCTACCGTTTCAGATTGACCGACTTCAACTACTTCAAAGCTATAGGGTATCCTCTTTTTTAATATTCCTGCCTCTCCTGCCTTAGCAAAGGCAACATATAAATATGGATAAATAGATGAAATATCTTCTCCGTATAAAATGACTTTGAAATAAAATTCGCTTATTGCTCTTTTTAGATCTTGATTATCTACAGCATGAAGAGAAAAAGGATGAACTTTCATTCCCGCATCTTCATTCTTTGCCATTACACCTTCAAATACTTTGTAATAAAGACACGATAGCTGATCAGAGCACTCATTGCATTTTACCCCTCGATAAGGACAAGACTCCCTTCTAAGAGAATTGCCTAATATGCTTCGCACTAAGAAAAGAGGATTAATGCTGAATTTAATAGGCTCAGAAAATGTCATCTTACAAGTGAATGAGAGGTATTTCATTTTTCTTATCCCTTTTTTCTTCCTTCATTTTCATCGAGTCTCCGATAGTTCCACCTATCATATAGTTTTGATTTCTTTTATCTGAACTGGTCATCTCTTTAGCATCAAGCTTTTGAGAAATGGCAAAAACAAGACCTTCTTCTGCATTGTCTAAGATAGAAAAGATCTCGGATACTAGGCGATAAGCCTGAACCAATGAGAATTGATTATCTTGAATAGTTCCCTGCCATAGCTTGTTACCCCCATGAGCAATGAGATTTCTTTTCTTATAAAAACTCTTAAAGCGTCTCTCTGTATCAAAAGGCAACATATTTCGCAACTCTTCCCTCAATTCATTTGCCCATACGTCATAATTACCAACATAATAGAATTCGTCTTCCAAGCCTTGTGATCTGGCATTATAGACAGCCATCCTACTTTCTATAGCAGAAGCAGTAGCAATAACGGCTTGCGTGATTAATCTCTTCTCTTCTAATAAGTGAGCAAAAGCAATGAAAATGTCGTAAGGATAACTATACGGAGAAAGAGCACTTTGAATATTTACCAGCTCATTTTTTAGCTTATCCAACCAAGGAATATTATTTTCATCACTGATTTTATCTTCAATCTCATTAATAACACTAGCAAGCCTTTCAGACAGCCCATAAATCTGCATTACGTAATTCATCTTTATCGCATTTGAAAAATCCTTGATCCAAGATGCTGCTCTTACAAGACCTATTTCTTCTAAATAGGGAACAAGTCCATCTCCATCGTATTGTGTTAGGAAACGATTTAAAGCATTCGTATGCTTCGTAACATCCCAATATTTCTTGAGATCTCTAAATGTGGAAATTCCTTCTTCTTTTTTCATTTCCCCATATATTATCTCAACGGTTTTATCTTCCAATAGCAGTAAGTGTTGCTGAAGCATCTGGAATAGAAGCAAAGGCATGTGGCGAAAACCATGCGTGATATCGACCAAGATATTCGAAGTATCTTCTATATAGTTAAAGATGCCATCATAATACTCTGCAATTTCCAAAACCGTATTATCGCTGAGATCTGGGCGATGTGCTACAGGTATTATTTCAATTCCGTATTTCTCTTGAAGAAAGTCGACCATCTTATCCAAAGATGCATCTAATATGTCGACTTCATCATCAGTTTTAAAAGATAGCTTACTCTTCTCCTCTAACTCAACATGTAGCTCTTTGTTATCATCTTCCTTAACTAATTCACCCCATCTTGAAGTATACGTTCCTACTATAATAACGCGAGTAATATTCCAATGTTGTTCTTTTGCTTCGATAAGCGCAAGGGCTGTACTATTTGTTTTTACCCTTTCGTTTTTTTCATCTTTTCCTTTTTCAGGGAATATATAGTCAAGAGTTTCATACTTAGTATCGTTTTTGCCAATAAAAGTGATTAACGTAAAATCTTTCTTTTCCATCTTTTTTCTCCTTTTATCCTTATAACACTGCTTTTAGAGAATCCGACTTATACTGCCGCATCTCTCGACAAGACGCCGATCCTCTTTAAGCTGTTCACTCTACTATCTATATAAAAAATTCAAGAGTTCACATTTTCCCTGTAAAAATCTTTAAATCTTTTCATAAGATTGCTAATAGCGTTTGGCTTTAACCCAAATTCAAGTCCAATCTCTTTTTCTAATGGAAATCGACCATTCTTATATTTATATTTGAGGATCCAGTCTGAAGCTTTTGAAAAATAGTCTAAACCGCTAATTGAAACTTCTTCCAAGAATTTATCATCTGGAAATAATTTCAATGATCTTAACAATATGATAGTTGCTATAAGATATGCCTTTTCCCTCTTGAATTTATTATTTGCATTTTTTAGCAATTCAGCAGCTTTTACGATATCAAACTCAAGATTATCACTTGAATCATTGTCCGCTTTCACTGATTCATAAAATGATGGATCATCGGTTGAGGCGTTATTCATATTGTACGCCTCTTGAATAAACCATCGCATTCTCTGATTCAAAAAAGACTCCGAGTGGCCACCCTTATATGCAGAACTAACGGCATCCTTTAAAATTCCCTCTTTTCTTAGATACTCTAAGACATCAGAGCTTGTCATATCCGTTCCCGTCATCTTATAAACAAGCTTTCTTGCTTCCTTATATATCCTATATGTCGAATTAGACCATGCTCTCTCTGCACTGTACGGGATAATTCGATAGCGCTTTACACATCCTATTAAAAAGGTTGTGAATTTAGATTTCTCTGGCTCCCATTTTTTTAAAGCCTCGGGCCAAATCTCAATAGAAAGGATTTCCGTAGCGCCATCAGATCCGACAATTTTATTCTTTGGCTTATATTTACTATCATCGCTTACGCTAAACACTCTATATAAGAAATCTTTGCATGATTCATCAAAAGAACGGATGTATTTACTAATCTCTTTTGCATTCTTCGATAAAAAGGCTTCTTTTACCTTGATGATTTCTTCCTTGTTATAATCTTCAAGTTTTTTCATAGGAAGTCTCCTACGAAAGCATTTCATCGATAAAGCGATCGTATGCTTCTTTCTTATCGCCAAATAGACTAGAGAAGGAAGAAAGAAGATATACAGATGTAACATCGCATAATTTCACATCTTTAGGAGGATTGTATTTCATATCCGCCTGACCATAGACAATCGAATCAATTTCGCAATTTAAGAACCTTTCTGCATAAGAAAGTAAACATGTATAAAAAAGCGTTATATATCTAGGCCCAAATGTGATATCAACAAGTAGAGTGCTCTCAGGAAGGATTAAACGTGTCAAATTCCTATACAGTTTTGCAATATTGGTCTTTGATGCGTCAAAAGGATGAGGATCAAGAACAAATTCTATAGCACAGCCTTTTTTAGAGAGAACCTTTTCTGTCTCTTCTTTGAAGCGTGCAGCATAGTCCCACTCTTTCTCTCCGGGTTTTAAAGTTTCTACAATAATAACTCTTACATTGCTATTATCTTCAATCTTGCTTGCAAGCACTGAATTGAGAGGTAAGACCATTAATATATTCCCTTCTTTTTCATCTATTGGATATGCTGCTTTGGCTGCTAAATTCATAGATGGCGAGTAAATTACAGTGTAGTTCATACACCCTCCGTAGTTAAAATTATATTAAAAGCTATAATTTGCGATTGCAACTTAAATCGTAATAACTTCTTTTTCATTAAAATTTTTTAGTGGCGAAAAAGACTTCTTTACTTTATTCTCAGCTTCAGTAAAAAACTCAAAGAAACTGAATAAGCCTGTAAATAGTATGCCGCCTCCAACAAGAAGAGGAATAAAAACGACAAATAACCTAAAACCGCTTAGAATATCTACAATGTTATTTATTAGATCGACAAACGATCCAATAGCATAAGCGATTAATGAGTAATCAAGGTCTTCAAGAACACCGAAGCGAAAAGAACTAAATATTCCCTTTGATGTTACGATCATCCAAATAATAGGATAAAGAGAAATTTCAATTACACATAATACGACATTCCTTGTACTAGCAGTTCTTACGGATGCATAGTTCAAACGATATGAAGTATGCCTCTTGATAAACCTACTAAGAGCTAAAGCTAGCGGAATTAAAATTAAAAGGGATGCGATATCTGCAAAGGAGCATAAATAGAGCATTGGGGGAATGGCAATAGAATAAGCTATCCCGATGATTACACGTACAAGGTAGTCGAAGAAACGAGTAGATCTAATGTACCTTAGAAAATAATGATCTTTTCTTTCATATACTATAATGCTTTTACGATCACTCGCTTTTGAAAATAGATTTATGATAATAGGAAAAGCGATAATGAACGATGAAAGAATATAGCCAAAGAGCCCTAATTTCATCAAAAGGGCTGCAAGAATAACAAGCATTATCGCACCTAATTCATAATACATAATAATTCCTCCTACAAAGAACGATATCTCTTATATTCTCTGAAAAGCTTATGCTCAAAATATCTATTTGTTAGAACAACTTCGCCTTCCCTTTTCTCTTCAACCTTTCTCTCTGAAACAGATGAAAGCACTCTAACCCCTTTTGAAAGAAGAGCATCCACTACATAGAAAACGTAAGTGCATTCACCTTGAACGATTGCAATGTCTTGAGATTCGATATTATCAAGCCAAGAATCGATTAAATCCGATCCAATCTCTTTTGTACACGGAATATTTCCCCAAAACGAGCTAAGATCCATTTTCGGCATAATAATATCTACTGCTCCATAGTCTTCTTTAATTTCATTACGTTGCCTTTCTGTTGGCTCATGGTTTAATAACCAGTAACATTTCATCTGTTTTCTCCTACATCTTTTGGAGTATCGGAGAATTGAACTCCGTACCTCGGCCTCCCACGTAAGGTTTTAAACCTCAGCAAAACCTTTATACCCCGTTTTGTTCTAAAGAAGAGAAATAAGCATCAATCGATTTGATAAAAGATACCCTCTCCTCGTTAATTCCCTTTACGATATCTGCTTTATACGCATCCCTATTAACAGCCTCATCAAGATTCATTCCAAGAACGTCTACGACTAAGAATGTGACTACTCCCACTACTGGACCGGCAAACTTTCCAATCAAGGAAACTACAGCCTTAGTAGATGTCTTTATTGCAAGCTGTGAAACAGACTTGGTAATGATCTTTGATACGGCTTTCTTTGCAAGCATGCTTGATGTAATACCTGCGGCAATAGAAGTTGTTGCTGTGATCACATGATTTCTATCAGATTTTTCAACATGTTCTGAAAGGACATCATCAAGTGTCGTATCGACTATAATATATATAGTTCCATCATCTTTAACAGTAATACGATTAGCTTCAATGATAGATCTTTCAACCAGCTCCGCTTTATCTTTTGCAGCAAGATATATATTGTCAATCGCAGATACGATATCGGAATCTGGCGTTATATGTTCTTCCATCTTCATCTGGATGAATTTCGTAACTTCCTCTTCTACAGAAAATTTTGCAACACCCTTTATTAAGTTTAGAATCTGAGTCCATTGCCCGCTAAAACTGTAATACCAATCTAGATAGTCATCTGCATTAACAATCATCTGATCATAGTATGCATTAATTTGTTTTACAGCTTCGGCATGAGCGTTCGCATAAATTTCTCCTTTCTTTATATATATCTCTTGAAAAGTTCCTTCTTTGCATAAAACCCCATTAATTTTTTCAGCAATGCGCTGGATATTCTCCTCGATCTTTTCTTTTGTCGCACTAATTGCATCGATGTTATAGGATATAGCTGAAGAATTAATGCCTGATCCAAAAATCAAGAAGAAAGAAATCATAACTACAAGGATTGCAGTCGTAATAAACATAACGAAACCTTTATTGCTCTTTCTTGTTTTTCTCTCATAGTTCTTCATGTTGTTATCCTCCAACACCAGCATATCTATGGAAAAAACCAACAAGTTCACATTTCTGGAAATATTTTTATTGCTTTTTATTTATCAAAGATAGAACGAACTTTTAAGTAATAGTAAGAGCGCTTCTCCCTATCGAAATAAAGAAAGTGTTATCTATAACGACTAGACAGAATCATCAACTTCCTTGAAGTGACAGAGAAGAAAGCGAATGAAAAGATTAAATTCCTCAAATACAGTAAGAAAAAGATACAACTTGAAAATGTGGGTTACGAAAGAAAACTAAAACAGCAACAGAATAAAAAGCAACTATAGCAATAAAAGAATTTGATGAACGCATTATCCTTTTAAATCAAGATATTCTTTTACATCACATTCATAATACAAAATGCACGAAAAACGTTACAAAATGCATATGTTTTGTAACGAATTCCGTACATAAAGATATAAATAATAGAAAAACTCAGCTAAATGTCTAATTCATAGCAATATTGTTTGTCTTTTCTTTCTGCTAAATGAAAACCACTGAAAAGGTACGACATTTCATTACCAACATTTTCAATAAAAATCTTTTTAACGCCCTGAAATTTAAGACCTCTTACAATATATTCGATGGCCATCTTTTCAAGTTCTTCACTTTTAAACCTTTTAAGCAGATCAAAGTGAGTTATCGTAGCTACATTTGGGCTATCTTCACTTCTCTCATATATGAAATACCCGATAACCTGAGATCCGTAATATATGGCATTTACGTATTGATCTGCATTACATTTTGCTTTTGCAATGTAAAAAGCAATACAGGTAAAGCAATCTGACTTAACATGACAATTATCATCAGAGTTGAGAGAACATATGTCTTTGATATTCTCTTCATCGAGTGCTTTTATTTTTAACATTGACTATCCCCTATAGCTTTTTTCTTTTCAAAACCATAATGCCTAAAGCAGAAATTGTAAAAGTTAAAACAAGACAAACAGCAATATGAAGGATGGCATTGCCGTTTATCATGACAAGGCGGAAGAATGATGAAAGTATGGCTCTAAGCGCTTTTAAAGGCGTGAATATGGAAATTATTGCAACAAGGATGATATCTGTAAGCCATCCGTACCAGTACGCTTGCATAGATAGAAGCACATGAAGAAAAACCATAAAAAGGAGTAAGAAAAACATCTGCTGCAAAGTTGCTACTATGATTCCATTTTCAGTCCATCTGCATACGTCCATCATGTTTATAACGCTTTCAGCATCATATAGAGGATCTATAACAACGTGTACGACTGCATTTAAAACAGAGATAAAAATCGCAATAAATGTATAAGCTATCAAGCAGGCTGCATAGTAATCCCTTTTACTTGCACCAAGATGTATCAATTTCATAAAGTCATAATACACAAAGAAAAAAGGAGATAGGATGGCAAGAAGCCATAAATAGTTTCCGTTGCTTAAAACTACGTTGCCAGAAGACTGCGCTAAAAGCACAACGGCAAAAGTTATAATAAAACTGATTTTATTACTTAGAAAAAGACGTTTTACAATAGCAAGAATCGCACTCATTATATTCTTCCCCCCTTATGAGACACCAAATGTATAAAGAAATCCTGTAAAGACAGGGGCTCTACTTTGACAGATTGATTATTAAGCGGGGGATTGTCATAGATATATGCAGTTAAAAGTCCTCCTACGCTATCCTCTCCTATCACGTTTAAATTTTCTATCGCACTTTTCACATCGTCTTTTAGACCGCTGACGCTAAAGGTCATTTTTTCTAAAGAAGAGAGTGAATCAAAGAAACGAAGGGCGCCTTTATCAATGATAATCAGCTTATGGATCGTTTTCGCAATCTCTTCGATAATATGGGTAGATACAATTATAACCCTTGGCTTTCTTTTAAAGCTTTCAGAAAGCATGTCATAAAATTCAACGCGCATAAGAGCATCAAAGCCGAGAACAGGCTCGTCAAGCAGAATTACATCCTTATTGCTTGAAAGACAGATAATCGTAGAGACCATCGTTTTCATCCCAAGAGACAGATGATTGAATTTCTTCTTTCCGTCTAGCTCGAAGCGTTTCATCATCTCAAGTGCAAACTCATAGTCATATTCAGGATTAACTTTTGATGCAGTATCAAGCAAAGTATGCACAGGAAGATTGAAGTGTTTTGCAAAGTTCTCAATATAACTGACAGGAGTATCTAAGGCCGCAGTTGAAATAGGCTTTCCAGAGACTTTGATAGTTCCTTTTGTAATATTCTGATACCCCGCAATAGACTTCAATAGAGTGGTTTTTCCAGCCCCATTTCTTCCTAAGAGGCAATATATGCCATCATCCTCAATCTTTAGCGTGATGTTTTTTAGTACTGCCACATCCTTGTACTTCTTAGTAACATTAACAAGTTCTATCATAAGCATTTTCCTTTCTTTTAATTGCTTTTTATATTTGTCAAAGATAGAATGAACTTTTGGGTAACACAAAAGTCAACAGGGAAAATAAAATGGATAGGAAAAAATATTTCTCAATAGGAGAAGCGGCAAAAGAGGCCCATACTACAACTGAAACACTACGCCATTACGACCGTATCGGACTTGTTAAGCCAAGCAAGAAAGACGATTGGACTAACTACCGCTATTATACCGAACAGGACATAGTACGCCTTAATACCGTAAGGGTACTGCAAATAATGGACATCTCCCTTGCTGAAATAAAGAAGGTGCTATCTTATAACGATCTAGAGAAAATCATCAGCTTCCTTGAAGAGACAGAAAAGAAAGCGGATGAAAAGATTGAAGCGCTTAAATACAGCAAGAAAAAGATACAGCTTGCAAAAGCAGATTATGTAAGCAAGCTAAAACAGCAACAGGATTTAAATGAATCCGTGTCAATAAAAGAATTCAACGAACGCGTCATTCTCTTATCCGACACGCTGGAAAGCCCTACTCTTGATAACCTTTGGAACTACCTTAGCCATTTCTATGAGAAGATCGGCCCTGAATTAAAAGACGATTTCTATTTTGAAGATCTTGCCGGTATATACTCAGATGATAAAATCACAAGACTTTTTGCACTTTGTACGAGATATACAGATACGAAAGGCATAAAGATACTTCCGAAAGGTAAATACCTCTGTACTAACTGCAAAGAAGACGAGCGAGAGGAAACGATAAGAAAGTTAATGCAAACAGCTAAAACAGAATACGGCGTAGAACCATCATTCAACGTACAGATTATCGTAATATCTGGAATACTTCATTGGAATTATGAGATACAAGTCTACATTAGTTAATAATTTTACTAGTTTTTAAACTACTAGTTTTATTACTAGTAGTTACATCTCTATAAACTAACAGGCCTTTTAAAGTAAAAATAAGATATTCTCCTTGCCTATTTCTTTATCAGTGAAAAAATCTATAAAATTGAGACAGCAATAAATTTAAATTAATCTTTTCTTGTCATTCATATTATACTAGAATATTAACTAGTAGTTTTTTTGCTAGTAGTTTTAAAACTACTAAAAAAAACAGGAGCAGCAAAATGTTTATTGCAAGAGAAAAAGAATTAGACGAGTTAAAAACAACTTTTAAAGAAAAAGGGAAGAAAACGATTTTACTTTATGGCAGAAGAAGAATTGGAAAAACCTCTTTGATAAAAAAAGCAATTGAAGGGGAAGAAGCCTTTGTAATATATCATGAATTCCATAGGGTCACGCTAACTCAAAATCTAATCGAATTTTCTACATCTATCAAAGAAAGCCTATCTATGCCATTTCTTCCTTCTTTTACAAATTGGGTAGATGTTTTTTCATTTCTAAATGGAATTGGGAAAAAATGTATCGTAGTAATGGATGAATATTCAGATATGAAAGAATTTGCTCCTAAAGGTTCTGTAGACTCATACATGAGAACTGTCATGGACAATCTAAGCGATGATATCACGCTAATCATTACAGGATCGTTATTAAAAGTCATGGAAGAACTTTTAGAAGAGGAAAATCCTTTATTTGCACGATTTACAAAAATCATAAAATTAGAACCACTTGATTACTATGATGCAGCAAAATTTTTTCAAAATCTAAAACATAAAACTTTCCTAGAATTTTATTCTGTATTTGGAGGAAGCCCATATGTCCTTTCGCTGATAAATGAAGAAAAAGATCTAAAATGGAATATTTGCGAATTAATCATAAAACAATCGGGAAGCGTAAGAAGTTATGCGGAAAATGTTATTAACATGGAAGCAGGACGAACGGCTCACGGCATTACCATACTCTCGATACTTTGTAATGGAAAAAGAAAATATGGCGAACTAGAAAATATAATAGGAAAAGAAGCAAAAGGAGTACTGAATAAAGAACTCAAAGAGCTTATCGCATTAGATATAATAAGCAGAATAAAACCAATAAACAGTACAGAGAAAGCTAAAATTTTCTACGAAATAACAGATCCTCTTATTCGATTTTACCTTAAATATATAAATCAAAATCCTAGCCTATTAATGATTAATGAAGAGGTCTTCTATAACAATTTCATTTCAAAAAGCATAAAAGATTTTATTGCCAGAAGATTTGAAGATGTATCAAGGCAATACTTTTTAAGGCTAATCAAGAATGGAATAAGGCAGGATATTTTAGATATAGGCACTTACTGGTATGACGATAAAGAGACTAAGAGCAACGGCGAATTCGATGTTGCTTTAAAAACTATGGACGGTTATGAGATATATGACGCCAAATTTGTATCAAAACCAATTAGCAGGGAAATAGCAGAAACAGAAGGGAAACAAATAAAGCGCCTTACGTTAAATATTTCAAGATGGGGCATAATTTCCACAGAAGGGTTTGAGAATTCAGATAGCAGCTATATCCAGCTTGATACAAACGATCTTTTTTTTAACAAATAAATAATCTCTCAGATACCACTTCGGATACCTGAGAGAAAAATGCACTATCAAATAGTATTATCACTACAAACTCAAAGGAACAAATGTTTGTATTATAAAAAAACAGCTCCCATGGGAGCTGCGATGTTAAAGTATTTTATTAAAGTGTTCCGTTTAGGATTGCATCGATAACAACGCTTCCAACCTTGTAGTTGTTCTCCATTGCGGTTGCAAAGATATCTGCAGCCTCAACGCTGTCCTCAGAAGATAGAGAGTCCTCTACTCCTGCCCAAAGGTTTTCTGGATTAGTACCATTCATGAATACGTCCATGTTAACGGAGTCTCTGATGATAATATATCTGTCGAGCATTCCGAGCCTGTCAAGCGCTACTGCAATTGCAGCATCTTCCATCTCAGACATCGCATATGGATCTGGAGCGCCGTAAGTCTCAGTCATAAGTCTTGCGTTTGCTTCATCATACATGCCCTTCCAGTAGTTGTCTCCGGTGACTGTAGTTCCAAGAAGAACTTCGGGATCCCTTACAGCCCACTCTGCACCATCAAAAGCAGCTGACATGAAGTTTCTTGTCTTCTCTGTCGTCTGAATCTCAACATCCTTTACAAGATCGTAAACAGTGCTTACAAGCTCCTGATTGAGAATTTTATGTGAAGCATCATCGTATCCTGCATCATGGAACCATGTAGTATCAGACTCAATAGTCATCTCTCTTGGATCTGCATGGTGTCCTAGATCGTAGTCAATGCAAGCAGACATCACGAATACGTCTCCCATAACTGTATACTCTGTTGCTGTTCCGCCGCATCCTGTACTAATTACGTATGCATCACTGAAATCGAATCTAGGATCAAGAAGCACGGCTGTTGCACTCATTGAAGAATTAACTTTGCCCATGCCTGTAACATATAGAGCAACACCATCCTTTACATATAGCTTATGACCAGGATATCCCCCTTCTATGTCGTACTCCTCGCCGCCAGCAAGATAGTTCTCGTAATAATACTGAGCCTCTCCAGGGAAATCTCCAGCCATTTCTCCGTTTTCAAACTTTGGAAGAATAAGAACTTCTATCTTCTCTGGATTCTCAACTGTTGCAGATTCTGCAACAACTGGCATAAGAAGTGTTGCAAAAGCTAAAACTGTAATTAAAATTTTGCGCATTTCACTCTCCTTAGTTGCAGTTTATAAAAACATATGCAACAACGTCAATCACATTTCAGCCATAAAATCTCTGTCAAAAGAATAAAACCAATATTGTTTTCTATTAATCATTTCAACAATAAAACAATGTATTTCTATATTCCACACAGATTAACACAACAAAAATTTAGTAGATAAAATTATTTTCTTTCATTCATTTTTATTTCGCTAAAGCAATAAAAACCTATTATGCTTATTAAAGCTTTAATATTTTTATAGGAAATTGACAATAATTTGTTATAATACATATTATTATAAAAAATTTACTTATATTTAAAGCAAGAAGGTATCAAAATTACTTTGATGATATTAGTAATAATCATCAAAATTATTTTGACGATTTCACCTAAAATCATTAAAATATAATTAACGATGAGGTTATTATGGACATACAAATAATTAAGGAAAAAATTCTGACAGACAGACAATATATATTCTCTAGAAAATACCAAAAACGTGATTTTCATTTTAAAGAACTTTCATCAATGGCCGCAATAATTGTAGGAGCAAGAAGATCGGGAAAGACATCGTGGATGAGATACTATGCAACAAAACTTATTGATGAAGGGTTAGAAAAAGAAAAGATATGTTATCTTAACTTCTTTGAACAGATAGAAGGCATAACTATTCCACTTGTAGAAAAGGCATATTACGAACTTTATCCGCAGTTTCAACAGTGTGATGATGTCTACTTCCTTTTTGATGAAATACAGAATGTTAAAGGATGGGGAGCTGGTGTATCAACATTGATGGACAGACACCCATGTCATATGATATTAACAGGCTCATCCGCAAAATATCTTGCAACAGATATCGCTGATGAAATGCGCGGAAGAGGCCTTCCTTATGCATTCTATCCTCTATCTTTCAAAGAGTTCTGTCTTTTCAACAATATTGAAACAGCAGAGAGTGGAATTTATGCACTTTCAGACCAAAACATACTCTCAAATGCATTCGGTCTATACTTAGAAAGAGGCTCATATCCAGCACTTGCGACAGTAGATGATTCAGGTCTAAGGCAAATGGTATTAAACGACTACTTCGATCTGGCATATTCACGCGACATAATAGACAGATTTGAAGTCACAAAAGGATCGCTTCTTAGGCGTCTTTTGTTTCGTCTTGTAAAAAACAGTGGAAGCCCATATACGGTTGCAAGGCTTGTCCATATGCTAAAAAGCGAAGGTTTTCAAACGTCAGCAGAACTTGTTTCTACATACATTGAGATGATAAAAGACACCCGTTTCATGCAAGAAATTGACATATATGGGACAGAAACGGAAAAAAAGAAGAATCCTAGAAAATTGTATACAGTAGATCATCAGATGGGTGTATTATTTCGCGAATTCGGATATTCGAAAGGAATAGTATTAGAACATGTGATTTTTACAACTCTTCAAAGGACTGGATTGAAAATAAACTATTTCCGCGATAAAGACGGATATGAAACAGACTTTATTGCCTCTGACTTATCAATGAATCCAAAGGCTGCCATACAAGTGGCATATACGCTTGAAGGCGCAAGAGATCGTGAAATCAGAGGGCTTAGAAGTGCCATGAAAATACTAGGCCTTAAGACTGGACTAATCATAACAATGGATGAAGAGAGCACAGAAGAAACAGAGGAAGGAACAATAAAAATAATCAGAGCTTGGCGCTTTGCCCTAGATCCAATGTCTTATATTGCAGATCTTTAATAGATATATGGAAAATGGCTGTAAAACAAAGAACTTGTAAAACAGCCATCTTCTATAAAGTTTTTAAAGCGCAGGAGAATGATTTCCTTTACCAGGACCATTTGGATGTCTTATGCATTTATTCATGGTCATGGCGTTGATACTTGAGAAGGTTTGTCCGCAATACTTGCAAGTGTATTTCGACTTCTCACTCCCCTCGTATAGTTCATGATATCCCTTACCTGGCCCATCTGGATGTCTCATACACCTGTTCATAGTCAATGCCGCCACACTGGAAAACTTCTGTCCGCAGTTTTTGCAATAATAATTAGCCATAAAAAACCTCCATTTGTTTAAGAATACAGTCTCTCCTGTACAAAATAGAGGACAGATAAAATTAATTATAGCTTATACGATGCGTAACACGATCAATCCAAAGGACTGCCTTATCTGTAATAAAGCGAATAAGGCAATAGTTTTTGTCATTTACGCCGTCTGGAAAATAATAAGCAAAAAAGTCCTGATAGAATTCTTTTAAAACCTCTTTGTCCGTTATTATATCTGCCTGTCCTATTAAAGATACGCTGTCCGCCTCATGGACAAAGGAAATGCCTGCTTTATTATTTGCTTTTAAATGTCTGGCCTTTTCAGAAGAGAGAAACGTAGTCATCCAAATCTCTTTTATTCCGTTGTGTCTTAATACGTCAACGGCAACTGGACGTGGAAATCCATCTTCACTAATGGTTGCAAGCGTCACATAGCCACATTTGTCTAATACATAAGATGCCTGCTCTTCTGCAGCCATCCATCTTTTTAGTCCTTTTAAATATGTTTTAAAAAATTTAGTCGCATCTTCTTCTGATAAATCACGTCCACTTTCATTATTGAACTCTTCAAGTCTTTTTGTCGTATTAATATCAATCTGTTCGTCAATAGAATTCGTTAAGAAAAAGCCATCTTTGTAGCAATTTATGCAGAAATCTTCATTTGGATGGCCATCTCCATGCGTTCCTTCTGTTTTTATAGGCATTCCACAGCTTTGGCAAATTCTCTTTTCCATACTCATTTCTTGTTAGGTTTCCTTTTTATTGACAGCAACTTCATATAATCATCGAATGCAGATCTGTCGTCAGGTGTAAACATAACCCACTTGCCATCATGATAAACCTCGGCACTATCATATTCTTTTAAAACCTTATCCGACAGCTCTCCCCTAATCTCTTCTACTTTAGCCCTCTCATCTTTTCCCAAGATTATCATAAAGCCAATGAGATCCTTTTTCGCATAAAGAGCGCATAAAGTCTTGCCCCCCTTTACGCCACTTTTTCTCATATGTCCATTTCTTACCACCATCAGACCATGCATAACTTACATCATATATTTCATCAATCGCATTGCAGAGGCTTTGCCATACATCAAATAGGCGCTCACCTATTAATTCAGTCATTTCCAAATCTGAGGGGATATCAAGCACATTAACCTCCATCAGTAGGTTCAGTATAAAGTAACAGAATCGAATATGAAAAGAAATTTTCATAACGGATTTCATTTACAATAATTGATTTTTCCACTTTATGTTTTTATTATTTGCGGAGGCTTTTTATGAAAGAGAACTTATTGAACGGGAAACCGCTGAAAACACTTTTTCTATTTACGCTTCCGATTATCGGCGGAAACATCTTTCAGTTATTCTACACGCTTGCAGACACTCTTATTGTCGGCCAGACAATTGGTGAAAATGCATTGGCCGCAGTCGGCTCCACTTCTGTATTCATCTACTTCATCCTGATATTCATACAAGGAATGACAAATGGATTTTCAATAGTACTCGCACAGGCGGCCGGGGAAAAGGATGATGAGAAGATTATGAAATCAATTGCATCATCAATAATCATTTCGATATTATTTATAGCCGTTGTTACTGCTATCACGTTAATATTTACAAACGACATAGTACGTCTAATGAAAACACCTGAAGAGATATCGAAAGATGCAGCCATATACCTTGCAGTAATAATGGCAGGAACAGGCGCAACTGTTCTTTATAACCTTTCATCGAATATCCTTAGAGCCCTTGGAGACAGTAAGACTCCACTTATAACACTTGTATTCTCATCCGTTTTAAACGTCGTTTTAGATATAGCGTTTATCGTACCTTTAAAAATGGGAGTTGCAGGAGCTGCTATTGCAACAGTTCTTGCGCAGTTGCTGTCCGGCATACTATGTTTTGCAATCGGAGTTAGGAAGCATAAAGCCTTAAGACTGACAAAAGCAAGTTTCAAAAAAGACAAATCAATTTTTAATAAGAATTTCAGACTTTCAATGATTATGGGATTTCAAATGTCCATAATGTGCATCGGACAGCTTGTAATGCAGGCATCAGTAAATAATTTAGGAACAGTTGCGATTGCAGGCTATACGGCAGCAACGAAAGCAGACCAGCTCTCAATTCTTGTAAACAATGCTTTCATTGCATCCATTGCATCCTATGTTGCACAAAACTTCGGAGCAAGAAGGATGGACCGGATAAAAGAAGGAACGAAAGCCGCTTTAATTATCACAGAGACATCTGCCATTATCATGATCCTTATTATGATGGCAGTAGAACCGTTTCTTGCAGACATATTCGTATCTGATCCGTCTCCTGAAATAAATGATTATATAAGAACGTTCTTTATAATCACTCTGCCGTTCTACCCTGTCCTTGCGCTCTTATCGATATTCCGTACAACAGTACAATCAATGGGGAACAGCAGAGCGCCTTTCATCGCATGTATAGTAGAACTTTTTGCAAGGTGCATAGCATCAATCGTTCTTGGTTCTATTTTCGGCTATGCTGGAATAATCTTTTCATCCCCTCTTGCATGGATTGGAGCAGATTCTATTGTAATTCCAGCGTATTTAAAAATGATGAGAAAGTTTAATGCAGTGACTGCTACACAACAATACATGTAGCAGTCAAAAATTCATTATTGAGTAACCTCAATCGTTCCTAGACTTGTGCCATTAACATCATATAGCTCTATCGTTTCTGTTCCTTCAGGGAGCACCATATTTAATTCATCTACAGTTACTTCCCTATTATTAATAGATCATATCCATTTTTATATGAGAAATCAGCCATTTCCTCTTTCAAACTAAATAGACTATTGAAGTTTATTATTTCTTCTCCAGCATTAAGAATGATAGTTTTTATGAAAGAATTTTTAAAATATAGAAAAGAAAATATGCATTATCATGATTTTATAAAAATTAATATCTATCAAAAATTGACTTTATAAAAGTCATTTTTTGTAATAAAATGAGCATACAAAGGAATTTTTATGAAAGAATATATTAAACGTTATATTGATTTAAATAAAATTCTAGAGAGAAAATCTGTATTTTTATTAGGCCCAAGACTATGCGGAAAATCAATGTACGCAAAAAACGAAATAAGAAAACCAGTTTTATATTGGAATCTGCTTTCAAACACTTTGTATTATAGAATAATCCAAAATCCAGCACTGCTTGAACAAACACTTTTAGCTGAAGGATTAAAGGACGGGCTTGTCGTTATAGATGAAATACAAAGAGTTCCAACACTCCTTTATACGGTTCATCAATTTATTGAAGATACAAATCTTGTCTTTTTAATGACAGGATCTAGTGTAAGAAAATTAAAAACAGGAGGTGTTAATCTTCTTGGAGGAAGAGCTTTAGAAAAACGCTTGCATCCTCTAGTATATCCCGAAATAAAAGATAGGCCTTACTACACGCTTGAAAACATATTTAAAACTGGACTACTTCCTGAAATGTTTTTGCATCCATATGACGCGGAAGAAGCCCTTAATGCCTATGAAGGACTCTACCTTGAAACAGAAATCCAACTTGAAAATGAAGTAAATGACCTTCCTGGATTTATTAATTTTCTTGAGAAAGCTGCGCTAAGCAACGGCCAGCAGATAAATTTCTCAGCTTTTGCATCAGATCTAGGAGTAAGTAGAAACGCTTTAAAAACATGGTACAAGATTTTACTTGATACATTGATGATAAATGAAATAAAACCATACGGAAAAACAAAGAAAAGAAAGGAGACATCTTTTTCTAGGTTTTATTTCTTTGATGTCGGAATTGCAAGAAGTTTAGCAAAAATGAATGTTCCAACAGAAACAATGTGCGAATATGGAACGCTCTTTGAAACATATATTGCAATGGAACTTAGAGCTTATATTGACTATTCAAACCTATACAATACAGAACTTACCTATTACCGCACAAGCGATGGGAAAAGGGAAGTAGATTTCATTGTCGGAGATGATATTGCTATTGAAGTTAAGACAACCAAAAGTGTCACAGACAGGGATCTAGCAAACCTCAGAGAATTAAAAGAAGAAAATATTTTCTCTGCTTTCATAGTCGTATGCAGAGAAGAAAATCCTCGCATGCTTTCTGATGGCATTCTCATACTTCCTTGGAAAAACTTTTTAGAGCGCCTTTGGAAGGGAGAAATAATAAAAGAATAATTATATTCCTATTTTGGATGTTTCATATTGATAATTATATTATAAATAATCTTTTTTTATCTTAATGGCCCTACACTAATTAAATGTAGAGCCAAAAATTTAATTAAGAATCAAGTCTCCTCATTTCCTTCATATGAGAGAAAACTATACATACAATAACGCCCATAAATCCTATTACGGCAAAAAGGAAGGCAGCACCTGATCCTTTTTTATGTCCAAAGAGATAAGTTAATAAAGCGTTTTTTGTCCTTTCCATAAATGGTTCAAACACTCTATCTACTAGAAGTCCTCCACAAAGATATCCAAGAGGTATTGTAAAGAACTGAAAAACATTTCTTGCCGAATACACTCTTCCCTGCACTTCTTCTGGAATTTTAGACCTTAGAAGAGAATCAAGATTAGTATTCATTATGGGAATACATATCCATCCTAAAAATGCACCTATTATCCAAGATGTAGGATTGCGAGAAAATGATAGCATGAAATTTTCTGAACTCATTGAAACAAAAAGGCAGGTAACAATTACATTAACCCTGTTCTTTGGAGAAGGAAGTAAAGTAGATATTATGCTTCCTATTATCATAGCCATTCCTGCTGCTGCTTGAACGGTTGCAAGTACACTTTCGTTTTCAAAACTTAAAACCATTGCCGGAAGAGCAGCATTATAGATTGACGCAATAAAGTTGATCGCACCTAAGAATAAAATGACTTCAAGGATTCCTATGTTATTTCTTAGAAAACCTAATGCGCCTTTTAAAGAAGAGAACATAGAATCATTTTTCTTCTCGTCCTTCTTTTTCTCAGGTATCTTTACTAAAAAGATTAAAGAGATAAATGCAACTAAGAATGTCAGTAGATCAACAGTTATTACAGCCTTTAGACCTCCAACAGCATATAAGGAAGTTGCAAGCACAGGTGAAAGTACGTTCACAATGCTATATGTAAATGCATTCATAGCTCCAGCCTTCTGGTACTTATCTTCTGGAGTTACCAGCGTAACTGCAACTTCACTTGCGGGGGCTTGAAAAGTCTGGGTAAGACCACTAAAGGCGTTTACCAGATAAAGATGCCATAGCTCTAAGCTTCCATGTAAATACAACATAAATATTATGACAGTGCCAAGAGCGGCAAGAGAATCTGAAATTACAAGTAACTTCTTCTTATTTACTTTATCTACAATCGTTCCAACAGGAAGTGAAAATAATATATACGGGATATACGTAGAGACTGTAAGAAGAGCTGTTGCCAGTGCAGATTCAGTTTTTTCATAAGACCATAATACTAGTGCAAATGGTGTTAAAGATGACCCAAGACGAGATAAGCTCTGAGTCAGCCAAAGGATGATGAATTTATTAAAATTCTTTTCGTCGTTCATTGCTTTGCTCCTTATTGATTTAAATAGGGCAAAGCCTGGCGGACTAAATTAATGCTCCTTGCGTCTGTCCGCTTCAGGCTTCGCAGGGAGCTGTATAAATACAAAGCATATAAAGCCTCCTATAAGATAGTTGTAATCTAGCACAGTAAAGCAAAAACCACAATTAAAACATCATAAATGAAATTGCCTATCTCTTTTTCAAAATCTCTTCTTCGGCAACTTATTTCATTACCGTACAAATAATAACCTAAAACAATCTTATTATAATTAGTACTACTAACTTTTTTATTCCAAAATTAAATAGTTTTTTTTCGTATTCTAAATTTATTTATCTGATAGTTTATTTATCTCAAGTGCCTATCTTCCATTTTATCCTCTTTTTTGGCATTGTAGTTAGTATTAGGAGGATGTATGAAAACATTTGCAATTTTTGGCTGTGGCCACCTAGGAAAAATAGTTTACAAGGCCTATATGGACGGCCTACTGGAAGGATATAAGCTTATTGCAACTTATTCACTTGAAAAAAAAGACGCAGAAGCACTAACGAAAGGAACTGAAGCAAAAGCAGTAGAAAGCATAGATGAGGCAATTGCCTTAAAGCCGGATTTCATTATTGAGACTGCGGCAATCGCACTTCTTAAAGACTTCGCTTTTAAAGCACTTGATGAAGGAATCAGCATTATTCCTCTTTCTATCGGAGCTTTTGCCGATAAAGAGTTTAAAGAAACAGCACTTGAAAAAGCTAAAAAAAGCGGCGCAAAGATCTATATCCCGTCAGGTGCTGTTGGGGGCTTTGATGTTCTAAAAACAATCTCGCTAATGGCAGAAGTAAATTCATGGGATATTAAGGCTAAGATCCATACGCATAAAGGCCCGAATTCACTAAAGAATACCCCGTTATATAAAGATGCACTTCAAAATAATGAAGAAAGCGTATTCTCAGGATCTACAAAAGAAGCGATCGCTCTCCTTCCTACAAAAGTCAACGTTGCTATCGCATCATCTCTTGCAACAATAGGACCTGAAAAAGCTCAGGCAGAAATTACAAGCGTTCCAGCCTTTATTGGAGACGATCATTGCATAACGGTAGAAACAGAAGGACTTAAAGCTGTTGTTGATATTTATTCAGCCAATAGCGATATTGCAGCATGGTCTGTTGTCACCTTGATGAGAAATCTGAATTCAGAAATGATATTCTTCTAAGGAGCGGATATGAAAAAGTTTAATAAGCTTGTAGAAGCAGGATTCATAGGCCTTGAGCCTTGGGCAGAAGAGAAATTAAAAGACTATGCATCTGAGATTGTCAAATACGATAGACTTCCAAAAGACGAGGATGAACTTGTAAAATGGATTGGCAATGCCGATGCGCTCTTAGTTAGAAATCTTCCGCTAGTTCCTGCGACAGTGCTTTCTAGATGCAAAAGTTTAAAGTATGTCGGCATGTGTTGTTCCCTTTATTCTAAAGAGAGTGCGAATGTCGATATTGATTATGCCGAAAAGCATGGAATCACAGTCTACGGCATCAGGGATTATGGAGATAAGGGCGTTACAGAATTCGTAATATATTCACTTGTAAAAATCCTTCACGGCTACGACTATCCGCTTTGGAGAAAGAGGCCTAAAGAGATAACAGGACTGAAGATCGGATTCGTAGGTTTTGGAACAAGCGGACAGATGACAGCACGAGCTCTTAAGTCACTCGGAGCTGAAATCGCATACTATGCAAGAAGTAAGAAAGAGGATGCAGAGAAAGAAGGCATGCACTATATGCCTCTTAACGACCTTCTAAAAGAATCTGAAGTCGTCATAACCTGTCTTAACAAAGGTGTCATACTTCTTCACGAAGAGGAGTTTAAGTCTCTTGGCACCAAGAAGATCATGATCAACACTTCAATTGGACCTGCAAGCGATATTGGGGAGCTTAAAAAGTGGATTATGAACGACAGCAACATCTTCGTAGCAGATACTCAAGGCGCTGTCGGCGATATCTATGACGAAGTAAAAGATAGAAAGAACGTGCTATGCCCAAATGTTTCTGCAGGAATGACAGAAGAGGCATACGATTTAATGAGCAAGAAAGTCCTTGATAACATCGAAAAGATGCTTTCTATTTAAAAATTTTTAATTATTTATATCGCTTGTAATTAAAAATTTCTTTTATTACTATCTCCTTGAAAGTGGCCACTCTCAAGGAGAGTTTTTATGAGACATTTTGATTTAACATCTTCATCTTTATCTGAAGAGATAAAGAGAAGGAACATCGACATTCTAAGTGAAATCCCATTTCCTTTTACGGAAGAGAGAATCTCTTTTGCCCAATCTTGCATGAAGCATTATGAAAAGCATTATCCGGAAGCAATTGATGAGATACTAAGCCTCTCAAAAGGGCTGAAAATCGATGAAAAGCTTCTTTTTGCACTGTTCTTTTCAATGTACGCCATAATCCCGAATGCAAAATGTTCGTGTGTTGCAATAAGGGATGAGAATAATTTAATGCTTGCTAGAAACAGCGACTTTTATAAGAGCATGAAAGAGCTAAACAGTCACTTTACTTACAAGAACTATTACGGAAACAGTACTGCGTTCATCGAGCTAGAAGACGGAAAGAATAAAGACGGACTTGCAATAGGATTTACATCAGTATTTCCTCAATCCATTAAAAGCGGCCTAAATTCAGGCTTAATACTCCGTATGCTTCTTGAAAAAGCAGACTCATGTGAAAAGGCAATTTCTATTTTACATTCGATTCCAATTGCATCCTCTCAGACATTCATGATGGCAGATAGAACAGGAACGATAGCATACGTTGAATGCTCTGCAAATAACATCAAAGTTATAAAACATGATGAAGGACGACGCTATCTGCTATCAACAAACAGATTCATTTTAAATGGCATGAAAGATAATAACAATGCTCAATTAGACGACTGGAATACAGAGGCACGGCATAATGCTATGGAAAAAGAAATAAGAAAAGAAAGTTTTATTAATCTTGAAAAGATGAAAGCAATACTAAAAAGTGCAAGCATCTATCCTTCCTCTTCAGACCACGATACTGTATGGTCCGTAATAGAGGATTTAAAGAAAGGATATAGCTATCTCTGCGAAGGAAATCCAAAAGAAGAATCATTTAAAATAATTTAAAAAGCATGCTCCCCAAAAGGTTTCATCCTAATGGGGAGTTCTATTATACGTTTTTTACAAATAGCGCTCTAACTGCATTTAGAACCGCTATAACCATAACGCCGACGTCTGCAAAAATCGCAAGAGGCATATTCGCTATACCAAACGCTCCTAAAACAAGACATATGAGCTTTACTCCAATTGCGAAAACGATGTTCTCATAAACAATCCTGATACATTTTCTTGCAATCCTTATTGCTTTAGAGACCTTTAAAGGATCATCATCCATCAATACTACATCCGCCGCCTCTATTGCTGCATCACTTCCAAGGGCTCCCATAGCAATGCCTACATCAGCCCTGCTTAATACAGGCGCATCGTTTATGCCATCTCCTACAAAGCATAACGCCTCTCCTTTCTCTTTGCCGCTAAGAAGTTCTTCAATTTTTCTAACCTTGTCTTGCGGCAGGAGATCGCTTGAATAATCATCTATTTCAAGTTCCTTTGCAACCTTTTCTGCTACTTCTCTTCGGTCTCCTGTAAGCATTATTGTCTTTTTAATTCCCGCTCTCTTTAATTCTTTTAAAGCTGACTTTGAACTCTCTTTTAATACGTCTGAAAGGAGTATGGAACCTAAATACTCGCCGTTTACAGCGACATGAATTACGGTCTCATTCACATCACCTTCTTCAAAGGCGATATTAAGCCTTTTCATGAGCTTATTGTTTCCGCAGGCAACGTCATTGCCGTCTATATTGGCAACCACGCCTTCTCCAGCTATCTCTTCAATGGATGCGATTCTATTTAAGTCGATCTCCTTACCATATCTTTTCACAATGCTTTTGCTTATCGGATGGCTTGAAGAGCTCTCTGCATAAGCAGCTTCTTCAATTAGCTTTTCTTCAGAGATCTTATTGCTTCTGACTCCAACTACATCAAATCCGCCTTTTGTAAGCGTTCCAGTTTTATCAAAGACGACGATCTCTGCTTTTGACAGAGTCTCAAGATAGTTAGAACCCTTAACTAATACACCTGCCTTGCTTGCTCCTCCGAGACCGGCAAAGAAAGTCAGGGGAATAGATATAACGAGTGCGCAAGGACAGCTTATTACCAAGAACGTCAGCGCTCTATAAATCCACATTGCCCAAGAAGGATTTGAACCGCTAACCATATTGAAAATAGGCGGAAGGATGGCAAGCGCAAGCGCAGATAGGCATACGGCTGGAGTGTATACTCTTGCGAACTTCGTAATAAAGTCCTCGCTCTTGCTCTTTCTTGAGCTTGCGTTTTCTACAAGATCAAGGATCTTGGAAACAGTTGAATCGAAGAATTCCTTTTCAACCCTTACTCTGAGCACTCCGCTAAGATTTATACTTCCGCTTATTATCTCATCGCCAACATTCACGTCCCTAGTTCTGCTTTCACCTGTCAAGGCGCTAGTATCGAGACTTGAAGATCCTGCCAATACTATTCCATCAAGGGGTACTTTCTCTCCAGGCTGAATTACGATCACGCTTCCGATTTCAACTTCCTCAGGGGCCACTTTTACGATCTTCCCATCCTGCTCAATATTTGCATAGTCAGGCCGAATATCCATAAGTTCTGTAATGTTCTTCCTGCTTTTTGAGACAGCATAGCTTTGGAACAGTTCTCCAATCTGGTAAAAAAGCATTACGGCAACGGCTTCATTGTAATCACCGCTCTTACTATAGATTGCAAGAGCAACAGCGCCGACAGTGGCCGTCGCCATTAAAAAGCATTCGTCAAACACGCGTCCGTTTATTATGTTAGATACTGCCTTGATAAGAATATCGTATCCCAATATCAGATAAGGAATCATGAACAAGATAAATCTTAAAACGCCGCTTGACTGAACAAACTGTAAAAGTACGAATGTGATGCTTGCAATGATGATGCGAATAAGCATCGTCTTTTGTTTTTTGTTCATATAATCCTCTAGATATATATTTCGGCATCGCGCTCGACTTTCTTGCTTGCAGATCTGACATCATTCATGACTTTTTCTCTGTCGCAGCCCTCCGAGAAATCAACAATCATCTTCTGCATCATGAAATTAACAACGCAGTCCTTAACTCCATCGACATTTTTTGCAGCAGCTTCGATCTTTGATGCGCATAGCGCGCAATCAACATCTATCTTGTAGCTCTTCTTCATCTTTCCTCCAAACATTTAAACATATGAACATTTGCTTAAATGTTGAATTAATAATAAGTCTTATATATATACCTGTCAATATATTTTCACTTGTTTTAATATTTTCTTGAATCAAAGTTTCTAATGGGAGAAAATATAGTCATGTTTAACGTAGCAATTATAGGGTGCGGCAACATAGCCGCAAAAATGGCAAAAACTGTAAATGAAACCGAGGTATGCACGCTTTATGCTGTTGCATCTAGAGACAAAAAGAAGGCAGAAGAATTTGCATCTGAGTTCAATGCTTCAAAAAGTTACTCAAGCTATGATGATCTTTTCAACGATAATGGCGTAGATCTTGTGTATGTAGCAACGATTACGAGCCTGCATCACGACCATATGGTCGAGGCGCTTAAGCATAACAAACCAGTATTATGTGAAAAATCTTTCTGCGTAAACAGAAAAGAAGCCGAAGAAGTGCTAAAACTGGCAAAAGAGAAGAATATCTTTGCAGCAGAGGCTATCTGGACGAGGTACATGCCTTATAGAAAAATAATCAATGCGATAGTAGACTCTGGAACGCTGGGGAAAATCACATCGATTACGGCAAACCTTGGATACACGATATCTAATAAGGAACGCATAAAAAGGCCAGAGCTTGGAGGAGGTGCGATGCTCGACATCTCCGTCTATCCAATAAACTTCGCTCTTATGGCGATTAAGGATGAAGAGATTGTGCATAAGTCAGGACTATGCGTTAAAAACGAATACGGCGCTGACATCAGAGAGACAATGGATATGTTAAGCAAAAGCGGAGTTGCAATAAGCCTCTTTGCAGACACAGAAACACTGTCAGACAGAAGAGGCATGATATATCTCGAGCGCGGCAGGATTGAAGTTGACAACGTAAACGATCCAAGCCTTATAGAAGTATTCAAGTTCAATAACAGAGATGTAATAAAAATCGATTCAATAGAATTGAAACATGTTTCAACAGGTTTTGAATACGAACTGTTAGAAGCTAAAAGAGCGATAGAAAGTGGAAAGATAGAGGCAGAGAGCATGAGCCACGAAGACACGTTGAATGTTCTATCAATTATGGATGATTTCAGAAAAATGTATGGCGTAAAAATCGGATCTGAGCTAAACGATTAAGTGCTCTCTCTTAATACGAGACTAGGCGGAAGGATAATCTTTTCTTCCGTCTTTTCTTTTTTCAGAAGTTTTATTAAAGACTCGGCACATAATGTAGAGAGCTCTCCAAGCCTTGAATCGACGCTTGAAAGCTTTGGATTTGCAATATATGAGTAAGGGCTGTTATCAAAACCGACGATCGATATGTCTTCTGGAATCTTCTTATTTAGATCTAGAGCAGCTCTTTCGCCGCCGAGGGCAAGAATGTCTACGGCATAGATTATCGCCTCAACATCGCTTTTCTCTTTTAAAAGCTTCAGCGTCGCATCATATCCACCGCCGTAGCTATCATCTACATTGTCTATTATTATCCTCTCATTCCCGACAGCCTTTAAGTAACCTTCAATCTTCTTTCTGTTCGAGGGTGTATCGTTATTGTTTATATATGCGATCTTTCTTCTGCCTTTGCTCTTTAAAAATGTTACTGCATCAAAGGCGCCTTTCTCATCGTCTGCAAGAATTTCAGCGCTGTTTGGAAGTCCTAGCTCTCCGTTTTCCAATACGAAAGGAAGGGACGGAAGATATTTTTCAATAGCATCCTTAACGAGAGAATTTGAAAATGCAGAACCTATTAGGACAAAGCCGTCTACACGGCGCTCTGCAAGCGTTTTGATTGAGGATGCCATCATCTCCTCGCTGTTGCCGGTATTCATTATGATGGAGCAGTAGCCGTCCTTCATCATCCTCTGCTCTATGATGTAAGCGCCTTCCGTGTAGTGAAGATTTCTTATATCGGAGATGAGTATTCCTATCATCATGCTGCTTTTATTAACAAGTCCCCTAGCCTGCGCAGATACAGAGAAGTTGTACTTTTTAAGCACTTTCATAACATCCTGTCTCGTACTCTCCTTAATTCCGGGACGATTATTAATAACTCTTGAAACGGTAGATGCGGAAACACCCACCTCTTTTGCGATATCGTAGATAGTCAACTCTTTCTCCTGCAATATAATAAAGGCTAGGCAAAACCCTAGCCTTATTATAATAACATAAATTAGTCTAAAACAGCTTTCAGAGTTGCCCTTACAGCACCTCTTCCCTTCAGCATGCTGTTTAAATCGGAAACAACGGTATCTGCTAATCCAACCTTAACCAGGTCAACGCCGAAAACACTCTCGTTCTCTAAAAGCGATTTGATGTCATCTGCCTTTACGATAGAACCGATCTTAACGTTTTCAAGCTCCTTCTTAGCGTAATCAAGAAGAGGATCGGCTGAAGGTGCGAACTCGTTTAGATCATCGTCGATTCCAAGGACGTAGCGCATCCAACCTGCATATACCAAAGGAATAGCCTTAAGCGTATTTAAGTCCCTTCCATCCCTGATATAAGCTTTGACAGTCTCACCGAATCTGATTGAAAGCTTCTGGCTTGTATCTGTTGCAATGCGCTGCGGAGTATCAGGCATGAACGGGTTTACAAGTCTTAGCTTTACAACCTCGTCAATAAACTTCTTAGGTTCAATAATGCCAGGATCTACTACTACAGGAAGTCCTTCGACATAGCCTACGCGGTTAACTAGGCGTGAAAGCTCGCTGTCCTTCATCTCAGCAGAGATCAAGTCGTATCCTAGAAGACAGCCAAAGACGGCAAGGGAGGTGTGGAGAGGATTTAGACATGTGCATACCTTCATCTTCTCAACCTTGTTAACAGTCTCCCTGTCGGTCATATATACGCCAGCTTTTTCAAGCTTTGGCCTTCCGTTAGGGAAATTGTCTTCAATTACAAGATATTCGCACTCCTCAGCATTTACGAACGCCGCAGTATATGTGTTCTTGCTTGTAATAATTACATCCGTGTTTTCAAATCCGTCGTTAGAAAGCATCTTTGCGACGCTGCTGTCAGGGCGCGGAGTGATCTTATCGATCATTGACCATGGATAGCTCACTTTCTCATTTAAGTAGGAAATGAAACCATTGTCTACGAAACCGTTTTCAAGCCAAGCTGATGCGATAGTCTTAACAGCATTCTCGACCTTCTCACCATTATGAGAACAGTTATCCATAGACACTAGCGCAATTGGCGTGCCGTTTGCCTTATATCTCTTATAAAGAAGCTCTGTCAAACGGCTGAAAAGCATTCTGCCCTTTCCTGGGCCGTCTTTGAAATCCTCAACATAAGACGGGAAATATTCGCCTTTAGGGTTTTTAAGCGCATAGCCCTTTTCTGTAATCGTAAACGATACCATCTGAAGGGAAGGAGATGTGAAAACTTCGTTAAAGCGCTCCCACTCCTTTTCAAACTGATAGTCAAATGGATATGCTTCCGTAACAGATCCGATAACTTCCTTATCTATTGTTCCGTCAGCCTTGAGCGTTACCATGAGCGTCATGTTGTCAAATGGTGCGTATGCCTTGCTGATGATCTCATAGTCGAAACCCTCTCCTACTACGATTCCTGTAGACATATCCCCACTCTCAATTAAGCGCTGGCAGAGTTTTGCAGGAAAGATTCTAAATATATTACCTGCACCAAAGTGTACCCAAGTCGGATTATTATGTGTTGCTTCTATTACCTTGCTTCTGTCATAAGAAATTATCTTATAGCCTTTGCTCTCCCAAACTTCCTTATTCTTAAGTTCCGCATTGTTAAGTTTCATCTTATACCTTCTTAAAAAATGTAGGATGGTTTTTAATTATCTCACCCTTTTCAAACGTAAGCTTGAAAATATGCTCTTTTTCTATGCTAAGAGCATCATTCAAATCCTTTTTTCTTAATGCCTCAATTAAAAGCACATGCTGCTCGATGTTCTTATCAAGAACTCCTTTCTCATCGAAAGAGAGGAGCCTCATCCGCCTATAGTGTCCAGTCTCTTTTGCGATTATCGACCATATCCTGTTCTTATTCGCCGTCTCGAATATGCTTTTGTGCATCGCATCATCATATGAGAAGAACTTTACCCTGTCGTTTTCTAAGAGTGCCTCTTTTTGAAGGGAGACATAATATTCAAGACGGGCAATATCGGAATCTTTCGATGCGTCGATAAAATAGCTTAAAGTGCTTTTTTCAAGAGAGTGGCGGAGGAACCTCTCCTCTTCCACCCTCTCTAAATCTATAAGGCTAACCCAGCAGCCGCGCTGAGGCAGGATGTCCACAAGAGCTTCTTCTGAAAGCCTTATCAATGCATCACGCACCGGAGACCTAGAGAGTCCGAGCTTTTCAGATATCTCATTGATCTTGATTTCCTCACCCGGACTTAATTCAAGGCTCAAAATGCTCTCTTTTATTCTGTCGTAGACATCCGCACTAACAGTTCTTCTTAATTTTTGCAAAGCCTCTTCTCGCTCTTTTCAACTGCTTCCCAGAGTCCTAAGATATACTCGGCGCCAAGTGCCCTGTCATAAAGACCATAGCCAGGCATTGATACTTCTCCCCAGATTGCCCTTCCATGATCAGGGCGGATCGGGCCATCAAATCCTGTCTCATAAAGAGCTCTTACGATCTCATAAAGATCGAATGATCCATCTGATGAGAGGTGAGCAGCCTCTTCAAAAAGGCCAGGTGCGAAGTGATGGAGATTTCTGACGTGCGCAAAATGTACGCGTCCTGGAAGCGCTCTGATAATTCCAGGCAGATCGTTATTAGGATTAGATCCAAATGATCCTGCGCAGAACGTAAGACCGTTAAACGGAGCATCCACGGCCTTCATAACCTTTAAAATCTTCTCTTTGCTCGTGATAATCCTAGGCAGTCCGAATACAGGCCATGCAGGATCGTCTGGGTGGATAGCCATCTTGATTCCCCATTTCTCGCAAACTTCCTGAATTGCTTTCAAGAAATATACGAGGTTGTTAAAAAGCGTATCCTCATCTACGTTCTTATAGGCTTCAAAGAGCTCTTTCACCTTGCTAAGTCTCTCAGGCTCCCAGCCAGGCATCACAAATCCGTTTGAGTTGTCGTTAGTCTGATCGAAGAATTTCTGAGGATCGATCGTGTCTACTACCTTCTGATCGTAGGCAAGAACAGTAGATCCATCGGGACGTACCTTTGCTAAATCTGTTCTTGTCCAATCGAATACAGGCATGAAGTTGTAACATACAAGCTTGATTCCGCACTGTCCGAGGTTATCAAGGGTCTCGATATAATTTTTGATATACTTATCTCTATCGGCGTTTCCAATCTTGATTGAATCGTGAATGTTTACACTCTCAATTCCCGCAATTTCAAGTCCGGCTTCCTCTACCTCTTTCTGAAGTGCCTTTATTCTTTCAATAGGCCATACATCCCCTGCAGGAATATCGTAAAGGGTTGTAATAACTCCAGTAACTCCTGGAATCTGACGGATTTGCCAAAGTTTGACGGAATCGAATTTATCGCCAAACCAACGTAATGTCATCTGCATAATGTATCTCCTTTTTATCTAATATACTAATATATTAGTTTAGTTTTTCCCATTTGTAAACACTTTTTTCTCTATTTATACTATGATAACACGTATTAAGGAGAAAACAATGTTAATTACGATTTGTGATGATAAAAACAGCCTTGGTGCAATAGCAGCTGAAAAGGGCGCTACATTCATAAGGGAGGCAATAAAAGAAAGAGGGGAATGCAATGCGGCATTCGTTACAGGAAAAAGCCAGATCGCAACACTAAAGGCCTTAGCAGAGGAGAAAGACATAGATTGGAGCAAAGTAAACGTTTTTCTTCTTGATGAGTTCATCGGACTTGAAAAAGGTCATAAAGCCTCTTCTTCAACGTTTTTATATGAATACTTTTTAAATCTAATTCCAGGTGTCAATTCCTTTCATGCGATTTGTCCAGATGAGGACAAAGTAGATCAAACAATAAAAGAACTTAACAAAGTAATGGAGAACCACCATCTAGATTGCGCTTTTATTTGCATCGGAGAAAACGGACACCTTGCATTTAACGATCCTCCAGCAAATTTAGACACTAGAGATCCTTATATAAAAGTCACGCTTGAGGACAGGTCAAGAAGGCAACAAGCAAACGAGGGATGGTTTAAGAACATAAATGAAGTACCTCGCGAAGCAATAACGATGAGCATATATGAGATTCTCATGAGCAAGCACATAATAATATCATGTCCGGATCAGAGGAAGGCAAAGGCTGTTGCAATGTGCGTTTTCGACGATATCACGCCGCTCAGCCCTGCCGCCGTTGTAAGAAGGAGCCAGGACGCATATCTCTATCTCGACAGACTTTCAGCATGCCTTGTCTTCTCAGATCAGAGAAAGTATTGATTACTGCACTTTTTTCTGCACTTCACAAAGATGAGAAAAAATCATCAGTAATTGTGTAGACTCTGTAAAGGACTTCTTCACTTATGTGAGTATAACGATCATTTACTTCTTTGCTTTTATGGCCTAGAACTACCATCCTATCCTCCTGTGAAATGTTCTTGTCTCGACCAATTGTTGAAAACGAATGCCTAAGGGAGTGGAAAGAGAGGTTCCTCTCCCTTCTTTTTTGTTCGTCTATGCCTATAGCATCTAGAACTTCATAAAAGACGCTTCTAAGCGTCGGGGACGATATATATCCTCCCCAGCGGGACGGAAGCGCAATTCTATTATCGTCGGCATTTTCAAAAAGCTCTGCCTTTATTTTTTCCGGTATGAAAACAGCCCTATCGTACTTACCTTTCGTTCCTTTAAGTCCCGAATAAGGGCTGATCGAATGCGCTATATTGATTTTATAAAGTCCTTCGTAATTGCTCTTTTCAATATCTTTTATATTAAGTGCCCTAACCTCACCGCTTTCTCATTCCTGTAAGAAGAGCTAAAGCGATCGCTAAATAATATGATGGGTAGATCTCTCCTTTATGCTCCTTCAAATATGACAGGATTTTCTTGCACTCGTTATAAGAGAACGATCCCCTTTCCTTTTCCGTTCTGCACACTTTTATCATCTTATCTGCAGGATTATCCTTAATAGCGCCAGTTCTGTACGCCTCTTTCAAAGGAATAGAAAACGATAAAGTTATAAGCTGTATCGTGCCGGATGCCAATTCAGTCTCTTGCTGAAGAGAAGTAATTATATTGTCTAAATGCCGAGTTTGCACCTGATAGAGCCTTAAATCAGATGGGACGTGCTTTTCCACATGCTTTTTCAAAAAGAATCTCATATTATGGCAATACTCTTTTCCTAAAGAGTCTTTCTTGGCGCTATTCCGTTTTTTAATATATTCGCTGTTATCCCAGTCCCAGAGCTCAAGGCAATATGAAATGAAATTCTTATCTGATAGAGCTGAGAATATAAGCCCCTCGTCAAGCGCTCTTTTTGCAATTATCGCGGCCTCATCGCGCCTCTTAACACTGCCAAAATCCCTTCCGTTCAGCTTCTCCTTCAAGACATCGATGCTCTTTGCACTCATCTGCTTTCCACTGTCCCTATCTAAATAGCAGACATACCAGTACGAACCTTTAGTTTTTTTTCTCTTATAAAGATAAAATTCTGTTCTATGAGCCATTGTTCCTCCTAATAAAATTTTAGCTTTGTGATTATAATTTGAATTTGTGTCAGCTATACAAATAAAGCCCTATTGTTGTATGTTAATTGCATGATTTTATTTAATAACGATTATGAAGAAGGCGCAGATATCTCCATAATCAACAAACTTATTGAGACGAATCTAGAGCAAAGCGAAGGATATGGCTTAGACAGCCACACAAAAAGAGCAAAAGAACTAATAAAGAAAGAGCTGAAAAACAACGATGTGGATATCCACTTCCTCTCAGGCGGCACAGAGACGAATAAAATCTTAATCTCATCGGCGCTACGGCCGCATCAGGGAGTCATCGCTGCAGATACAGGACACATAGCGGTTCATGAAACAGGTGCGATAGAAAGCACAGGACATAAAGTGCTGACACTTGAAAACCACGATGGAAAGATAAATGCTATTCAAATAAAAGAATATGTAGATAATCATTACTGCAACGCAAGCTTTGAGCATACAGTACAGCCCAAAATGGTCTATATATCACAACCAACAGAGAGTGGAACGCTTTACAGCAAGAGAGAACTTGAAGATATAAGATCTGTAACAAGAGAACTTGGCCTTTATTTATACATTGACGGCGCGCGTCTTGGATATGCGATGGCATCTAAGCTAAATGACATTGAGTTTTCATCTTATCCACATCTTTCTGATGCGTTTTATATCGGTGGAACGAAATGCGGCGCACTATTTGGAGAGGCTCTCGTAATAGCAAACGACGATCTAAAAAGAGATTTCCGCTATATGATAAAACAAAACGGAGCTCTTCTTGCAAAAGGAAGGATTCTTGGACTGCAATTTGAAGCACTCTTTGAAAATGGAAATTATTTTAAAATCACAAAAGATGCTGTCATTAAGGCAGAAAGAATCAGAGAAGCATTTCAAAAAAAAGGGATTAAGATGTACGGCTCATCTATGACGAACCAACAGTTTCCAATCTTAACAGATGAGCAGAAAGAAAAACTTGGAAGGAATTTCTCTTTTGAAATCTGGGAGAAAATGGATGATAAAACAATAGTCAGATTCTGCACTTCATGGGCTACGAAGGAAGAAGATATATCTTTACTCATAAAAGAGATAGAAAGCCTATAACCTTATCTAAAAGAGAAGAAAATTAGTGAAGATCTCTTCACAATTACTACAAAAAGATAAACAAGGGATAAAACAATCTGCACTCTTTTTATCACTTACGAATATAACATCTTATATAACAAGTAATTATTCTCATCTTTCATACTGAGGAAGTATGAAGAAGATACTTACAATTCTTGCTGTAGCTCTCATTAGCGCTACAACACTATTCGCAGCTGTTGACTTCTCGGGAAGCTTCACAACAGGTCTTGGCTTCCAGTACGATGAAAATGACTGGGATCTATGGCTATACGGAGATGATGGCGAAGGAACGAGAGAGTCCAGATTAAACCTTTCTATTGCTGATGATGCAGGAATCTGGGGAATCAACATCGTCGGCGCTGTAGAAAACGGAAAGACAGATAACATTGCAGATTTCGAGCTCAATGAAGCTGGAAAACTTGGAGCAGAGCTCAACTTATCTATTACAAAATTAATTGATTCAGCAGCAGGAACAAGCATCCCTGTAGATCTAAGCCTATTTACAACTGTAGCAGACAGAGTAACAACGCTCAGGGCTTATAACAACATCGCTGGAAATGATTTCGACCGTGTAAGAACAGATGACAGACTCACACACTTCGGTCTTTCATTCGGTTATGAGAACTTCGTAGCAGTTCAGGCAACATGGGGTTCCAGTTTTCAAAATGACGACTCAATTAAGTTCGATATAAGCAATCAGGTAATCACAGCATCAGCTCTCGTAAATCCACTTGAAGGCTTGAAAGTATCATTTGACTACGCTTATAACGGCGAAGACAGAAGCGGAAGCGATATTTACGATGAAGCTGCATTAAGCACAGACAACAAGCACATGATCGGCGTTGCAGCTGATATCGATCTTGGATCTATGCTCGGCCTAGACGCAGAATTTGGAGTATCAGTATCTGACCGCTATCAGGCAACAGACAACTACAACGTATTTGCAGCTGTTGTTTATGGAGGCATCAAAGAAGCTGAGGCGTATGTTGAATATGCATACCTCAACAGAGGAGAGGCAGGAGACGAAGCATCGGACCACAACTTGCAGCTTGGCCTTTCAGGTGCGATCAACGCTTGGGGCTACAACTTCTACTTTGGCGCAGAAGATGTAGCTCAGTTTGCAGACACATACTACGTAGGCGCAGAGGGAACATATACAATCTCTTCTGTTACATTCGGCCTTGGACTTGAATATGCCGAGTCTTCATCATACAACTACGACGGAAAAGGTCTATGGATCGTACCTAGCGTTTCAATATCTTTCTAAAAAGATAGTAGTTTTTCATGTTTTCCCCTCGGACGACCACCGAGGGGTTTTTATAGCCAGCGGGATACGATGCAAACTATTTACCTTATTTTTGATGATGATGAATTAATTAGACATTTAAAAGAATATCTTGAGATAGAAGGCTATCAGGTTAAAGCGTTTAACAGCATTAAGAGCGCAGAACACGCTATTGCGAAAAGCGTTCCTGATGCAACTATCCTTGATCTCGATTTTTCCGACGGCAGCGGATTCTCGTTTATAAAGAAAGTAAGGGAAAAAGAGGAATTTGCTATTATCATCGTAACAAAAAGAAATGAAGAAAGCGACAGAATCCTCGGTTTTGAACTTGGATGCGATGATTACATCACAATACCTTTTTCGCATAGAGAATTGCTTTTACGCCTAAATTCAATATTAAAAAGAAAAGAGAAAACCAAAGAAGATACGCTAAAATGCGAATGGACGCTAAACGACGATCGTCTATATCTAGAAAGAGACAAGCACATATTCTTTTTAAATAAAAAGCTTATAAGCCTCACGGCAAGCGAATGGAAGATACTAGCTTATTTAAGTCAGAACGACGGACTTCTTATCAGCAGATCACGTATTCTCGACAATTGCTTTGACGTATCTGATGGTTATGAAAGAGTAATAGATACGCATGTGAAGAACATAAGAGCTAAAATAGGAAAGGATTGGATAGAAACCGTTCGGGGCTACGGCTATAAGTTCACGGGGAAAAAAAACCTCCCTTGAAATTAATCAAGGGAGGAAAGAGGACAAGTAGTTGTGAAAAGTTGATTATGGATTATACTCGACCCTCATAATTCAGAATCCAAATGTTTCAGCCTTCTCATGTCATACTCAAGAAGCTGATTGTTAAGGCTGTTAGGATCATCGAACTTCTTTTCCCTTCTTGTATTGAATATTGAATAAAGAACAGGAGACAAGAACAACGTCAAGAATGATCCCGTGAGTATTCCTCCAACGAAAGTCAGTGCGATTGGCTGCATCATTTCTGCTCCGTCGCCTGGGAAGAACGCCATAGGTACAAGTCCTAGGATAGTAGTGAGAGTTGTCATCAAAATCGGTCTAAGTCTTCCACGTGCAGCTTCAAGACATGCTTCCATTACAGGAACCTTCTGCCTTACTAAGCGGTTAATGCAGTCGATAAGAACAATACCGTTATTAACAACAACGCCTATCAAAGCGACGATTCCAACGATTGAGAAGAGCGTAAAATCAGCGCCATAGAAGATGTGGATCCAGATTACTCCGATAAGCAGAAGAGGAATTGTCGCGAATATGATGAACGGATCGATTAGAGACTCGAACTGAGCTGCCATTACAGCATATACAAGGAATAGCGCAAGGCATACTATCATAACAATGGTCGGACCGTAATCTGCGAAGCTGCTCATTTCTCCAGTCTGTTCTATCGTAACTCCTTCAGGAAGTATGAGATATTCATTAAGAGCCGAATCTACGAGAGCCTGAACGTCGCTTGTGGAATATCCATCTGCAATATTGGCAGTGATATGGTTAACCCTAACCTTATCTTCTCTCATAATCATTCTCGGACTGATTCCTTCCGTGTATGTCGTAAATGTCTCAAGACGGATGTTTCCTCTTGTAGTGCTTGGAACAGTGATCATGGAAAGGTTATTGATCTGATCTACTTCTGCATCATTGAGCTTTACGATTACATCATAGGAAGTGTCTGCGCTGAATGTTGACAATTGTGTTGCTGTCAGACCTGTTAGCGCAGCAGTAAGAGTGCTTGAAAGATCAGATACGGACACACCCATTTCACGTGCGAGATCGTAGTCTACTGTAACCTCTACCTTTGGAGATCCGTCAGTAAGATCGGAACTGACATCAATAGCCTCTGGAACATGCTCAGCAAGGATCTGTATTATGTCGTTCGAAACCTGAAGAGCGGCGTCCTGATCTTCGCTGTGGATAGAAATCTCAATCGGTGTTGAGAATCCCCTTCCCGTTGAAATAAGCCACTGGGCCTCAGGGCGCTCGGTAGTAAGAGGCCTGATCATGTTTTCAACTTCACTTGCACTGTATGTCTGCATCGTGATGTCAGGAAGTTCAATAGTGATGCTTCCCGTATTTGAAGAGCCTACAGAAAGCGTAATTGAATCATATGCATCTTCTGGAAGAGTCTCGATAATTCTGTCCTGCATTGCGAATACATATGTTCTTGTGACATCCTGCGTAGTTCCCGGATCTAGAGTCAAGTCAAGCGATACCTGATCGTCTGTCGTACTCTGCGGAGCAAGAGAAATTCCAATTCCCGAGAACTGTGCTAAAGAGAATGCAAGAAGAACAACCAAAAATACTATTAAAAGCAACCTGTGATGGAGGAAATAATTCAGAATTGAAGCATAGCCGTTCTTCATTTTCTCCTCGCCGTTTGCCATCACATCATCGATCTTCTTAAGCAGCCTGTTCTTCAAAGGCTTCTGCGTCCTCGTGTTGATCCTCATTATGCTTCCGCAAAGCGCCGGAACTAGAGTTACAGATACGAAGAGCGAACATGCAAGCGAGATACAAACTGTTATGATAAGATCCTGGAACATGACTCCCATCATCTCTAGATCGTACTTGTAGATGATGAACGGCAAGAA
>CASENB010000016.1 GCA_949289305.1 uncultured Spirochaetales bacterium
AATCGTTACATGGTACGCTATACGATACTTCCCTGTTTTCTGCGTGAAAAGAATCAGACTAATTGAGAGTACTACCAGAAATGCAGCAACTGCAGCTGTTTGCCACATTTCCATGGTAATACTTATCAATACAGTGAATAATACGTCGAAGAACGCATCTACGACAACAAGATGCATCCGGTAGTATTCCTCTCCTACGATATGGACACCGCAGGAGAGAAAGGGATGACGGTGCTTGCATCCGACCTGGCTAAAATCCCGGGGTTGACGGTATTCAAATATCCGGTTTCAGGATGCCATCATGACTTCAACGATTACCTGACATCCGATAGGCGTAATGCGGAGAACCGCATAAGGCTTGCGAAAGGTCTGGCCTTGGGACTGAAGAACCACTTGATCGATGAGGACGCCGTAAGGTCCTGCATTGATGAGCTTGGACGTCATGATGCATCTGGAGACGGAGGAACATATTGCGAAAAGGCTTTGCGACGCCTGAAGAGGCTGTGGGCCGGCCCTGAATGGGACCATTCGGAAGCCGGCGGGCCGGAGTGAGTATCAAGGGTCAGATGCAGGCCGGCCTCATAATCATGAAGGAGGTCGCATCAAAATCGGCTCACTCAAATCATATTTCCTTCAATTTCCATGTAATTCTAAAAATTTGTTGACATTTCCACAAAATAGATATAATAAAAGGAATTGAATCAGGTATATATTTCCTTATAATTCCTTGTATTTCCAAGAAATACTAGCTTGAGGTGCTAGTGCTTGAAAGGGCTTGGAGATTCGAGTTCTCTCGGCCGCAGTTTAGATTCCTTTTGCTACTAAGATAGCAAGAGGAATTTTTTTTCAAATTTTATGCTAAAGTTTTAACTTTAATTATTCAGTCGAATATATATAGTTTATAATATTAGTGAAGAAAATTATTGTTCCGAATACAGAATATAAAACATAATTTTATATTTAAATTCTGATATAAATATAGGACGGTGCAAGACCGTCCTATGTGTTGGTTGATTAATTAATAAATAATCTGCCAAGAACTGTCGTAGCCATGCGATACGCTATCGTTTGGCGTTACAGTTTTCATTGCGGCAACGTACTCTCCGATTTGGGTTGGAACAGGCGCTCTGTCAGATCCAAGGTATTCGCTTGCAGACCAGAATGCATCGCCCTCGCTTAAACCTGTAGCTTCAAAGAAACCGTATCCGCCGCTTAATCGGTAAGAATTTACTGCAACTCTGATTGAATCGATGTTTCTAATATCCTCTCCGTTAATTGTTGCTGATACGACTCTCTGGCCTTTTTCTTTTGTTGCATCGAAAGTGTAGTCAACGCCGTAGAACGTATCTACGCCGTAAATTGAAGAGCCTTCAAATCCAAGAACTCCGCCTGTAACGGTCAGCATGTCTGCTACTGTGCTCATCCATGCGTAGAGCTGCTCTCCTGTCATTTCAATTGCGCAGAGCAGGTTGTTTGAATATCTGTAAAGCAGAGATAGTTCAAGGGTAGAAATCGTGTCTCCGTCATGCGGTGTAAATGTTATTGCGCCAGTGTCTCTGTCATATCCGAATACTGCAGAACAGATTGAAACCGTCGCGCCTTCTATTCCTTCGCTCTCATAGCTCTGCCATGTTGACCAGATCTGCGCCTTATGGATGAAGTCCATGAGCTTTGTCTGCGTAAGAACGAGATCGTCATTGCTCTTGCCTTCTGTCTCAGCTACATAGTCGTTCCATCCTCCTGAGAAAGTTCCAAGAGGGGAGGACGCCCATTCATATGCGTCCGTATACCATCTTTCAACTTTTGCAGAAAGATCGGCATCATCCTGATATTCAGAGAGAGGAAGGAGACTTGATGATACGCTGTAGTCGGTGAGCGTTCCATCTTCAAATGTTAAAGTGAACACGCTCTTTGTCAAATTATCTCCGCCGCCATTAACAAGGTCGATAGCTTTTCCTTCTTTGTTTTCTACTGTTGCAATGTTGGCCGTATGATCGTGTCCGTAGATTATAAGGTCTGCTCCGCTTGAGTTCATTGCTCCTGTTAGAGCCTGTCCTTCAAGAAGGAAAGATCCTGAGATGCCATCATCCGTTCCCATGCCTGAGTGAGCGGCAACGATAATAATGTCAGGATTTTCCGTCTCTTTTACAATGGCAGTCCATTTGTTGATTTCATTTTCAAGCAGTCCGTCAGGATTATCTAAGCTTGAGAAACTCAGGTTAGGGTAGTTAGTTTCTAGGTCCCATGTATGGTTTGCTGCATTAGATAGTCCTATAATTGCAACCTTTACGCTTAGTCCGTCGTCAAATTCGATCGTCTTAACAGTATACGGCTTATAGAAGGATTCTCCCGCACTCTTCTTGTTGCCAAATACGTCAACTCCATCCTCTTTGAGCGTGATATTTGCACTAATTACGTCAAGGCCTGCATCTTCTGCATAAAGAACCTGCTTGTCTCTCATTGATGGAAGGAAGTTGAACTCATGGTTTCCCATTACCCATGCATCGTAACCAATGGCGATAAGCTCTTCCACCATCGGATTAAGTTCGTCAGTCCTATAGTTGATTGCATATTGCGCGCTTAGATTTCCCTGAATCGTATCTCCATTGTCGATTAATACGATATCATCGCCAAATTCATCTCTTACGCTCTCTACAGCAGAAGAGACTCTGAGCATTGAATTAGGAACTTCAGCTCCTGTTGCAACGTCTTTAGCCGTAGCTCTTCCGTGCATGTCCGTTGTAGAGAGTACGGCGAACTCATGTGTCACCGCATCAGCAAAAACTGCAGGAACAGCAAAAAGAACAATAGCTAAAATTAGAATTGTTTTCTTGAGCATTTTTTTTCATAGCTCCTCCTTATAAAGATAATATATTGTAACACGTTAAATGAATAATTTGAAAAATGTAAAATAATTGTTAAATAAAATTACAATTAAATTATTTAAATATAAGTAATTAAATAAAAAGTAAAATATTTTAAAAAGAGTGTTTAATGCAAAAATAAAAAGGGAATAATATGAAATAAAAAAGATTTTGCAATCGATTGTGAAAAAATTCTTGACATAACGAAAAAAGAGGTTGATTATATTGATATGAGGATTTTGCAATCGATTGCAAAAAGAAAAGAAAATGATTCTAGGAAGACTTGATTCAATATTAGACATTACGATGCTTCCGTCCGCTTTATATAAAGGACTGAAGTATTTAAAAGAGACAGATTTCTCAGCACTGAAAGACGGGGAATATGAAATTGAAGGCAGAGATATTTATGCGAAGGTATTTTCTGCAGAAAGCAAGGAACTAAAGGATGCAAACGCCGAATACCACGAGCAATATATAGATATTCAGTACTGGTTAAGCGGATGCGAGCTCATGGGGTGGAAGGCAAAAGAATGCAAGGATTATAAGCTTAAGCACTCTGATGACGATCTCTTTTTAGTAGATGAAGAGCTTATAGGAGAAAAGTTCATAGAGGCAGTAGTCGGAGACTTTATGATTCTTTTTCCATCAGACATACACAGGCCACAAGTAAAGCTTGACAATATGATAAAATATAGAAAAGTCGTAATTAAAGTTAATAAGGATTTGATTAATTAGGAGGAAAGAATGAAAGAAGTCGTATATGAGATGAACGGACTTAGAATTGTCGATTTGACGAAGACGTTGAACCCTAAAACAGAAACTAGAAGGTGCCATTTGTATCGTTTTAACACAGGAGGGCCAATTCCTGATTTCCATACGATTATGGATTTGACAAGCCATCTTGGAACACATTGCGAGTGTCCGTATCATCATGATGACAACTGGCCTAGCGTCGCAGAGCTTCCGCTTACAACATTCATGGGAAGAGCTATCTACGTGAATATCGAGGCGGGGGAGAGGGATTACATTACTCCAGAGCTTCTAGATAAGTACTGTGCGCCTAATATGAAAGACGGTACGATTGTAATACTTGACAGCAAATATAAGATTGCGCCGTTTACAGAAAAGTCAAACACAGCAGAAGATAAGAGGCTTAGAGTCAATGGCGAGACTGCTAAGTGGTTCTTAGACCATAAGGCTAAGTGCGTTGCATTCGGAGACGGAGTATCTATTGAGAGCAGTAATGAAGATGTAAAGCCTTTCCATGACATACTGCTAAAGGAGAACATCGTATTCTTAGAGGTTTTAAAGAACTTGGATGAACTTAAAAAAGACGTATTCTTTATGAGTTACGCACCACTTCCGATAATCGGATTGGATTCATGCCCAGTAAGGTGCTATGCGATTGAAGGGCTAAGCGAGTTTTCAAATTGATTAATATCTTGGTAATAGGAGCTGGAGCCATGGGGTCTATCTATGGCTCCAAGCTGTCAGAGAACGCAAACGTAACGCTTTTGGACGTAAATGAGAATCTTGTAAAGAAGATAAGCAGCGATGGCATTACTTTAGAAGAATCGTCTGTAAGAAAGAATTACAAGATCAGTGCCGTAACAAGTGCAAAGGATGTAAAGAGCGTAGATTTGATAATCCTTTTCACAAAAGCCCTTTATTCTGTTTCTGCATTAGACAGCGTAAGACATCTCATTAACGATGATACTTATCTAATGACGCTTCAAAACGGAGCAGGACACGAAGATGTATTATCGTCTTATCAAAAAAGAGATCATATAATAATTGGCACGAGCGAGGATAATGGCGCGATTATTGAGCCTTCTGTTATAAGACATGGAGGAAAAGGAATTACCAATATCGGCTTATTAACAGGAGAGAATGAGAAAATACTCTTTTTAAAGGAGATTTTTGATAAATCAGGCTTTGATCTAAGATTTTACGAGAATATAAATAAGATTATATGGGATAAGCTTATGACGAACGTGTCGCTTTCCGCTTTAAGCGCAGTTCTTCAATGCGATATGTCCTACATAGCAGAAAACGATAATGCGTTTTCAGTTTGCAAGACGCTTTTAAAAGAAGCCGTTGAAGTTGCTAACGCTATGGGACTTGGTTTTTCTCTTGAATACTATATTGAGAAAATAAGAAGCACATCCATTTCAAACAGGGGAGGATATACTTCCATAATGATGGATGTCAAAAACCATAGAGCGACTGAAGTGGATTACATTACCGGAGCTGTTTTGAAAAAAGCGAAAGAATTCGACATAAGCGTTCCGACGCATGAGGCTGTTTTGAATATTATTCATGCCCTTGAAAAAAAGAATTAAATAATTAACAGAATTAAAGACTTCTTAATGTTAAACTTATAACATAAGAAGTTTTTTTTATAAAAAATCAACTTTTCAAATATTTGAGAAAAAGAATTTGCATTGCAAATGCAATAAAAAATCCTTACCCCATGGGGTAAGGACTATAGCAAGAGAGGGACTCGGACCCCCGACCGACCGGATATGAGCCGGTTGCTCTACCAACTGAGCTATCTTGCCATGCATAGATTGCTTGATATTTATATCTAATTTAAAAAACTTTGTAAATAGGTTTTCATATATTTTAATAAAACTGGGCTATGTTTTTGAGATTTAACCTCGTTTCGCATAGCCCATTGAAAATCTAAATTAAGATTAGATGAGAATCAAAGTCAGAATGAACGTGAATATGATTCCAACGACTCCCATAATTCCCGTTATTGCAGACTGGGTCTTATAACCGTCTTCCATCTTGATCTTTCCAAAGTTTGTAACAACCCAGAAGTACGAGTCGTTTGCGTGTGATACTGTCATTGCTCCTGCTGCGATTGCCATAACTGTCAAAACGCCTGCAAGTGGAGTATTTAGTCCAAGAAGATTCATCATGGAACCTGGGTCTGCAATGCTTCCCATGATACCTGCTGTCGTAGTAAGCGCAACAGTGGAAGATCCCTGAGCGGTCTTTAATATCGCAGATACGATGAATGGGAAGAATATGCCGATTGTCGCAAGAGTTGATGCATGCTCCTGCATATATCCTACGAATCCCGCCTCGCTGATAACGCGGCCAAGGACTCCGCCAGCAGCTGTTACGAACAAGATAGGTCCAACAACCTTCAATGTTTCATTAGTAATATCGTAGAACTTGCTCATCGTCTTAGTCTTTATCATAAGAATGATTGCAAAGATTAGACCGATTGTAAGAGCGATAATTGGTGTTCCAATGAAATTCAATAGGATATCAACAGGTCCGCTCCAGCCTGCCATGTCGGAAATTGAACCGAGTGCCATTGCGATGATTGGAACGATTATTGGTGCGAAAGATAAGAAACCGCTAGGAAGAGTTCCGAAACTCCTTAACAGTTCGTTGTAGCTCTCTTCGCTTGTAGCCTGCATATCCTCTTCCGTCTTAACCTTCTTTCCTATGTAGTTTGCATAAAAATATGCGACGATGAGACAAGGAATAGATACAAGTGCGCCAATTCCGATTACAAGAAGAAGGTGCTCTCCAACGCCTAATGTGTTCGCAGCTGCGATTGGGCCTGGGGTAGGCGGAATAAATACGTGGGATGTGTAAAGTCCTGCAGAAAGACACATTGTCATTGCAACCGACGAATAACCTGTCTTCTTCTGTAGTGATGACCTGATCGGATCGAGAATAACGAAACCTGAATCGCAGAATACAGGAATGGAAACGACCCAGCCCATGATTTCCATTGCAAGATCAGGGTGTTTCTTGCCAACGATCTTAACAACAACCTCAGCAAGCTTTACAGCTCCTCCTGTTTTTTCCAAAATAGATCCGATCAAAGCTCCTAATATGATAACGATTCCGATACTTGTGAACGTACCGCTGAATCCGGATCCTATCATTCCTGGAATGCTCTGAAGTGGAATTCCGACAACGATTGCAAGAATTAAAGATACTCCCATCAATGCTAAAAACGGGTGTAGCTTCCATTTTGAAATCGATACGATGATAACGACAATTGCTATTATTAAGGATATAATTAATCCAATTCCTGACATAATAGCCTCCTTTTATTGTAGTTTAACTAAATTTTATGGTGACTATTGTCATTAGTAAAGAAAAATTTTTCCCACTAAGTTAAATTTTTGTTAATTACTTTTCCTTCTTTTGCCTATCCGATTAACCTAGAGTAAAGGCTGTCATTATTTTTAAATTTGATTTCGCTGTCGCCCTTTTTTAAAACAGAATCAATCGTGTCGTTATGATGTTTTATTCTCTCTGGAATAAGGGAGAGCGCATCATCAAATCCTACATCGAGTACAATTGAATCTAAATCGTGCAGAATTGCATCAAATGCGTGTTCTCTCTCTATTAGGGCAAGCATGGCGGATGAGAGCGAGTAGAGAATCTCTCTGTCATATGGATCCTCAATTCGTACGATTGTCTGCAATACAGAGTCAATCTCCCTTAAAAGATCCTTATCTCCGATCTCTCCTCTTGTATAGCTTTTCGCTTTTTCAATAGATCCTTTTAAATCAAGGGAATCTGAAAAGCGTCCGATAACGTAGGCCATCGGTTCTTTTATGAATTCAAAGAGGAATGCCGTAAGCTGTTCATCATTCAGAGACTCGAGTCTGTCTTTAAGACTCATCAGCATTCCTTTTTTCAAACTATCTTTATCCATACTTTAAAGATAGCCTTAAAAATAGCAATTGTGTATGTAGTTTTCTTGAACAGCCAGTTTTCTAAAGTCTAACTTCATTAGATGCTAGAAATTAAAAAAATAATAATATTTTTAATATACTGAGTTTTTAAGAGTTCCAAGATTTTCTATCACGCATTCGATCACATCTCCTCTTTGCATTCCGCTAACTCCTTTGGGTGTTCCTGTTAAAATAACGTCGCCTGGAAGAAGCGTCATTACGCTAGATAGGTAACTTATCAGATAGTCAATTTTAAATATTAGGAGGCTTGTATTGCTTTGTTGCATGACTTTACCATTTAAAATACTTTTTATTTCTAGATTGTTTGGATCTACTTCATCGCTTACATAAGGTCCAAGCGGCATGAAAGTGTCAAAGCCCTTGCAAATAGTCCATTGTCCGTTCTTATCCTGCATATCGCGCGCTGTTACATCATTTGCAATAGTGTAGCCAAGCACGTAAGAAGGTGCATCTTCAATCTTCACATCTTTTGCTTTTTTTCCTATTACAACGGCAAGTTCTGCTTCATAATCGACTCTATTAGATACTTCTGGCTTTATGATCTGCTCCTCTGGATTTAATAGCGCGGTACTTGGTTTTATAAAAACTACGGGCTTAGCAGGGTAGTTCATCTCAAGCTCCGTTATGTGCGCTTTGTAGTTCAGTCCTATGCACAATGCCTTTGATGGACTTACAGGGGAGAGTAGGCGGACATCTTTTAAATTCACCTTCTCTTTTGTCTCCTCTTTTGTGTACAGGAAGTTTCCTTTTAAAACAGTAATTCCGTCATCGTTTAAAACACCGTATTTGATCTGGCCTTCTTTAATAAATCTTACGTACTTCATACTTACCTCTTTATTATCAGAATGTCTTCAACTTTCTTAAAGCCGAGACTGGCATAGAAATTTATTAGTTTCTCTCCTTTTGTAAACAGGAATATCTTATTCTCTTTTTCGTTTTTTTTAAAATAGTAATTAAGCGCGCTTTTTATGTTTTTAGATGCATAGCCGAAGCATCTTTTATCTTTTTTGGTTGCAACATTTGAAATTATGTTTTTTGAAACATACAGGGCAGAAACAATCATTTCATCTTCGAAAATTACTGAAAAGAAATTATTGTCGTTTCTCTCCTTATATTTTCTAACCATGTCCTTTTCGCTGTAAAAATGATCCATTCCTTCTATTGAATTATAGAAAGAGACGAGGCTTAAGTAGTCTTTTAGCCTTTTTATTATCACTGCCTCTTCTTTTTCTTCACATCTCTCTTTTACCATCAGCGTCTCAATTCTCTTGCTTTTAACGCCATCTACATTGATTTCTGACAGCCCAGGCGCTAAAAGCATCCTAAAGTCATGCTCTCTTATAAAAGAGATGGCATCATCATCTAAAGAAGTTGCTGCAGATAATGATATTAGTAGGGAAGGTATATAAAGAATATACGTGGTTGAACTTTTATAAAGAAAGTAGTGTTCTCCCAGTTTAAGTCCGTCCATGTTATAAAGAATGAATCTATTTTTGTTTTCATCCTTTTTCAAATCTTCAATGCAATCTTTTAAACTTTCTGCGGTAATCTTTTTTAGCATAGGACAATTTAATTCTAGTCTAATGACTTGATCAAAAAAAGAGGGTATAATGGCATAGAATTTTAAAAGGTGGCATAAAGTGAAGAAGAGATTAATAACATCAGCACTTCCATATGTAAATAACGTTCCTCATCTTGGAAACCTGACGCAGGTTCTTTCTGCAGATGTATTTGCACGCTTTTGCAGGCTCAGAGGTTATGAGACGTTATATATCTGTGGTACGGACGAATACGGGACTGCAAGCGAGACGAGGGCTATGCAGGAGGGGATAAGCCCAAGAGAGCTTTGCGACAAATACCACGAGATTCATAAAGAGATTTATAAGTGGTTTAATATCAGTTTTGATTATTTTGGAAGAACGAGTACTGAAAAACAGACAGAGATCGTTCAGCATATTTTTAATAAAGTAGATGAGAACGGCTACATCTCTGAAAAAGAGATGACGCAGTTGTACTGTCCGACTTGCGGCAGATTCTTAGCAGACAGGTTCGTTAGCGGCGAATGTCCGAATTGCCATAGCCTGGATGCAAGAGGAGACCAGTGCGATGCCTGTGGAAAGCTTCTAGATCCTACAGATTTAATTAATCCTAAATGTTCTGTCTGCGGTACGACTCCTATCGTTAAAAAGACTAAGCATCTTTTTATAAACCTTCCAAAAGCGCTTCCTCTTTTAAAAGAATGGATGGCAAAAGCTTCTGTTGAGGGTTTTTGGGCTAACAACGCAATTCAGATTACATCTTCATGGATAAGGGACGGACTTCAAGAGAGATGCATCACGCGTGATCTTAAATGGGGCATTCCTGTTCCAAAGCCTGGCTATGAGGATAAGGTATTCTATGTATGGTTCGATGCTCCAATCGGCTATATCTCAATTACTATGAACGCTGTTGATAATTGGGAGTACTGGTGGAGAGATCCTGAGAACACGGAGTTATTCCAGTTCATTGGAAAAGATAATATTCCATTCCATACGGTAATTTTCCCTTCAAGCCTTTTAGCAACCGGTGAAAAGTGGACTATGCTTCACCATATGAGCAGCACCGAATATCTGAATTACGAGGGTGGAAAGTTCAGTAAGAGCCGCGGCATTGGAGTATTTGGAAATGACGTAGAGAGTACAGACATTCCTGCAGATTGCTGGAGATTCTATATGTTCTATAACCGCCCAGAAAAGAGCGATTTCACTTTCATGTGGAAGGATTTCCAAGACAAGATCAACAAGGAACTGATTGGAAACCTTTCTAATCTTGTTAATAGGACGCTTTCTTTTATTACGAGATTCTATAATGGAAAGATTGAAAATCCTGTTATTGATGAAGAACTCTATGCTGTAATTAAAAACAAAGAGGACGAGATAACAGCATTGCTTGAAAGGGCAGAAGAAAAAGATGCGATTCATGCTATTTTTGCCCTATCTGATATCGGAAACAAGGTGTTCCAAGATGCTGAACCATGGAAGAAAAGGACAGAAAGTCCAGAAGAGGCTGTCAAACTTTTATCAACCTTATATTTCTTAATAAGGGATTTGGCTGTAATGGTAAGTCCATTTATTCCAAGCACAGCAGAGAAGATCCTGTCTTTCATCGGTAAAGAAGGAGCTCTTTGGTCTGACATAGGAAAGACGGATTTACCTGTAGAAGTTGTCAAGAGCGAGCTTCTTTTTACAAAACTTGAAGATAAGAGAATTGAAGAGTTGAGAGAAAAATACTCTGGTTCTCAGAAAGAAAGAGAAGAAAAGAAGGAAAAAGAGATGGAGAACAACAAAGTAGAACAAGAGAGCATTATTGATCAGTTCAAGAGAAAAGTAATCTTGAAGGTTTCGAAGATCGTTGAGGTAGAAAAGCATCCTAACGGCGATAAGCTTTACATTCTTAAGCTTGACACAGGAGAAGAGGAATTAAGGCAGATCGTATCGTCTATCGTACCTTATTATAAGGAAGAAGAACTATTAAACAGGAACATTGTTCTTGTATCCAACTTAAAACCAGCAAACTTCAGAGGCGTAAAGTCCAACGGAATGCTTTTAGCTGCAAGTGAGGCAGATGACAATGAGCATAAGACATGCGAGTTAATCTTTGCCGACGATCTTCCTGTTGGCGCTGTGATTGAGTTTGACAACCAGGAGCCTGTTGAAAAGATTACGACATATTTGAAGAGCGAACACTTCTTCGCCCTTCCTATGAAGACCATTAACGGTGAAGTATGCGTAGAAGGGCAGCCACTTGGTTATGGCGGCAAGCATTTGAAGGTTTATAAGTACATCAACGGTAACGTTGGCTGATGTAAGCGGAGAGAAATCTCCGCTTTTTCACTCTTAGTTACAAAAAAAGCCTCATTAGTTATAATTTTTCTTTCATACTTTTCCCTATTGTGATAAAATTATTAAGAAAATATTAAAAAAGGATGGAGAAAAATGGGGCTTTTCAATAAGTTATTTAAAAGTTCTGAAGATTTATCTAACACGCTGTTTTCACCTCTTAGCGGTAAAAGCGTCAGCCTATCTTATGTAAACGATCCCACATTTAGTGAAGAAATACTTGGAAAAGGGGTTGCGATACTCCCTACATCTACTACTGTATTAAGTCCCTGTGACGGCACAGTTGATTTAATGTTCGATACGGGGCATGCTGTTAATCTTATATCCGATTCAGGAATTGAAATTCTTATCCATATTGGCCTTGAGACCGTAGCGCTTAAAGGAAAACATTTTAAGACGCTTAAAAACACTGGTGACAAGGTTAAGATAGGCGATGCTCTAATTGAATTCGACCTTGATGGATTGAAAAACGACGGATATGACACAATCGTACCAATTGTAATCTGCAATAGCGATTCATATAAGGAAATCACGCCGATTATAAGCGATGTTGTAAATGCAGGAGACAAGATTCTCTCTCTTTCAAAGTAGGATGAAATGATAAAAGGAAGCGGAAGACCAGTATATAGCGGAGTAGCGATTGGAAAGATTTTTGTTTTTTCAAAGAGCCGCCAGATAAACAGAACTAAATGCAGCGACATAGAAAAAGAGATCAAGAGGTTCAATGATGCCATTGCCGTTGCAAAAGAAGAGCTCAATGTTCTTTATGAGAAGACTAAGAGAGAGATTGGGGAAGAGCAGGCGGAAATAATAGAAGTTCAATCGCTGTTTTTAGACGATCTTGATTATACTGAAGGGATTATCGATATGATAAAAGCCGGAAGCGACGCTGCTTTTTCGACTCATGAGATAGGAGATGCGCAGGCAAGCGCATTTGCTCAGCTCGATGATGAGTATATGAAGGCCAGGGCTGCTGATATTAAAGATATCTCCGATCGTCTGATAAAGATACTAACAGGATCTGAAGGATCTTTTAAAATGGATAGTCCAGGTATCGTAGTAGCAGAAGATCTATCTCCTAGTGAAACAGTCTCTCTTGATAAGGAGAAGATTCTTGCATTTGTTACAAGACAAGGATCATCAAATTCCCATACTGCGATACTTGCTCGAGTTATGAATATTCCATCTCTAGTCCTTACAGATATAGATATAGATCCGTCTCTAAATGGAAGAACTATGATAGTCGACGGCTTTGCCGGAAACTATTACATAGATCCAGATGATGAGACTATGAATAGCATGCTTTTAAAGCAGAAAGGAGCGTTAGAGCATAAGGCAGAGCTCGATGCGTATAGAAAGAGAGAAAGCATCAGCAAAAGCGGTAAGAAAGTAAACTTATTTGCAAACATCGGAAGTCCTGATGACTTAAAGTATGTCCTTGATGGAGATGCAGAGGGAATCGGATTGTTGAGAAGCGAATTCCTATATCTTGGCCGACATGATTATCCAAGCGAATACGAACTTTTTACAGCCTATAAGAAAGTCGTTGAGACGATGGAAGGAAAGAAGGTAGTAATAAGGACGCTCGATATTGGAGCAGATAAGAAGGTCGATTATTTTAATCTGGAGAAGGAAGAAAACCCTGCTCTTGGCTATAGAGGAATAAGAATTTGCTTAAGAGAAAAAGAGATATTTAAAACACAGCTAAGGGCAATTTACAGAGCTAGCGAGTTTGGAAAGGTCTCAATAATGTTTCCTATGATTATCTCTTTAAAGGAAATTAAGGAGATAAAAGAGACTTGTGCTGAAGTCATAAAGGAGCTTGAGGCTGAAGGCTGTAATTTAAATCCTGTAGAACTTGGCATCATGATAGAAACACCTGCCGCTGCAATTATAAGCGACGTACTTGCAAAAGAAGTAGATTTCTTCAGTGTCGGTACTAACGATTTAACTCAATATACATTAGCTCTCGACAGGCAGAATGAGAAGCTCGATTCTTTCTACGATTCGCATCATGAGGCGATTATGAGACTTCTTAAGATAATTGCCGATAATGCGCATAAGGCAGGTATTTGGGCTGGAATCTGCGGAGAACTTGCTGGGGATTTAACTCTTACTGATGAATTTTTAAAGATGGGGTATGACGAACTTTCCGTTGCACCATCAAGAGTATTGGAACTTAGAAAGAAAATAATTGAAAGCGAGGTTTGAAATGAAAAGTTTTGATTACGTAATCAAGGACGAGCTTGGAATTCATGCGCGTCCTGCAGGAATATTAGTAAAAAAGCTTGCATCAGTGAAAAGCAATGTGAAGATTGAAGTGAAGGACAAGGACAAAGAGGCCGATGCCAAAAGGCTTATGCAGGTTATGAAAATGGCTGTAAAACAGAATGATACTGTAACAGTCACAATTGAGGGTGAAGATGAAGATACTGCTTTAGTGGAAATTGAAGCGTTCTTCAAAGAAAATTTTTAAACTTTTTTAGCACATTTGTGCTTAATAAAGGAGGTCATCTTATGATGAAATTTTTACAGAGGCTAGGAAAGTCTCTCATGCTTCCTGTAGCATGTCTTCCAGTAGCAGGAATTTTGGTAGGAATCGGATACTGGATCGATCCATCAGGTTGGGGTGCCGGAAGCAACGTCGTTTCTAACATTCTCTACTCTGCAGGTAGTTCGATTATAGACAATATGTCAGTTCTTTTTGCAATCGGCGTTGCTGTCGGTATGTCAAAAGATCAGGAAGGAACTTCTGCTCTTGCTGGAATCGTATCATGGTTTATATTCCAGACATTATTAGGTAAAGTTGCTCCTACTATTGTTGGAAATATATCATGGCTTGATGTAACAGCATTTACCAAAGTAAACAACCAGTTTATCGGTATTGTTTCCGGTATTATAGGTGCTGCATGTTACAATAAGTTCTCATCCACGCAGCTTCCGGACTTCCTTGGCTTCTTCTCAGGTAAGAGGTCTGTTGCAATCGTTACAGCGGGGGTCACTCTTTTAATCTGTATTCCTATGATTTTCCTCTGGCCGTTCATCTATGGCGCTCTTGTAACGTTCGGAGAGGCTATGATTTCTCTAGGCCCTATCGGAGCAGGAATTTATGCGTTCTTCAACAGACTTTTAATCCCTGTAGGACTACACCATGCTTTAAACAGCGTATTCTGGTTTGACGTTGCAGGAATCAACGATATCGCAAGATTCTGGGGTTCTCCAGAGAACATTCTCATGAACGGCACATTCCAGGTAACTGGAATCTACCAGACAGGATTCTTCCCTGTAATGATGTTCGGACTCCCTGCTGGCGCTCTTGCAATGTATGTTCTCTCAAAGGACAACAAGAAGAAGGCTACCGGCGGTATCTTATTTGCAGCTGCACTCGCATCATTCTTTACTGGTATTACAGAACCTCTAGAGTTCTCATTTATGTTCTTGGCTCCAGGCCTATACCTCGTACATGCAATCTTGACAGCTATTTCTGTTGCTGTTTGTGCATTCCTCCCAGTAAGAGCAGGATTTAACTTCTCTGCAGGTTTCGTAGACTGGTTCCTATCTTTCAGAGCGCCGAATGCTCTCAATCCTTGGATGATAATCCCAATCGGACTTGTAGTTGCAGTAATATACTTCGTTGTATTCTATTTCGTTATTAAGAAGTTCAATCTTAAGACACCAGGAAGGGAAGACGATGTAGAAGCAGAACTTACAGTAGAGCTTGCAAGCAACGACTACACTGAAATTGCAAGAATAATCCTCTCTGGCGTTGGTGGAAAGGATAACGTTTCAACAATCGACAACTGTATTACAAGACTTAGACTCGAAGTAAAAGACCGTCTCATGGTTGATGAAAAGACTATTAAGAGCGCAGGCGTTAAAGGCGTTTTAAGACCTGCAAAGAACTCTGTTCAGATTATTATCGGACCAAAGGTTCAGTTTGTCGCAGACGAATTTAAGAAACTTTGTAAGTAATGTTCATTAGGAGGCTTCGGCCTCCTTTTTTTATTTTCCAATTATTTTAAATACGGCATCCTTGAACATTTTTCCTAGATCGAATTCGTTATTGAACGTCTCCTGAGAACTGGATGCCGGTGCGAGCAGCACGATTTGCGAATTGCTTCCCATACTGAGATTTTCAACAGCCTTTGCTTTTGCGTTTTCAACTGCATCGAATATGTTGTCGTACGGTCCGCTGTATCCGATATTGTTCTTTTTTAAATATTCGATAAGCCTTGTTGTAAAAGATCCTTTTAAAAGCGTTATGCTGGAAGCCATTTTTATCGGGAGCTTCATCGATGAGAGATCGAGGTCTCCGCTTTTATCAGAGCCTCCGGTAATAAGATGAATGGAAGCTCCTGCTATCATTTTGACTGTGAAGGCAACTGCTTCTGGAATTGTTGCTGCACTGTCGTTTATGTAGAGTATGCTGTCTTTAAAGGCTACTTGTTCAATTCTGTTTGGTATTCCTTTATATGTCGAGAGAGCATTTTCAATATCTCTTTTATGGTAGCCCAGAGCTTTTAGTATTTCATATGCTGATTCAAGCGGCTCTATGTTCCTGTTCGGATTGAAACGGGTAGGGGTGAAAATGATTTTTCTTGGCTTTCTTCTGCCTATTGCCTTTAGGAAGGTATCTCTTGCGTTTTTATCTATTATAGCCTTGTCAATCCAAGGGCCGAATATGTAATACGTCTCTTTTTTTTCAGCCCTCTTTTCATTTGCTTTTCTCGTTAGTAGCGCAAGATCTATCTCTGGCCATAAAGAAGAGAGTGCGAAATCTGTATCGCTTATCTGCCAGTTTGTCATTTCAAGAACTATGTGTGTATACGCTTCACATCCTTTCTCGTTCAGATCCTGAAGGATGTTGAATCCGGATAGCCCAAGAGATCCGCACATTATTGCGCTCTCTCCGAGAATGTTAAGCGCATGAGTTACTGCTGATGCAATACTCGTTTTTCCTTTGCTTCCCGTAATGACGATTTTTTTCATCCTTTTAACCCTTTCATCTTGAAGAAGGGCCGCAAGATCATTTGTCACGTATCTTGAACTTTTTAGCATTTGAAAAGACATTGGTATGCTTGGGGTTTTTACGACAGTGTCGTAGGTTCTAATCTCTTTTGCGCCTAGTTCTCCAAAGCGAATGGATGCGCCAAGGCTTCGAGCCTTGCTTAGAGCAAAATCAGAGACTTCCCTCTCTGCAGATTCATAGATTGTAACTTCTGCTCCTTTTGATATGTAATACTCCGCCGCATCAAGTCCTGATGAGTGAGGACCGAAACCCAAGACCAATATTTTCATTACTATTATAGTATAGCTTAAAAATGTAGTGTTTCGATAGTTATATTTCATCAATTAGGTAGAGAGTTGTGTAGTAGTTTTTTCTTCACCCTCTTGACTGTCGGGTCAAATTCCTTAGATAATAGAGCGGTAATTACAAAATATGTACAATATATTGTTTATAAGGAGCTAGCACTGTGCCTTGTGGTAAGAAAAGAAAAAAGCATAAGATTGCAACACACAAGAGAAAGAAAAGACTAAGAATGAATAGACATAAGAAGAAGTAATTCTTTCAAGCAATCTTTATAGAGGACGCCAGAGCGCGCCCTCTATTTTTTTAGTTTGAAGAGAAAACCATGCTAGCAGAATTTACAGACCCTTTTTTTCCGTCATTGCACACCAAATCGACTCTTTTTATTTTTTTATCAATATCTATTGTAATAATTTTTCCTTCCGCCTCTTTTATTCCGTTAACGTACCATATGGCGATGGCGTTTTCGTATCCTTTTTCCGCTCTGTACGTCAGCGTGATTGTATTCTCCATTTTGTTTATATCAAGAACTTCTATTTGGATTTTTTCAGGATTTCCTGTGCTGTCTTCAAGTTCTATCGTAATATCGCCTGATTCATTCCCACTGTGGTAGGGCAGGCTTAATTCGTAAGATCCGCCTTTTTCAACGTTTATTAAAACTTTTTCTTCAGCTACCGTTGCTTCTCCTTTTGTTATCGTACACTTAAGAACAGCGTTTTCTGTCTCTTCTATTATAGAAAATAAGAGCATGACTTCTCCTTCTTTATTTATAATTCCTGATTTTGAGACTCCATCTATTTCAACTGTGACAGAGGAGCCGCTTAGCAAGGAGCTTGTTTTGACTGTTACGAAAAAGGGAAGATCCTCTCTATCTTCTTTTTCAAGCGTTATTGTTTCATTGTTTATCCCCTCGTCAACTCTTACCGTCTTTACAGCATAGGATGAGAGGTCGTAGTCGCCATATGAAACTACTTCAAGCGTGTATATCCCACAGCGTAAGCTATGGTAGGCGATAGTGTCTTTATAAATAAGATTCTCAAACTTTTCATCTTCACCTTTTAACATTACACGATAATACGTGCTTTCGGTTTTATCATCGATTTTAATGTTTAAAACGGAAGGCTCTCTTGAACATGATATTGTAATTGCAGCTAAAAATAGTAAAAACGGAATAATTTTTCTCATATTTTTCTCCTTCATATTCTTAAGTGCAAAAAATAGTCTTTTTGTTTAATGTTTTTGAGAAAAAAGATAATAAAATTGCTAAAATCATAATATGAAAAGTGAAATATTAATTGAGGACGGAAAAAGCGTTGTAAAAATATATGACGAAGTTGATCTCTTTTTCAGAATGAACGACGAAAGGGATTATACTGTTTTCCTATCTGTCGACGGTACGCCATATTATTTCAGGGCCGTAGGGACGGACTGTCCATGCGCCAGCGTTGATCTGAGGTTATATGAAAACACAAATAAGGGCACTAAATTCTCATTTACAATTGCTTTCGATAAAGTATATGAGATTAAGCTCTTGGATCGTATTCAGCAGTGCCAGAGAGAGTAGATTCAGGAAGTAGTTTTTCTAGCGCTAAGTGAGCAAGGCGGAGACCGAATATAGCAGTTACGGTTGAAAGAGATCCGAGCATTACGCGATCTCTTCCTCGATCAAGTGTTTTATCAGACTTGATGATGTCTTTATCATCTTCAACTCTTATGTAATTAAACCTTACCTTTTCTGGAGAGAATACGACGTCTATTCCACGTCCGACATCCCTCTTTCTAAGCATTGATCTTACTTGTCGTGCCAGTGGGCAGCCGTAGCTGTCATAGATATCTGCAACCCTGATGAGCTCTGGATTCCTTCTCAGTGCCGCTCCCATTGACGATATTACGGGAAGTCCTCTTTTGTATGCCGCCTCAAGAAGAGATACTTTCGCACTTAGGCTGTCTATCGCATCAATTATAAGATCGGCTCCGTCAAAGATCTCATCATAATTAGTATTGTCAGCAAAATAATTTAAAGCCTTTACTTTTGCATCGCTGTTAATGTCGAGAACCCTCTCTTTTGCAAGCGCAACCTTTGATTTTCCAACAGTGGAATGCAATGCAAGGATCTGGCGGTTTATGTTGCTCTCTTCAACGGTATCGAAATCGCAAAGAGTGAATGATCCGATTGCGCTCCTTGAAAGAGCTTCTAAACAAAATCCTCCGACGGCGCCGACTCCTACAAGCGCGATTTTCTTAGTCTTCAAAAGTTCAACATTGTCTATTCCTATGAAACGCTCTAAGCGTAAAAATTCTCTTGCCAAATATAGCTCCTGAAACTTTCAACTTTATCTTTTATATCATGTTTGATAATGCCTGATGCTTTTAAGTATAGTTCAGATATCGTCTTTTTTTGAATAGGTCCGGTTTTCATATCGCTTTCAAGAACGAAATCCAAATTCAAAAGTTTCTTTATGTCCCTTGTTTTAAACGATCTAGGTCCAAGTGAGATCAAATATCCGTTTTTCTCTATTTCAAACGCCTCCTCATAGCTTGATGTGTAGCCATGGAAAATCGCTTTTTTTATCTTTCTTTCTTTCAGGATTTTTAAAACTTCTGAATTAGTTCTCACAGAATGAAGAATGACAGTTCTCTCATATGTTTTTGCGATATCAAGAAGATTTGCAAAGTCATCTATTTGATCTTTCATTTCACCCTTTGTCTTGTCAAGGCCGATTTCTCCTACGGCTAGATTCTTATTTTCCCTTAATAATTCTTCAATTCTTGTAATCTCTATTTTATCGTAAAGCCAGGAAAGCCTTCCAATAGAAGAGCAGGGATTAATAGCTTTAATTTCCTCTTCGCTCAATATGCTGATGAATGAGTTTGAGTTGTCTTCTCCTGTATGCGCATGGAAATCGAACATGTTGAGAATTATAATCGATATTGACAAATGAAAGAAGTTCTTTTACTTTAATCCAAGTAAGGGAGTAGTCAGCGCAGTGCGTGACTTGGTCAACAGACTGGGGAATCCCCCTGGCCAAGACTTAAAAGACGAGACTTATCTGAAATTTTCGGATGGGTCTTTTTTTGTGCCCATCTGCGAGGGAGATTTATTATGGGCGCTTTTGAGATTGTTCTTTCAGCCTTAGCTCTGAGTATGGACGCATTTGCAGTAAGTATCTGTAAAGGTCTTTCTACAGAGAACGTAAAGTTAAAGCATGCTTTAATCACAGGTCTTTACTTCGGCCTTTTCCAGGCATTAATGCCTATTATCGGTTATTTTCTTGGCATAAATTTCCAAGAGGCGATATCAAGCATAGATCATTGGATCGCTTTTATCCTCCTTGCATTAATTGGTGCTAATATGATTAAGGAGTCGCGATGTGATGAAGATGAGAATGCAGGCGACAGCTACGATTTTAAAACGATGATCGTTCTTGCAATCGCAACAAGCATCGATGCCCTTGCTGTTGGAATTTCATTTGCACTTTTAAACGTTGAAATTTTTTCTGCTTCAATTATTATCGGAGTGATTACATTTACTTTAAGCGCTATTGGAGTAAAGACTGGATCTAAACTTGGACAAAAGAGTAGAAAAGGTGCTGAGCTTGTAGGAGGAATTATACTAATTCTAATTGGCTTAAAGATTCTGCTTGAACACCTAGGTATATTAAGCCTTTAAAAATACCTTTTCATACTAGACTAAAATCATTCTAAAATGCTATTCTATCAGAGCCTCTTTATCCGAAGTATTTCGGATCAGAAGATGAAATAAAATCTAAGACCACAAGGAGGAACCATGATCGCAAATTATGAGTTCACCGTCATCTTGCCATCTGATGATGAGAAGATGAAAGAGGCTCTTGCATTCGTAAATGCAGAGCTAGAGAAATCAGGTGCTGTTATCAGCAAGATGGAAGATTTGGGAGTCAAGACACTCGCATACGAAATCTCAAAGCAGAACAAAGGCCACTATGTTTACTTTGAACTAAGCTTAGATACTCAGGCTATCGCAAGATTAAGCAGGGTGTTCCAGCTAAGCTCATTAGTGCTTAAGTTCTTATTCGTTAATCCGGAAAAATAATAGAAGGTTGTTATGGCAAATGATCTCAATTCAGTAACTCTTGTAGGACGTCTTACAAGGGATGTGGATGTCAAGTACACGAATAACGGAACGGCAATGTTGCGTTTTTCTATCGCCGTTAACAGAAGCAGAAGGAATGCGGACGGCTCATGGACGGAAGAGCCGAATTATTTTGACTGCTTATATACTGGCAAGAGCGTGGACAGCATCTCGAAATATTTAATTAAAGGCAGACAGATCGGACTTCTTGGAGAACTTCGTTTAAATAGATGGACAGATCAAGAAGGACAGAACAGAAGCCGTGTTGAGATCTTTGTTAACAATTTGGAGCTTTTAGGATCTTCTAATCAAAGAGAGGGTTCTTTAGGGCAGGATAATGGCTTTAGCAGCTCCAATTATAATAACAACAGGGGATATAATCAGGGCTATCAGAATGATAGGGTAGCAGAGAGTGCTCCTCTTCACGACGGCCCTGAAGATTTCCAGGATGACGACATTCCATTTTAATTAGGAGAAAGGAAAATGAGAGAAGATAAAGATTTCAACGAGATGGACAAAGGTGCTCTCAAAGACAGAAAGATGGGAGCAAGAAAGAGTCAGACTTTCAAAAAGAAAGTATGTAAGTTCTGCCAGGGAGCTCCTAAAGCAGATTATAAAAACCCAGATGCACTAAAGCGCTATATCACAGAGCGCGGTAAGATCCTTCCTGCACGCATCACAGGTACTTGCGCAAAGCACCAGAGAGCATTAAACAGGGAGATCAAGAGAGCTAGGGTTCTTGCATATCTTCCATTTGAGAAGAAGTAAGGAAATAAGATGGAAGACGGAGTAAGGAAGTCTGCGGCAATCAGAGATGTGATTATCGCTTCTATTGCCTCATTTTTACTTTATTACATGGGTTTTGGCGAACTTATCTTCGTTTTCCCCTTGCTTTTGATTTCAACAAGGTATGGGAAAGGTTTTAGCGCTGCTGCGATATTGTTAGAGACCATATTGGTTTTAGCATCATCATACTTTTTAAGAGAGGATGGCGCTATTGGTTTTCCCATAATGTTAATTGACTTATATATTCCCTTGTCGCTGTTAGCGGCTGGAACAAGCTGGCTTATAAGCGAGAGAAAAAGTTTCGGACTTCGTCTTTTTTATGCGTTGGTCCCTTCTTGTATCTTTCTTATAGCCTTAATAGTGTATCTAGGACGGGATACGGCACTCTATAGCAGTGTTTTTAACTACTATCAAGATGTGTTTGAAGCTATGCTCTCTCCGTTTTTGAACGTGGATGCATTTGATCCTGAGATGTGGAATGCAATTTGTTCTGCATTCATAATGGTTATGCTTTCGCTTCTTCTTCCGATAGTGCTGTGCTTCGCCTGTGCGACGCTCTTTACATTTGAAAGCGTGTTGCATTCAAGAGAAAGCGAGTGGGAGGATCGGGTTGCTAGGCTGGAGTTGGACGGCAAAGTAATCTGGATCTTTTTAGCCTTATGGCTTTTGATACTCCTATCTCGCTTTATATCCTTACCCACAATAGCAGTGGCGCTCCTATTCAACGTTGCACTATCTTTCACGATATCGTATGCAATACAGGGTTTTTCTGTTTTGTATTACAGACTTCGTAAAAGGGGCAGGAAGTTAAAGAGTTACACACTCTTTTTAATTCTTATTGCTATAGTTCTTTTTGTTCCGGGAATAAATATAATAATCGTTTTAGGCCTGCCGCTAATCGGCGTGCTTGAGACGTTTATAGAACTTAGAAAATAGGAGAGAAACATGAAGATCATTCTTAATCAGGATGTTATCAACCTCGGTGAAGAGGGAGATGTAGTAGTTGTAAAGGACGGATATGCTAGAAACTATCTTCTGCCAACCGGAGCAGCTGTTATTTACAACAAGGCAAACGCAAATATCTTCAAGAGAAAGGCCGATATGATCGAGAAGAGGAAGATCGAAAAGAGAGCAGAGGCCGCATCTCTAAAAGAGAAGCTTGATGCGGTAAGCCTAGAGCTCGTAGTACCAGCAGGAGAGTCTGGAAAGCTATTTGGATCAGTTACTTCTCAAATGGTACAGGAAGCGCTTTCAAAGCTTGGTTTCGAGATTGAGAAGAAGAAGATCGAAGTTGCAACACACGCAATCAAGATGACTGGCGTTTATACGATTACAGTTCACCTCTATGAGAATGAGTCAAGCCAGATTAAGCTTAGCGTAGTATCTGAAGCACAGCTCAAGGAAAGAGAGAAGAAGGCTCAGGAAGAGGCTAAGGCTAAAGCAAAGGCTGAAGCAGAAGCAAAAGCTCAGGCTGAGGCTGAAGCTAAAGCAGCTGAAGAGGCAAATGCTGAAGAAGCTGTAGAGACAACAGAAGAAGTTAAAGAGGAAGAGTAAAATTGGCAGGCAATGAGGACAGAAAGACATTACCACATAATGATGAGGCAGAAAGAGCTGTTCTCAGTGCCCTAATGATGAATCAGGAAGCCTTTGATAAGGTCAGTTCCATCATAAGCGCTTCTGATTTCTATCATCCTGCGAACAGGGTAATTTATTCGGCTATAAGCGATATGAAGCTACAGAATATCGTTGCAGTTGATCAGGTTACCCTGTTTGACTATCTATTGAAAAAAGATCTTTCGGAAAAAGCGGGTGGGGCTGCATATTTAGCAGAACTATCGGATGCATATACTATTTATGCTAATATCGAATACTATGCAAAAATCGTAAAGGAAAACGGCGTAAGGCGCGCGCTTATCCAGACAAGCGCTAATATAACGAACGATGCCTATCAGGAGAGCGTAGACGTATTCGATCTTTTAGAATCAAGTGAAAGGAAGCTTGGCGAAATTAGCATAAACAGTAACGCGGAGACAAGCGAAAACTATAAGGCGTCGCTTAAAGTAAGCGATGTTATCTCCGTAATGCTTCAGAAGATCGACGGAGTTTATAAGAGCGAGAACGTCGAGACAGGAATGGATCTTCTCGATAAGTATACCAATGGCGGATTTCAAAAAAGCGATTACATAATCGTAGCAGCGCGTCCTAGCGTTGGTAAGACGGCTTTTGCAGTATCATTAATCAGAAATATGATAAAAAAAGACAAGAGGGTTGCATTTTTCTCTCTTGAAATGCCTGCAAGCCAGATCATAACACGTCTGCTATCTTGTATGAGCCGTGTTGAGCTTTCAAAGCTTTTTTCAGGAAACTTATCATCTGATGACGTCTTCGTAATAAACAATGCTGCGGACAAGATCTATCAGAGCGAGTTCTATCTTGTTGACGAGCCTAATATGAAGCTTGCCGATATAAGAAGCAGGGCGAGAATGCTTGCCCGTGAAAAGAAGATCGAAATCATCTTCATAGATTACATCGGCCTTATCGAATCAGGTCTTGATCAGAGAATTCCAAGGCATGAGCAGGTCGGATATGTATCTAAGGCTTTAAAACAGCTTGCTAGAGAGCTTAACGTTCCTATTGTTGTCCTTTGCCAGGTAAGCCGTGATACTGCCGACCAGGAGCCTCAGCTTAACAACTTAAGGGATTCGGGATCCATCGAACAGGATGCCGACCTCGTTATGTTCATCCATAGAAGAACAAACCTCACTGAACTTTCTGATGAGGATATGGCGAAGCTTCAGATGGACACGAGTGGTAAGAACAGAGTACAGCACTCCAAGCTAATAGTAGCAAAGAACAGGAACGGTAAGACCGGTACGATCTTTGTTGGTTATATCGGAGAGATTACGAGTTTTGAAAACGTCGTACAGGATAAGAACCTCTTTATCGAGCCTGCACGCGATCAGAATAAGAAGAAGTGATTATCTGAAAAGAAAATCCCTGATATCGAAATAGTACATCGTAATCATTATTAATAGGGCCATAACCATTCCTATTATCTGCAGGACCACATAAGTCCTTGCCTTGAGGCTGTCACGCCTAATAAGTTCTGCAAAACTAATTAGCACCTGTCCTCCGTCAAAGGTAGGAATTGGCAGGATGTTTCCTATGCATATTGAAATTGAAACTATTGATAGAAGGTAGCAGAGTGTCCTTATCCCTGATCTTCCAGATACTGAAAAGGCCTCTGTTGTAATACTAGATATCGTTTCTGCGGCATTTACTGGCCCTGTTATTATCTCGCGCGCATCGCTGAAGTGCAGCGTTATTAGAGAGGAAAGAGCTCTTAGCGTCGTAATGAAAAAATCGTTTGTCTGCTTTAAAGCATATCTAAAACTATAAGAGAATGGAACGTCGGGCCTTACCACAATATCTGCATGCCAAGAGAAGGGGAAGGATGATGAATCAAGATTATAGTAGAAAGTCTTTCCATCCCTCTCTATTTCAAGGCGGTATTTTCCGCTTGAATTTGCCTCGCTATAAACATCTAGAGTGTTTTTAACAGGCTTTCCATTTACAGATATTATCTTGTCTCCGCTTTTAAAGTTAGAATCTGAGGATCTTCCTATTATCGGCGGACTTAGCAATGTTATTCCGTATGTGTATGATCCTTCATATATTGTCGGACGTATTGACGTCTTAATTATTTCTCCATTCCTAATTACTGTCAGGCTTGCATTTTTACCATCTGACCTTAATATTTTTACAAACTCCTCATAGTCTCTTATTGCAATATCGTCAACGCTTAAAACCAGATCGCCTTTTTCAATTCCTTTTTGCTCATAAGATAGTTCGAATACTTCAGGATAATCTGAAATTGGTGCTATGTAGCATTCGTGAGAAAGACGTTCGACCGGAATTAGGGTTGCAAGCAAAAGAAGTATGAATGCAAGAAGGAAGTTTGTAACAGGCCCTGCCATGTATATCAATATTCTTTTTATAGGATGGACTGCGAAGTACGATCCCTCTTCCTTAAGGCTTATCTCCTTCTTCTTGTCCCTTAGAGCTTTTTCAAGATCGAGAGAGCCTTTCATCCTGCAATATCCGCCAAAAGGAAGGAGAGAGAGCCTGTATTCGATGTTTTTGCCGTAGATGCTTAATACTTTCGGCCCCATGCCGAAGCTTAGGGTTTCCACTTCGACTTTAAGTGCTCTTGCAGTAAAAAAATGTCCTAGCTCATGGATGAACACGACAAGTCCTATTGCAATAAATCCGAAAATAAATCCTATAAGATATCTTAGAACTTCAAGCATAATGAAGATGCTGTATCTTTTGCCCTTTTTATCTCGTCAAGAGCAGCGCTGTATGAAGTGACCGGACGAGAAAAATCTCTTTTCATCGTCTCTTCTGTGATTTTTGCGATATCTAAAAATGATATTCTGTTCTCAATAAATGCGTTTACGGCTACTTCGTCTGCGATATTGAATGCGATAGGGTAGCCGTTCTTTTTTTCCAACGCCTTATAAGCAAGCTCAAGCATTGGAAACTTATTCTTATTCCAACCTTCAAAGCTTAAGCTAAGCGATGTGAAATCAAGAGGCCTGACGATACTATCGAGATCGACCTTCTTGTCTGCTAAAGCGTCTATAATAGGAAGCGCCATATCAGGTGGACTTAACTGCGCATAATAAGAACCGTTTTTAAGCTGAATGAGGCTATGTACGACGCTTTGCCTGTGTACGGTCACAATAATGTCTTTTGCACTGAAGTTGAATAGGAACCCAGCCTCTATTACTTCAAGGCCTTTGTTTGCCAACGTGGCGCTGTCTATCGTAATCTTCTTTCCCATTTTCCATGTAGGATGCTTTAATGCCTCTTCAAGGGTAACGTTTTCCAAATCGTCCCTATCTACGAACGGGCCTCCGGAGGCTGTGATTATAAGCTTGCTGACATTCTGGTGGCTGTTTATTAGATTATATAAAGCGCTATGCTCGCTATCTACAGGAATGATTCTTACTCTGTTTTCTTTTGCTTTATTGAAAATGAAACCAGATCCAAGTACCACAGTCTCTTTGTTAGCAAGGGCAATATCGATTTTAAGATCTATAAGAAGAGAAGAATAGAAAAGCCCCTCGGATCCTGCGACTCCGTTTAGCGCGATATCCGCATCAAACTGGGAGAGAAAGTCTCTTATCTCTTTCTCGATTCGTCCTTTCGTTAACAAATATGGGCAATTAAAATACTCGGCATCCTTTCTTATGCTCTCTTCGCTTGAATGTGCGATGAGTGCCATGACTTTAAATGGAAGATTTTTCTCTTTTATCGTTCTTATCGCCGTCTGTCCGATCGAACCGCTTGATCCGAGTATTATTATCTTTCTCATATCATTTCAAAAATAGTAGTAAGGATTGAGAATGGAGCAGCCGCAAATAGCAGGCTGTCTAGGCTGTCCAAGATACCGCCGCGGCCCGGTACGATTTTCCCTGAATCCTTTACGTTCGCACTTCTCTTGAATGTCGATTCGACAAGATCGCCAAGAGCTCCAAAAGCAGCTGTTACAGCTCCAAGAATCGCTCCCTTTATTGGGGAAAATGTGAATACATTTGAAAATGCGACAGGCGCAAAGAATCCACATATTGCAGGAACGAGAATTCCGCCGATAAATCCTGCAATACTCTTTTTAGGACTTACCTTGACGATTCCTCTGTTATTCTTTCCTAAAAGCATGCCTGAAAAATATGCGAAAGTATCCTCTCCGAATACAAGAATGAAATAAAGGATTATGTGGTATGTGGAATTTTCCAAAAACAGGATGTCGATTAAGAAAATAGAGAAAAGGGCAGGGTATGCAATTGTAATCGCAGATCTGCCTAAAGTATCGATGCTTTCGTTAAAATCATCGCTTGCACCTTTAAAGACTTCTAAAGAAAATGACAGGGCAATTAGAATTATGTACAAAAAGAAAGAGAATAATTGTTCTCCTCTAAGAACCTGCTCGATGAAAGAAACTATCGCAAGAAGAGGAGACAGATAGACTACAGGAGAGATTCTTCCCTTTTTCTTTGTGATATCAGCCATCTCATATGTGCCGAACGAAATTGCAGCAACTAATATTAAAGCTAAAATCGGATGATTGTATTCAGGCAGTATGAACGTTGCAATCAATAGGATTGGAAGTGCTACAACAGCTGTTAATACTCTCTTTGTAATGCTCTTCAAAGAAGTCCTCCAAAGCGTCTTTCTCTTTTTAGATAATCTTCTTTTACTGTTTTTATCATAGCTTCATCCCAATCTGGCCAAAGTTTATCATAAAAACCTAATTCTGAATAGGCAGAATCAAACAGAAGGAAATTGGAAAGTCTTTCTTCTCCTGCAGATCGAACTATGAAATCTGCTGCAGGAATGTCAGGGTTGTCGAATTTGGATCTAATTAGTTCTGGAGTGACTTCTTTACAGCCTTCGCTTATGAGCTTATTGACGGCACGTGCAATCTCGTCCTGTCCGCCATAGTTGATCGCAAGCTGAAGGGTTAGGGCAGTATTGCTCTTAGTCTCTTCCACGGCTCTATCTAAAGCATCTAATGCTTTTTGAGGAAGTCCATCCCTCTTTCCGAGGAATCTAATCTGAACCCCTAATTTGTTATACGTCTTTATTTCGCCGTATATTTTATTTGAGAAGAGGGCCATGAGGTAGTCTACTTCCTCTTTTGGCCTCTTCCAGTTTTCTGTTGAAAAACAATACAAGCTTAGGTACTTAATCCCTTCGTTAATGGAACCGACTAAAACTTTCTTAAGGCTTTTAAGTCCTTCCAAGTGTCCAACCGCTCTAGGAAGATTTCTTTTTTTTGCCCATCTTCCATTTCCGTCCATTATTATTGCGAGATGTACCAAGCTGCTCATATTATATTTCCATTATTTCTTTTTCTTTTGCATCGGCGATTTTTTGAACCTCTGCAATGTAGTTGTCTGTGAGCTTCTGGATTTTTGTTTCACCTTCCTTCTGCTCATCTTCACTTATCTCACCGTTCTTCTGCTTCTTTTTCAGATCATCCATTGCATCACGGCGGACATTTCTGATTGCTACCTTGCTCTGCTCTGCAGTTGCTTTGCTCTGCTTTGCAAGCTCTTTTCTTCTCTGCTCTGTAAGGGCAGGGAAGTTAACACGAATCAGCTTTCCATCGTTGTTTGGATTTAATCCGAGCTCAGACTTCTGAATTGCTTTCTCAATTAGCGGAAGAAGAGTCTTATCCCATGGTTGGATTACTACAAGTCTTGCCTCTGGGACAGATAAGGATGCAACCTGATTTAAAGGTGTCTCAGCTCCGTAGTAGTCTACTTTGATCTTATCAAAGAGGGCAACTGATGCCCTCCCTGTCCTAAGATTCTGATATTCAGACTCCAAAGAGGCTACGCACTTTTTCATTCTCTCTTCGCAAGATGAAATGATAGTCTGCATAAATCCTCCTTAAGCAGTTACTCCTGCCTGGTATACGCAGTATGACTTTACAGTGATTGTTGCACCGTACTTCTTTGCAAGTTCTGCTATTGCATCCTTTACGCTCTTTGAATCATCCTTTACGAAAGCCTGATCCATGAAGCAGATCTCCTTGTAAAGCTTGCTGAGCTTTCCTCTGATGATTCCTTCTTTTACCTTCTCTGGCTTAGAAGCAAGTTTCTCATCCTGATCTACCTGAGCCTTGAAGATAGCCATCTGCTCTTCTTCAAACTCCTTAGATACTGCTTTCTCATCAAGATACTGTGGCTTATAAGCTGCAATGTGTAGTGCAAGGTCGTGTGCAAGTTCCTTAGCATCTTCATTTTCGAAAACGGATGCATCAGAGCTTTCAAGGTTTACGCATACAGCTACTGCACCTTCTCCGTGTACATAAGTTGATGCATATGTTGCAACAGGAAGAACTGTGAACTTAACGATGTTCATATTCTCCTTGATGATTGCAATAAGTCCGTCAACCATTCCCTTGAGCTCTTCATTTACTTCTGTATAGCCTTTTTCAAGGATTACAGAACACATATCCTCGCCAAGCTTTGCAAAATCTGCATTCTTTGCTACAAAGTCTGTCTCGCAGGAAAGAGAGAGTAGGACGACTTTCTCGCCATTGCTCTTTACGAAAACTCTTCCGTTTTCCGTAGCTCTGTCCTGTCTCTTTGCAACTGCTGCAAGTCCCATTTCCTTCAGGATCTTCTCAGCCTGTGCAAAATCTCCATTAGCTTCACTTAGAGCCTTCTTGCAGTCCATCATTCCAGCTCCAGTAATGTCTCTTAGTTTCTTTACGTCACTTGCGCTGATGTTTGCCATAATTACTCCTCATCCTCTTCGTCTTCGTCGTCTTCTTCTACTTCCTCTTCCTTTTCCTGAGGCTCGTAGTTGGAAAAGTCTTCGATCTCAACTTCGCTGTCCTTGTCTTCTACAGGTGCGTTGTTAAGCTCTTCCTCATCGTCTAAGCTCTCGATAATCTGGATTCCGCCTTCGCTATCTGCATCGATAACAGCGTTAGCAATGATCTCTACAAAGAGTGAAATTGCTCTAATTGCGTCATCGTTTCCCGGAATTGGATAGTCGATGTCTGTTGGATCGCAGTTTGTATCAACAACTGCGATAACAGGGATTCCAAGTCTCTTTGCCTCTGCTACTGCTGTTGCTTCCTTCTTTGTGTCAATGATGAATACAGCGCCTGGAAGTTCTTTCATCTCCTTGAGTCCGCCAAGGTTCTTCTCAAGCTTAGCCATCTGCTTTGTATATAATGCTACTTCTTTCTTTGTTAGGCTCTCAAAAGATCCGTCAGCCTGCATTCTCTCTAATTTCTTTAGTTTTGCAATGCTCTTCTTGATTGTAGCGAAGTTTGTAAGCATTCCGCCTAGCCAGCGGTTTGAAACGTAAGGCATTCCACATCTCTTTGCCTCGTCCTCGATTGCCTGCTGTGCCTGCTTCTTTGTTCCAACGAAAAGAATCTGCTTGCCATTCTTTACCTGTGCTCTTACAGCTTCGTATGCTTCTACGATGCATGCAGATGTCTTCTGTAGGTCGATAATATGAATACCGTTTCTCTCTGTGAAGATGAAACGTGCCATCTTAGGATTCCACCTCTTTGTCTGATGGCCAAAGTGAACGCCTGACTCTAGCAGGCTTTTCATGGTTACTACTGCCATAGTAATCCTCCCATTCGCTCAGAATATATTAAATATTCCTTCCTTACACTATATCTCACCCATACGGGCGGAAATTAACTGCCTAAAGCAGCCTTTTCAAGGATAAAGAGATTTTCTGTTTTATGCAATAGAAATCAGACGGAATAGGTCAAAAAGGGGATAATAAAGACACACTTAAAATATATAATAAGACTTTATCGCAAAGAATATTATTAACTCAAGAAGACATTTTTGCGGAATTCTGCATTTTTGTACATTAAAGACAGTGTGGAATTGTTTTGGTAAACAAGTTTTGGATATGAAAATTTTTTCATGTAATAAATTAAGTAAAAATAGAAAGAAGAAAAGAGTAGGAGCTTCTAAAATTTTTAATTACTAAAACAAGTCGATGAGGATCACTCATTGAAGAAATGAGCATTTTCCTGCAAACAAAATCCACAGTCTAGCATATGGGCTAAGGACATCCTAAAAATTATGTAGGCAAGAATATAGTGCGTGTGTGAATATCTAATAGGCTAACTAAGACCCATATTAAAGAAAGAGGCCTTGTAAATATTACGGCTTCCTGATGTCACAAAACAGGAAGCCGTATGGCACTTTTATTATCCGCCAAAATTCAGGACTTTTTTACTGCCTTACTGGAATAATTGGAATCAAATCGTTTTCATTTGTCGATTCTATCCACATATATTCAGATGAGTTTTTTATTAAAGAAGAATTCATAATTACAATTGCATCTGATAAATTTTCATCAGCAACAGCTTCACCAAACTCTTTTCCTGTTCCCCTATAATAGCATGAAACTATTTCTCCTGAGCTTATAGAGCTTATACCATTATCTGTTGAATAACAACCTATCAGAGAACCTGCATTTGAATATACTATACCTCCTCTTGTAATAGAAGAACTAGCATTTCCACATGCGATAATCTGTGCTTCTGGCATTAAATAACATGCTATTCCAGCTGTAAAATCACTTCCCCATTCATCAATATTTGCATAATTGACAGAACCTTTTATAATACTGCCTGTATCAGCAGTTCCAACAATACCTCCTATTCTTGAAATTTGCGTAGAAGAGCTTGCTGAAATATGTTTTATATTGCCTTTTACAATGACATTATCTATTACTGCACCATTTTCTGCTCTACCTGCCACAGCTCCTATATATTTATTGTTCCCAGAAAAACTAATATTAGCATCCAATGTTAGATTTTTTATCGTTCCTGTAAGAGAACTTACAAAACCGAAGGCAGTATAACCAGAATTAACAGGGATAGACACCTTTAAATTACTAATAGTATGGTTTTTCCCATCAAAAACACCACTAAAACTTATAGATTCTAAACTATCTTCAAGTACTATATCATTTTCAAGATTTACATACATATTAGAAGATGAATGACCATCTGATATTTTTGTATTCCAATCTACTAGTCCAGCAGCGTTATAGATATACCAAGTCTCTGTTCCATCTATATTTTCTATATAGTTATTTGCTTCAAGAGAAATTGAATTTGATGTATAACCGAAATAAGTAGCTGTTAATGAATATTCTTTTTCTACAAGACCTATTTCATTGTCATAGCTAGGAGAAATATTACAGTTTAAATATGGAATATTTCTTTGTTCATCATCCTCATATGTTGCAACAATTTTATATCCAATATCAGAAAGCTTATCTCCTGAATTAAAATAATCATTCTCAACCGTTGCTTCCAGCTTACTGATTGTAATACCGTCTATTTCAAATGAAACAGTTTCATTTCCTGTTTTTAAAACGACTTCCTGCTTATCTCCTAAGACAAAATTATTCTCTCCTTCTAAAGAGACTTGATTATTATTTATAAACGCTTTATTACCATTAGATAATTCTCTATAGACATTAAAATAATAGGATTTTAATTCATCACCTACATAAAATTTCTTATTAGCATCAGCAAGTTCAACAGATAATCCTAAAGGAACAACTTCATAATCTACATAATGTGTTCCAACAGAACTTCCTTTATAATAAATTTTAACAGAAAAAGATCCTTCATTTATTTCTGTAGGATTAGTTGTAAAATCTAAAGAGTTCTCTTCAGTATAAGCAATATCTGTTTCTGTTCCATCTGTCATGACCAAAGTTATAACAAGTCCTGATAAATCAACAGCAGAAGGTTTGTTATAATCTTTTTTTGTCGGGTATGTTTTTATATAAATACGTTCCAATTCAGGTTTATATTCTACTGAGAATTTTAATTCAAAACCTTTATAACTTACTACAACAGATGTATTATCTCTATTTATTACAGAAGGAGAGATAATAGTAAAAAGTTCAGGAGAATCATTATAAGAATCTTCTGTAATGCTACCATCAGACCATTCTATAGAAACGGAGAACCCAGTTAAATCAACAGCAGATTCTTTTAAATATGTCATTAATGATGGATTATTTTTAATTCTTACTGCTGTGATAACAGGTTCGTATTTCACATCATATATAACTGTTTGTCCATTATACGTTACATTTACAGTTGTAGATTCTGTTATAATTTCAGGAGAAACTGTAAAATCAGATGCATTATCATTAGAGTATTCTATCAATGAAGAACTGCCATCTGAATAATGTTCTTCTAAAACAAGTCCAGATAAGTCTACTTTTTCTTCTTTTTCATATTTTAGTTTTGTCGGTAATGTTTTTATAGTTATATCCTCTGAAACAGGTGTAAACTCTACATCAAAAGTAAAATTATATTTATTTTTATATGTGATGGTTATTGATTGCGTTTTTGAAACTGATTCTGGAGAGGTAACGAAGTATTCTTCAGTTCCATTTTCCCATTCGATTTCATGATAATTTCCATCCGAATAAATTTCACGAACTTTAAGACCCTCTAGATTTACCGGCTCTTCTTTATAATAAATTTTTTTATTTGGATAGGATACAATTTCAACAATTTCAAGAATAGGATTATAACTTACATTAAATCTCGTATTACAACCGCCATAGTATATTGTTATTGATCCAGTTGAATTAACATAAGTAGGATTTGTAGTAAATAAAGAAGCATTTTCTTCATTATAAGCTACTTCTTCAACTGTACCGTTTTTCCATTCAACTTCTAAAATAAGGCCATTTAATGAAACAGGCTCAGAAGAAGAATATTCTAATTTATCAGGATTTTGTTTAATTCTTATTGATTTTATCGTATTTTCTTGAACCATGATAGTATACGAAGCGTTTATTTCAGCGGCTTCATATGAAACTTTAATAGTATATACCCCAGGTTCAGACATATTTACATTTGAAGAATCGATTATTATAGAACTATCAGAGGAAGAATCTCGCATTATAGAACTTCCATTCGCATAATAAATTAATAAATGAACAGTATCTTGTTCGTATTCGTCTCCTACAAAATAAACTTTACTTTGTAATTCATCTAAATTTGTAATTTCAATATTTGAAATCAAATCAACAGGCGTATTATTGCAAGCCATTATAAGAAAAACAAGTAAAACACTGAAAAACAAAGACAATTTTTTTACCATAAAAACTCCCCTCATAAAATTTAATTCACAAAAAAAAATTCTACCTCCCCCCCCCAACTGAAAATGTCAATTGGGCGTCTTGATTTAATTTGAAAATTTTTCTGTAAATAGGATAACCCTGCATTTGCTTTTTCAATTAACCAAAAGGGGATAAGGGGATAATAATGACACACTAAAAATATATAATAAGACTTTATCGCAAAGAATTTTATTAACGCTAGAAGACATTTTTGCGGAATTCTGCATTTTTGTCTTGTAGAGATTTATTGAAGGTTTCATTCTTGTTATAAATTATAAAAAATATTACTTTTGCATAAATGGGAAGATAATGATAATGAAATATCAATTTTAAGGAATAAAAGATACGTGAAGTGAAATATAGTATTTAATATTTTATGTGTTACCATTATGATCATAGATCATTTTTTCATTCATTTAAATTATTAGTTGGCTAAATAAAATTTTTGTATGATTCCATTTTTATATTCCAAAAAAGTTAACACATAATTGAGTTTTCTTCTTTAGTAATAAGAAGGAGTAAGAAAAAATGAATAAAATTGCTATTAACAATTTATCAGAAAAAGAACTGGATTCATTATTTAACATTTCGTTAAATGAATTAAGAAACGAAAAAGTAGAAGCATTTGCAAATTTAGGAAATTTTGCCATTAGAGTGACTTCATTGGCTAAAAAGCAAATGAAGTTGATGTTCCCCCAAACATATATGCATTTATTTGCATCAATTATTAGTATAAGTAATTTTGATGCATTTTGTAGGATGCCTTTGGTTTTAAAAGAGCCATGGCAATCTTATGGGATAAGAACTATTAAAATTAATAGTTATAGAATTTTTATAGTAGTAAATAGATATCGAAAAAATGTTGATATTCTTGCTTTTCTGGATACGCAAAAGAGATGATGTATATTGCCTTGTTGGGTCTTTTTGTGTTATAGTATTTTCGTAACCGGAGGGCTCAATGGCTCTAAATAAAGAGTATATAAATACATGCATGACAGAAAATGGCTTCAAGACTCAAGCAGAACTTGCTTCAGCTATGGGAATAACAAAATCGCAAATGTCATTTATTCTTTCTTCTCAATTTAACCCTTTTAAATCAAATGTAATAAAATTGGCTGAAGTTTTAAAGACAACCCCTGTTTCTTTAGTTGAAGAAAACAAAAAAGATAAGTTGACTCTTAAATTTAAACAAGATAATAAAAAGTCGATTTATGGAATAGAGTTGTTTGCAGGAGCTGGTGGTCTTGCTTTGGGTTTAGAAGCGGCAGGAATAAAACATTTGTGTCTTGTTGAGTTTGATAAATCTTGTTGTTCTACTTTAAGAAAAAATAGACCAAATTGGAATGTAATAGAAGGGGATATCCATACTGTGTCTTTTAAAGAGTACAAGGGAAAGGTTGATATCGTAACTGGAGGGCCTCCTTGTCAAGCCTTTAGCTATGCTGGAAAAAAACTTGGTTTTGAGGATACTCGTGGAACATTATTTCATGAGTTTGCTAGATGTATTAAAGAAACAGAGCCAAAACTTTTTTTAATGGAAAATGTAAAAGGGCTTGTCTCTCATGATAAAGGTAGAACGTTTACTACTATTCTTGATGTTTTTTCCTCTATTGGGTATAAGCTTCAATACAAGATTTTAAATGCTGCTTATTTTGGAGTGGGGCAGAAAAGGGAAAGAATTGTAATTATTGGAATTAGAAATGACATAAAAAAAGAGTTTGTATTTCCAACTCCAGAAAAAGAAATGACAACATTAAGAGATGTGCTAAAAGACTGCCCTAAAAGTCCTGGAGTAGAGTATAGCGAGAAGAAAAAGAAAGTTTTTAAACTGGTTCCCCCAGGAGGATCGTGGGTTGATCTTCCAGATGAAGTTGCTAAAGAATATATGGGAGCATCTTACTACTCTGGTGGGGGGAGAAGAGGAATGGCAAGAAGAATATCTTGGGATGAACCATGTTTGACCCTTACATGCAGCCCTTCTCAAAAACAAACCGATAGATGTCATCCTGATGAAGTAAGACCCTTTACAATTAGGGAATATGCTAGAATACAATCATTCCCAGATAGTTGGGCATTTCAAGGTACAATTAGCGAGCAATATAAGCAGATAGGCAACGCTGTTCCTGTTGAAATGGCTCATAGAATTGGAAATAGCATTATTGATTTCTTTTCTAATTAGCTTGGATTTCCTTTTCTATTCTATGAATAGTGGAATCTAATATATCGGTTGCACCAACTTCATTAACAAGTTTTGTCATGGTCTCAATTAGGTCATGATAAAACTTATCATCCCCTGTAAGATGGTACCAGAAGTCTTGCCCTACAAATACAGAATATTCTTTTGCAATTTTCTTATAGTTCTGACTTAGTTGCTCGGATGAACCATATATAACGCCAACAATGAAATCATCATCAGGTATTCTTAGTCCATTCGTTCTGGCAAGATGCTTTGCGTTTTTGAAAGTTTGGATAATTGGATCAATATCATCTTTGTTGATTGTTTGAGGACCTGCTTTAAGTTGACAATATTTTCTTTGTCCATCAACAGCATCGAAAAATTCAATATCAATTCCGGATGTTGTTGACGCGTAAGAAGGTAGTACGTTATGACAAAATCCTTGAATAGCATTTCCAAAAGTGGTGGTTATTGATGTTCCTAAAACTCTCGGTAAAACTAAAGCTTTTGCTTGGCTTAATGCCGATGTATCTCCAAATGCAAATTTAGCTAGATATAATTGAAGAAATGGATTAGGGTTAAAACTTTTGTAGTTTAATTTTGCTGTATTGCTAATATGATTATCAATAATATTTTCTTTAAAATAAGTTTTAGCGGCTCTAAGTATTTCTTTTTTCTCTGATTCTGTCATTGTATTTTCCTTTTATTATTAGGATACATGTAAGAGAATTTAAGATCTAGTTTTATTTAATTCAATAGTGTGATGTTTTATTTTTTTTACAATAATATTATCGGCAGGAAGCCATTCAACAGAGTCTATATCATCAATTTTAAGCCATTTTGCCTGATCGTGTTCTTTTAGCGTTAGTTCTCCAGATTCTATATGGGCTAAAAAGCACTCCATTATAAGAAAGAAGTCAGGATATTGCCACTTTACCGTACATAGTTTTTTCTCTATGGAAATTGTTGTATCGAGTTCCTCTTTTATTTCTCTTATGGCCGCTTCTTCTCCGCTTTCATTCTCTTCTAGTTTTCCACCGGGAAATTCCCAGCCGCCCTTAAAATTTCCTTTAGCTCTGCGTGTTGCATAAACATAGCCATCATTATGTATGATGGCCGCACTTACTCTTATCGTTTTCATGTTTTAGATATTACCAGGTTAATCGAAAAAGAGGCAGCCCCTTTTAAAACTTTTCAAGGGGCGTTGCTTTATTGTCCTTAATGGTCTGGATGTCAAATGGCGTTGTCTGATAGACGAAATAGTTAAGCCAATTAGAGTAGAGTAGGTTTGCACAGCTTTTCCATCTCATCATAGGAATGAATTCGGGATTATCTTCAGGAAAATAGTTCTTAGGAACATCTATTTCTTTTCCTTGGCTTAAATCCCTTAAATATTCTAGCTTTAATGTATCTCGATCGTATTCGCTGTGTCCTGTGATAAAAATCTGCTTTCCTTTATCTGTCGCCATTGCATAGACTCCGGCCTCATCGCTTGTGGAAAAAAGCTTAAGACGCGGTTCTGAAAGCACGTCTTCAAGCCTAATTTCCGTATGTCTTGAGTGGGGCACATAGAATTCATCGTCAAATCCTCTGAATAATATAGGGTTGTTATAGTTAATAGTGTGCTTAAATACGCCGAAGAGCTTCTTTTTCAGCGGATATTTCTTTATTCCAAAGTGGTAATAAAGCGCAGCCTGCGCTCCCCAGCATATATGGAATGTCGAGTGGACATGGGTCTTAGTCCATTCCATAATAGTGCATAGTTCGTCCCAGTACTCGACCTCTTCAAATTCTAGGTGTTCAACAGGAGCTCCCGTTATTATAAAGCCGTCGAAAAATCTTCCTCTTATTTCATTGAAACTCTTATAAAAAGAGATCATGTGCTCTTGAGACGTATTCTTTGCACTATAAGAGCTTGTCTGAACGAGGGTTAATTCTACTTGAAGAGGTGTGTTTCCTAAAAGCCTAGTAAGCTGCGTCTCTGTCTGAATCTTCGTTGGCATTAAATTAAGTATTGCGATCTGAAGCGGCCTAATATCCTGCCTATAAGCCCTTTGCTCAGTCATAACGAAGATATTCTCTTTTTCAAGAATCTCTTTTGCAGGTAGATTTGAAGGAATTTTAATCGGCATCAGACTTTCTCCAATGCCTGATCGATATCAGAAAGAATATCGTTTATATTCTCAATTCCCGTAGAAAATCTTATGAATTCAGGCTTTACTCCTGCGCTTTCTAGCTGTTCGTCTGTCAGCTGCCTGTGTGTCGTTGATGCGGGGTGAAGTACGCAAGTTCTTAAATCTGCTACATGCACACAGATTTTTGCAAGCTTTAATGAGTCCATGAATCTCGTTGCGCCTTCTTTTCCGTTAATAGTTCCAAATGAAACTACGCCGCTTGAAAGGCCGTTATCTAGATACTTATTTGCAAGAACATGGTATTTATCATCCTCGAGGCCTGGATAGTTTACCCATGAAACCTTTTTACTTTCTTTCAGATGCTTTGCAACAGCAAGGGCATTCTCACTGTGCCTAAGCATTCTTAAATGTAGAGTCTCAAGACCATTATTTAAGAGGAAGGCTGAGAACGGACTTGGAGTTGAGCCAAGATCCCTCATTAGCTGAACACGCGCCTTTGTAATATAAGCAAGCTCTTTAAAGTCTTTTGTATAAGTTACGCCATGATAGCTCTCATCAGGTTCTGATAATCCTTTATATTTAGACCAGTCGAACTTTCCTGAGTCTACAATCATGCCACCGACGACTTCTGCATGTCCATCCATGTATTTGCTCGTAGAGTGTACGACGATGTCCGCACCCCATTCAAAAGGCCTGCAGAGCATAGGGGTAGCAAAGGTGTTGTCCACAATTAGAGGTATTCCATTTTTATGGGCAAGTTTTGCATAACGTTCGATATCAAGCACTTCTAGAGATGGATTTGAAATGGTCTCTGCAAAAATTAATGTAGTTTTTTCATCGATTAATTTCTCAATATCTTCGTCGCTATCCTCAAGGGATACGAATCTTGCTTCTATTCCAAGTTTTTTTAGCGTTACGGCAAAAAGATTTGTCGTTCCGCCGTAGAGGTTTGAAAAACAAATGAAGTTATCTCCGCTTGATGTAATATTTAATACGCTGATTAGAGATGCAGCCTGTCCGGAAGATGTCATCATCGCGCCTACGCCGCCCTCTAAGGCTGCAACTTTCTTTTCCACAGCAGCAACGGTCGGATTGCTTATTCTTGAATACATATGACCGTCTTTGCTCAGGTCAAAAAGTTTTGCAAGCTCTTCGCTTGAATCATATGAATATGTCGTTGATTGATAAATTGGAAGGACGCGAGGCTCTCCGTTTTTACTCTCGTATCCCCCTTGTACGCAAATTGTTTCTTTTTCCATGGACGAAATATAGCAAATAATAAAACTTATAAACAGATGAAATTACTTAAAAGCTGAAAGTAATATGAAAAAAACAAATTGAATTAAGTTTGATCAAAATTGCTGTTTTGCTGTCTAAAATTCTTTTTTTCTTAATGAAAAAGAAATTATACTTAATATTTGGTTCTGAAATGGTTTCCTTTTTCATCTCTTTTACAAAATGATAAAGCCTTTTTATTCTGGATAAAAGGAGAATTAAATGGAAAAGAAAAACTGTGAAAACTTTAACAGTGCGTTATTTTTAAAAGCATTCGATCTATATAAAGAAGTAAAGGGATATGTGGAAAACTACAGGGATTTATCACATCTAAGCATATCTTTTAAATTAGATGAGGTTAATTACGATATAGTTTATAAATTGAAAGACGAACATATAGATTATTGCAGCAGCATCTGTTCTTGCGGTGATGATGATTGCGTACATAGATATGTCGGAGGACTAATTTATGCAACTAAAAAAGCTAACAGATTCACGTTAAATGAAGTCCAAGCGTTTAGTTATGAAATGAGCAAGACTAATGGAGATGTTGCAAAAAAGATATTGTCATTTCTTTTTGACGATAGGTATTTTACATTATCTGATTTTATTAAATACAAGGAAAAAGCTGTTGATTTCGTTAAAAACAGAGATTCAAATTTAATAAATATTGGAAAAGAACATCTTGAGGATCTTTTTGATGAGGTTTATGAACAGTATGAAAGGACATCCGATACTCTTGAGCTTATAGAAATGAAACTTCCTGTTCTGTCAGACAGTTATAGTGAGAAAAATCTTTTTAAATATACTGATGATAAGGAACTTCTGACTAATTTAAGCAAGCGTTGCGTTGAAAAATGTCTTGAGTATATAAGCGGTATCTATGAGAAAGTAGGGGATATGTATTATGCCAGCATAATCGATTTTCTTTTCGTCTTAATGAAAGACCATGTAAAATTCGCAAATGATATAGAGCCTTACTTTATTTCGTTTTATAGCGGAGACTCAAAAATAAAAGAGTATAAGCTTTCTTCTATTAAGATTGAAATGCAGAAAGATACAAACAAAGGAAACGAGCTTTATTTAAATGCTTTGAACATGCTGTCCGATAAGATTATTGAAATCTCTTAATATTAAGGCAAGGGCATTTTCCTCTTAGGGCCCTTGCCTTTTGTCTTTTATTTTCTAAGACTATCTGCAATAAGCCTTATTGCGTTTATATTTATAAAACCTTTGCAGTCGATAGGGTGGTAGCCTCCTGCTTTATCCATTGATCCCAAATCTTCATTGTATAGGCTCTTTGGACTTGTGATTCCTGCATTGATTACGTTGCCTTTATACAGTGCGACTGTCGCAACTCCGGTCACGTCTTTCTGGCTTTCATTAAAAAGCGCAGTAAGCATGTTAAATTCCGGGGCTCCCCAATAGCCGTTGTAAATAAGCTCTGCATATTTTGGAGACAGCATATCCCTTAGATGCATCGCCTCTTTATCCATGCACAGTCCTTCCAGATTATGGTGTGCCTTCCAAAGAATTTCACATCCTGGAGTCTCGTAAACTCCTCTGCTCTTAATGCCAATGAAGCGGTTTTCAACCATGTCGACCCTTCCTATTGCATTGTCATGCCCAACCTTGTTTAAATATAGGACCATCTCTAAAGGATCTGTAATGCAAACGCCGTCTTTCTCATTCTTTACAGAGATTGGAGTGCCATCTTTGAATTCGATGCTAAGAACTGTTTCCTCGTCCTTTGCATCTTTTGCACTAAGTGTAAGAGAGTATACGTCTTCTGGACATCTGATAGAAGGATCTTCAAGAATTCCTGCTTCGTGAGATATATGTATCAGATTTTCATCCTCGCTGTATGGCTTTTTCTTGCTTGCTTTTACAGGAATACCGTATTTATCCGCATAAGCGATCATATCAGATCTTCCTTCAAATTCTTTAAGCCATTCTTCATCCTTCCAAGGACTAATAATCTTGACATCGCTCATATTCATGTAATAGCCGAATTCGAATCTTACCTGATCGTTACCTTTTCCTGTTGCCCCGTGTGCAACATATTTCGTTCCTTCCTTCTTTGCAATTTCAATTTGTCTTTTTGCAATAATTGGTCTTGCAAGAGATGTGCCGAGCATATATGTTCCCTCATATATGCAGTTGCTCTTGAGAGCAGGGAAGATGTAGTCGGTAACAAGTTCTTTTTTTAAATCTTCAACATAAACCTTGCTTGCACCTGTCTGGTATGCCTTTTCCTCAATTGCCTTGAAGTCCTCTTTCTGTCCTACGTCCGCAACATATGCAATAACGTCAAAACCTTTGTTTGAAAGCCATTTTAAAATTACTGAAGTATCTAGACCGCCTGAATAAGCTAAAATAATTTTCTCTTTCATATTTCACCTCACAAATGCTATTTTGCATAAATATTTGAAAAATGCAATAGAAAATATGCATAAATATTCAGAAATTTATGTTTTATGCATATTTAATGAATATAACGCAAATAAAAAAGGCAAAAAAAACTCCCAGCCGGTCAAAGCTGGGATTTCGCTTAAGGCAATACATCCATTGCGATTGCGCTCCGGACCTCTCCGAAACGACTACGGAAGTCCCTCTTCTCTAGGCAACCAGGGTTTTCCCTTTTAATCCGTTATTTATTTAATACCATTAAAAAGTGAAGTTGTAAATATCATTTTTGTAAAAAATTTTAGAATTTTTATATAAGAGTATTTTTTGTAACTTCTTTCCAATAAAAGTGTTATAACAATCATCTTAAATCGAATATTGAAACAAATAACTCCTATTTTTGTATTATATTTAAATTAAATAATATTTATATGAAATTATATAATTTTTGTATTCAAATAAATATTTGAATTTATCTTGTATGTTTGTGTGTTTTTTTGTGAATTTAAGGAGACGAATAAAAAAACTTGACAGGTGGTTTTTGTGTGTTACAATTAAATTAATTGAAACGGTTCAAAAAAAAGGAGGAGATGCCGTGAAAAGGTCTGTGACTATTAAAGATGTTGCAAAGCACGCAGGACTATCCGTTGGAACTGTTTCTATGGCGTTAAACAATAGCGATAAAATTTCAGAAGCAACTAAAAAAGCTGTTAGAAAGGCTGTAAGCGAGCTTGGCTACAGAGCAAATCCTTTTGGTCGATTTCTTTCAACCAACACTTCAAGATCCATAGGATGTCTTGTTCCTGATTTGACAAACCCGTTCTATGGTCAACTACTTGAATCTATACAACGAGAAGTAGAGGCTAGGGGGATTTCTCTTTTAATTGGTCTTACGAATGAAAACAGCGCAGTGGAAAATAAACTTATAAATCAGTTTATAGATCAAGGGGTGGATGGCATCATGATGATTCCATCCACAGATACAAAGAGAGATATCTCTCTTATAAAAAAACTTCTTGATGATAAGTTTCCTCTTTCCTTTATTTCGTCATATTATCCTGAACTTCCTGTAAATACGGTCATGTCCGATCTGAAAATGGGATCATATTTAATGACGAAGCATTTGATCTCATCTGGGCAGAAAAAGATTGTTCTTGTATCAGGCAATAAGGAGTTCGTGCAGTTTGATGAACGAATAAGTGGATATAAGGAGGCGCTTAAAGAAGCTTGGCTTGATTTTGATCCATCGTGGATAATTGAGTCCGATGTCGTTACATACCAAGGCGGCTACAATGCTGTTCAAGGCGTGTACGAAGAAAAAGAGCCCGATGCGATAATGGCGATAAACGATGTCATGGCTATGGGTATCATAAGCCAGATGAGGGCGCATGGCGTACGTGTTCCTGAAGATGTTTCTGTCGCAGGATATGATGACTTAAGCATTTCAGCAATTCAGGAGACGCCGCTCTCTACTGTGAAACAGAATTTTTCATTGATGGGAAGGGAGGCAGTCAATATGCTATTTCGCCTTATCTCCGGAGGAGAGAGAGAAGGCATTATAAGGACATCTGTTGAGCTTGTGCTCAGAAAATCGACAGATAAGAACTTATGATAATCTTTTTTAAAGGTATGTTGAAACGATTCAATAAAAAGGAGGCAACATGAATTACGCTACTTTAAGAGAAGAGATGCTGAGGACGCTGAGGGATTACATTATCCCGTTCTGGCTTGATAATTCAATTGATTCAAAGTACGGCGGATATATAACAAGTTTTGATGAGAACGGTAAATTCGACGGTAACGGGATAAAGAACATTGTTACCCAGTCGCGCATGATATGGGGATTCTCCTATCTTCTTCCTTATGCAAAAGAGGAAGATAAAAAAAGAATGGAAGAGGCTGCAAGAGAGGGCGTCGATTTTCTTTTAGATAAGTTCTGGGATAAGGAGCACGGGGGCGTTTATTGGCTGTTGGAGAGGGATGGAACTGTAAAAGATCCTGCAAAGCTAACGTATGGCGAAGGCTTTGCTATTTATGCGCTAAGCCAATACTACCTGACTTACCATGATAAAAGAGGGCTTGAATATGCTGAGAAGTTGTTTGATCTTCTTCAGCTTTATGTTTCAGATACATTAAATGGCGGTTATTTTGAGAACATCGAAAGGGACTGGAGAATCTCTCCTGCAGGAGCCTACGCAGGAGACAGAAAGAGCCTGGATATCCACATGCATCTTTTGGAAGCTTATACTATACTAGCAGAAGCTTCTGGAAAGGAAATACATAAGAGGAAACTTCAGGAAGTTTATTCAATAATCTCAAGGCACATGGTCAATCATGAGGCTGGATATGGCTATAACCAGTTTGATATCGAATTCAATAAGATTCCTGCGATCGCAATTCTTAGAACATGGAATGCAGAAAGGGAGAGCAATGAAAAGATTGAAAATCCAGAAGATACGACGAGCTATGGACATAATGTTGAGCTTAGCTGGCTTGCAGATCTTGCATTAACTGTTATCGGAACGAGAACAGAAGAAGACTCGGCTCTTCTCTTGAAGCTTCTTGATCATGCTCTTCGTCATGGTTACGACTATGAGAGAGGGGGTATTTACAGAGATGGAATCGCTGACGGAGATCCGATCGTCCTTGATAAGGAATGGTGGCAGAATTTCGAGTCAATGACTGGATTCTTAAATGGATATCTTCTTTCTTCAGATAAGAGATATTTCGATGCATATGAGGGGCTTTGGAAATTTGTTAAGACACATTTCATGAATTATGAGGTTGGCGAGTCAAGACAGCTTCTAGATAAGAACGGCAACGTAATTGTTGCTAATATTGGAAACCCATGGAAGGGTATCTACCATACGGGACGTGCTTTTGCAGAGTGTATTAAGCGCCTTGACGTCCTTATAAAAAAGGAGGAGTGATGAGCGGAAATGAAATCGTAAGGATGGAACATATTTCAAAATCCTTTCCTGGCGTGCAGGCTCTAAACGACGTGTCCTTTTCTCTCAACAGCGGCGAAGTTATGGCGCTTCTCGGTGAGAATGGAGCTGGGAAAAGCACCCTTATGAAGGTTCTCTCAGGTATCTATGAAAGGGATGAAGGGGACATATATCTTTTTGGAGAGAAGATGACAAGCTACTCTCAGAAGATTGCTAGGGAAAAGGGAATTGCGATTATTCATCAGGAATTAAACATGTGCCAGCATCTGACTGTTGCAGAGAACATGTTCTTAATGAGAGAGCCTGTAAAGTATGGCATGGTCGATCAGAAGAAGATGAACAAGGAGGCGGAAAAGATACTTTCAACTCTTGGTGTTGATATCAGTCCGACGGCTTTAACTGGAAGTCTTGCCGTATCTAAACAGCAGATGGTAGAGATTGCTAAGGCGCTTTCAATGAACGCAAAGGTTCTTATTATGGATGAGCCTACAAGTGCGCTTACATCAAAAGAAATCGACGATCTGTTTAATATAATTCGCGATCTTAAAGCTAAAGGTTGCGGAATCGTATATATATCACACCGTCTAGAGGAGCTTAAGCACATAGTCGATCGTGTTACTATAATGAGGGATGGCCGCTTTATAGAAAGAGCTAATTTCTCAGATATCTCAATGGACGATATCATTAGCTCGATGGTAGGTCGTGAGATAAAAGAGAAGTATCCTCACATCGAAACTCCTGTAGGAAAGGTTGTTCTTGAGGTAAAGCATCTGAATGCCGGACGCAGCGTCCGAGACGTATCTTTTTCAGTTAGAGAGGGCGAGATCGTAGGTATTGCAGGTCTTATGGGTGCTGGCAGAACTGAGACGACAAGGGCGATCTTCGGAGCAGATCCGAAAGAAAGCGGAGAGATAATTCTTGACGGAACTCCTGTGAAAATCAATTCGCCTCGTGATGCGATAAAGGTTGGTATCGTACTTGCTCCTGAAGATAGAAAGAAAGATGGGCTTTGTACGAAACTGCCTGTAAAAGATAATATCTCACTTCCAAATCTCGATCTTCTTTCAAATAAGATCGGCAGGGTCTTTAAGAATAAAGAAGAGGAGATGAGTAATAAATCTGTTAAAAATCTCAATATAAAACTGCCAAGCATAGAGACAAATGCCCAGAACTTGTCTGGAGGAAACCAGCAGAAGGTCGTTGTTGGAAAGTGGCTTGCAAGAAACGCAAGGATTGTCATTTTCGATGAACCTACTAGGGGAATAGACGTAGCTGCGAAAGTTGAGATTTACAACCTTATGAACAGGCTTAAGGAAGAAGGGATTGGAACGCTCTTCGTTTCCTCTGAGATGCCTGAAGTATTAGGTGTTGCCGACAGGATTATCGTAATGTGCGATGGCCGTGTCACAGGGGAGCTTACAAGGGCTGAGGCAACACAAGAGAAGATACTAAAGCTTGCAACACAATTTGAAAACAAAATGGAGGCATGATGGACACTAACGATAAAAAGAAACTGACAATTTCTCAAAGAATAAGCTCTAGGCCGGGAATGGGGCAGGTCATAACTGCATTTATAGGCCTTATTGCGCTTGTAATAGTATTTGGGCTGATTAACCCGACATTCTTCTCTTCAAGGAACATCAGCAACCTTTTAAGGCAGATCGCACCGTTTATATTGATTGGCATAGGACAGTCATATGTTCTTATAACTGGCAACATAGATCTCTCAATCGGATCTATCGTCGGCATGTCTACTATGCTTAGTGCGACTATGATGACAAAAGGCGTAAATCCTTGGATTGCAATGTGTATTACGATAGTTGCTGCTCTTGCTGTCGGCGTATGCAACGGCTATCTTGTTGCTGGCTTTAAACTTCCTCCTTTCATAGCAACCCTTGGTACAATGACAATTGCAAGAGGTATTGCTCAGATTGCAAACGGAAACTACAACACGAACGCAATTGGAGAAGCTGCTCAAGGATTTAGGAATTTCTTCTATTACGGCAAGACGCTAGGCCTGTATAACACTATATGGATTGCAATAGTCGTCTTCTTAATATTCAATTTCTTTTTAAGCCATACGAGAAATGGAAGATACATTTATGCACTCGGATCTAATCCGGAGGCGGCAAGGCTGTCTGGAGTAAACGTTGTAAAAACGACCGTCATCGTATATACCGTATCCGCATTCTGTTCTTCAATCGTTGGACTTACTCAGTGCGCAAGTGCTGGAATGGGCGCGATGGACGCAGGCAACTCTTATGAGATGTATGCAGTAGCTGCTTCTGTAATCGGAGGCGTTTCCACCCTTGGAGGACAGGGAATCCTTCTAGGAACTGTTGTTGGCGCATCAATTTGGGCGGTTCTTCAGAACGGACTTCAGTTCGCAGGCGCTCCTGTTGCGATTAGAAATATCGTTATCGGACTTATAGTAATTGTTTCAGTACTTCTCGATATCATCGTAAGAAGCGGAAAATCTAAGGCTTTCAAAAAAGCGAAATAACATTGCTTATGCAATGGAAAAAATAAAAAAGGAGTAATAGTTATGAAGAAGAAACTATTAGTTTGCTTACTCGTTTCATTGGTTGCGCTTACATGCGCATTCGCACAGGGTCAGACTGAGGACTCCGGCAACTACAAGGTATTCCTCATCTCCATGGACCAGATGGACCAGCACTGGGTAAAGGTAGATGAAGGCGCTCGTAAAGCTGCCGAAGAACTCGGAAATATTGATTACACCTGGAGTGCACCTGATGTCAAGGACGATGCAAAGCAGATTGAGTGTGTTAACAACGCAGTTGCTGCAGGCGCAGATTGTATCCTCGTCGCACCTAACGGACCGGATGCAATTACAGCATCTTTACAGGAAGCAGTCGATGCAGGAGTTAAGATCATCTATGTCGACTCTGCTGCAAACTTCTCAGGAGAGAGACTTCTTGCAACAGACAACAGAGCTGGCGGACGCCAGGTTGGAGAGACTCTTCTTGCTGAGCTTACAGAAAGAGGCATAACAAGCGGCATGATCGGAGTTATTGGCGTTAATGCGGCTACTGAAAGCTGTAACGAAAGAGAATTTGGATTTAGAGAAGCATTCGAAGGAACAGATTTCACACTGCTTGAGACACAGTACAGCCAGGGCGATGCAGCAACAGCAAAAGACATGGCTGCAAACTTCATCGCACAGGGATGTGTTGCAGTTTACGGAGCTAACGAAGGCTCGACAGTCGGAGTTGGAAACGCTGTTATGGAAGCAGGAACAGATGTTATCGGATGCGGATCTGACGCTTCTGACATGAACCTCTCTTTAGTACGTGACGGAGCTCTATTATGCATCATGGGACAGAACCCTTATGCAATGGGATATGAGGGAATGAAGTCTGCAGCTGCTATTCTTGCAGGAGAGTCTTTGGATCCTTACTATGTTGATACAGGTGTTGAGATCATCACAGCTGAGAATATTGACAACGTATAAAATCCTCTCTTTGGTTTGGATGGCCTTCTATGAGGGCCGTCCTTTTTTTGTGAAATCTTGAAAGTATGTCTTATTTAAGCTAAATTTTCTTTTATGAAAGGTTTCTTTATAAAGAAGGCGTTTTTTGATGGATGGGACAATCTTATTGGAATGGTTGTTCTCAATTTAATTTACATTGCATTGTTTTTAGGATCTGTATCTGCTGTACAGTTAATCGGAGATATGACAAGTCTTGCATATGTTCTTTTGCTTGTCATCGTATTTGTTGGCTCACTTTGCATGGGAGCAGTTGCTAATGCGACATACGAATGGTCGGACTATAAAAGTTCTACATTCGCAGCTTTTAAAGAAGGATTTGTAAGAAACATAAGGCATAGCCTGCTTTATTTTGTAATCCAGCTGTTTCAGTTTGCTCTTCTCACAATTGTTCTTCCTTTCTATTTGGCAAATAGTCAGATAATAACTGTTGTAACAAGCGTAATTCTCATATGGGTAGAGGTAATATTGCTTTTAGCACTTCCATATTATTTTCCTCTTATGTGCCGTCTTCCTGGCGACAGACCTTTAAAGACGCTAAAAAAGTGTTTTATCGTATTCATAGATAATCTTGGATTCTCAATCTTCTTTGGAATTTACAATATAATTTGCATCGTGCTTACAGTCTTTACTTTCGGCATGATTCCAGGTATTGCAGGCATGCAGCTTGCAAGGCAGGATGCGATAAAGCTTTTAATGATGAAATATGATTATCTTGAAGAGATGGGAGAGGATGCGGATAGAAAGCATATACCATGGGATGAGCTTTTATATGATGAGAGGGAGAAACTCGGTCCAAGAAGCTTCAAGAATATGATTTTCCCTTGGAAATAGTAATATGAAAGAGATTGAATTAAAGGCATGGGCAAGCGAGGACTTAAAAAAAGAGATAGACTTGCTTGTAGGAAAAAAGTGTGAGAACGTGGATAAGTTCGACCTATATTTTCGTCGTCCTGGAGAGATCGTGCAGGCTCTTAGAATAAGGGTCAATAATGGAGAGCTTGAATTAACTGCAAAAGATCAGAGATATGGAGCAGTAAGTGAAGATAACTCAGAATATGAGCTAAGGCTTACAAAAGATCAAAGGGATGAGGCGATAGCGTTTTTCAAATGCCTTGGATATGAGGAATATTTTGTTAAAAAAAAGATAGGCTACAGCTGGATTTATAACGGTCTCCATATAGAACTTCTTAAAGTTAACGATATCGGAACGTTCTTAGAGGTCGAGGCTTTGCTTCCCCTTGATGCAAAGGATGAAGAGGTAACGGAGGCCCAGAATAAACTGGTAGATCTTTTTAAGCATTTTAATCTTTTAGATAAGATTGAAAGAACGAGTTACAGGGAGTTGATTTTAAATGGAATTCAGAGCAAGCCACATATTAGTCAGCGATAAGACGACTGCAGATAATATTTATGAAAGGGTAAAAAAAGGGGAGAGTTTTGCATCCCTTGCCCAAAGTTATTCAAAGTGCCCATCAAAAAGCAAAGGAGGCGACCTTGGTTGGTTTAAAGAGGGCACTATGGTAAAAGAGTTTGAAAACCAGGTGCGACGTATGGGAACAGGATCGATCTCTAAGCCTGTGAGAACCCAATTCGGCTACCACATAATCAAAAAAACTGGCGTAAGAGGGTAGAGCGCCTAAAATTTTAAGTAGAGGAAAATATGTTCAACGTATATACGGACGGAGGATGCTCCGGAAATCCAGGCCCCGGAGGATGGGGATTCGTCATATTGAATGACGATGTTTTTGTTATGGAAAAGAGCGGCGGAGAGAAGAATACGACTAATAACAAAATGGAAATGACTGCCGTAATCGAAGCCCTGAACTTTATAAAAAGCAATGATATAAAAGAGTGCAATGTTTTTTCTGACAGCCAGTATGTAATCAAGGGTATTACAGAATGGATTTGTTCATGGAAGAAAAAAGGGTGGAAGAACGCAGCAGGACAGGCTGTAAAGAATAAGGAGCTCTGGATGGAGATAGATGCCCTTTCTGCTAATATCAGCATAAAATGGAACTGGGTGAAAGGACATGCAGGCATAAAGTGGAATGAGAGGGTCGACGAGCTTACGCAGCTTGAGATTGCAAAACTTTAATTTCCTTCCGTACTCTCTATAATAGTTCCTCCTGACAAGCTAAGAAAGTTTTCTTTATAGCCTTCAGGATTGAAGAGAGGCGATAAAGCAAAGCGCATTAGAGGAAGATCAAAATTCTTAATGTCTTCTTCAGTTGAGTTGACGACTGCCCTCGATAGGAAGAACGGATATCTTTTTGCAAGAATGTTTATTGCAATCTGATTGTCCGGATAGTATTCTATAGTCTCTATTGCAACCTCGAATGCTTCTTCATCTTCTCTTCCGTCTAATATTCTCATGAGTCTGTTTCTCAGGTCTTCATCCGCATAATTAAGGCTTAACATCTTTCTTATTAGCTCAAGCTCTTGATCTTCATTTCCAGTCTCGTCATAGAGATACAGAAGGGCGGAATAGAATCTATAAGTATCTGGATAAAGGCTTATTGCCTCTAAAAGCGTTTTTTCGGCATTCTCATAATCTTTTTCATATAGATAAATATATGCAAGATTATAGTAAGCTCTGTAGTCAGAGCTGTTTTCTATTTCAGTGCTATAAAGATTGATGAGCGTATTTGCATCGCTTACATCCCCAGCTCTTGAAAGGAAGTCTAAATTATCTCCGCTCTGGCATGAGGATGCAAGTAGTGTAATTAGCAACAGGCTAAGATAAAACAGTCTTTTCAATTTCCCTTACCTGATTTCTATAGAGGTTTACGATTTGTGCTCCGTAATCGGCAATGAGCTGAATCATGTTTCTAGGATTTTCTGCAGTATCTATGCCGTTAAGCCTGTCGCCGGCGTCCCCAAGGCCTGGAAGAATATATGCTCTGTCGTTTAAAACCGGATCCATCCATAGCGTGTATACTTCGGCTTCCTCAATTGCTCTCGTAATTCTTAGAGATCCTTTTAAGGCTGCTATAACGTTTATAAATTTTATTGATTTCGGCTTAAGGCCTATGCTCTTAAGATATTTTACAATCGTAACGAGAGATCCTCCGGTTGCATTCATAGGATCTGCAAATATCCAGTCCTTGTTATCTAGATCTTCAAGACGGTAGAAACTCTTATCGAGATCAAGAAGGTAATCCATGTCCTTCTCGCTTCTTCTCTCATCTCTTTTAATCTTAAAAAGGGCAAATGGCGTTATATATCCGTTTGATGAGTAGTCTTCGATCTCTTTTGAGATGATCATTGAAGGAAGCAGTGCGCCGCGTAGCATTACGCACATTACAGAGTCTTTTATCATATTATCGCAGTCAGGGATTCTATGTACCGCATAGTTCTGAACGGGAATGGTGACAGGTGTTTTTTCAATAATGCTTCTCTTTTGTCTTAAGCATTGATCTAAAAACGTATGAGAGAACATAAGTTCATAAGCTCTCTGTATGTAGTAGAGAAACTCTTCATGTCCTGTCTCTGGACTTCTTAACTTTGCAATTAGGCGTGAGCACTCTGCATGCATCTCATCAGGGGTTTCAAAAGAGTATACGTGTATTCTCTTATTCTCTTTCGTTATCTTTTCAAGTTCGTATCCAATCTTTTTCTGACTATCTACAAGATCTTCTCTTGCTTTTTCATCGTTCTCATTTTTTTCTAAAAGAGTGCAGCATTCAAGCGTCCTTGAATACATCTCTTCTATTTTATCGAGATTCTTCTTATCATCTTCGTTTAAAAATCCGTCTAGATCCTGGGCGTGTAATGTAATGTGATTCATTTTGTTTTCCTTGCTTTTGAGTATATAGTAACTCCTTGTTTCTAACAACTATTAGTGTTATTCTCAAAGCATCTAAAACATATCAGAGGTGTATTATGAATTTAATTTTCTTAGGCCCTCCGGGAGCCGGCAAAGGAACTATTGCAGCCAAAGCAAAGGATGTTTTCAACATTCCTCATATCTCAACAGGGGACCTATTCAGAGCCAATATTAAGAACGAGACAGAACTTGGAAAGCAGGTTAAGGAAATCCTTGCAGCGGGAAATCTCGTACCAGACGAAATTACGATCAAGATGGTAGAGAACAGGCTTGCGGAAGATGACGCAAAAAACGGTTATATCTTAGACGGTTTTCCTCGCACGATTGCACAGGCTGACGCTCTAGCTAAGATGAGCAACGTTGATTATGTTGTTAATTTCTGCATCGACAGAGATGTCATCTTAAAAAGGCTTTCCGGAAGAAGAGTCTGCAAGAGCACTGGAAGAACTTACCACATCCTTTACAATCCTCCAAAAGTTGAGGGTATAGATGATGAGACCGGTGAGCCTTTAATCCAAAGAGACGATGATAAGGAAGAGGCGATTTTAAACAGACTTGAAGTTTATGAGAAGTCCACTGCTCCTTTGATTGACTACTATAGGGAAAAAGATCTTTTGGTAGACATCGATGTATCTGGCGCTCCTGATGAAATCATGGAGAACCTTAAAAAGATTCTAAAGTAATTATTGGCCACTTCGCGTGGCCTAATTTAATAAGCATATATTTTATGAAAGCATTTTCAGAAGTATCAAAGAATTTCTTGTCCTCTCTTTATCCTAAAATGGGAGAAAGAGTTAGCATTAAGATTGCAATAGATGAAAAGATTGACGATGTGACTTTGCGCTATGACAGCTATGACGGTCTTTTCCAAGATGAAAAAATGTCGTATCTAGGTTTTAAAGATAATGCGCATTATTATGAAGCGAAAGCGGAGATCTTTAACTCCCGTGAAGATCTTTCATACTATTTCATCCTTTATAAAGATGGGGATGCATTTTACTACTCAAAGGACGGGATAACAGTATTTCCTCCAAGATATCTTTCAAGATTTATTATTAAGCCTAGCTATGAAGCGCCTTCATGGGTTAGCGGCTCTACATGCTACCAGATATTTCCTGACAGATTTTATAACGGAGATGAGAGCAATGATGTAAAGGACGGAGAATACGAATTTGACGGAGCAAAAGTCCAAGCGAAATCTTTTTCCGATATTCCTGAGGAATTTGAAAAATCAAGGTGCTTAGATTTTTATAACGGAGATTTGAAAGGAGTTGAAGATAAGCTTGATTATCTTAAAGAGCTTGGAATAACGATGATCTATTTAAATCCAATCTTCGATTCTCGCACCGTACACCGATATGATGCTGTAGATTTTTTCAATATCGATCCAAAGCTTGGCGGAAATGAGGCGCTAATTTCTCTTGTTAATAAGGCGCATGATAAAGGCATAAAAATCGTTTTAGATATCTCTATAAACCACGTCGGAACTGATTCTATTTGGTATAAGAGGGCCATTGCAAAAAAAGATGAGAGAAAATACTTTTCATATAACGAAGACGGCTCAATTAAATTTTGGCAGGGCGTAGAGACGCTTGCCGATTTAAACTACAATTCTCAAGAGCTTAAGGACATTATATACAGAAGGGACGACAGCGCGATGAAGAAGTTTATAAAGCCTCCCTATAACATCGACGGCTGGCGGCTGGATGTCGCACCAGAAGTTGCAAGAACAAGGGACTATTCTCTTTGCCTCGATTTATGGCGTGACATCAGAAAACATTTAAAAGCTGTAAAAAATGATTTGTATCTTGTCGGAGAAGGTTGGGACGACAGTTATAAATATATAGAGGGCGAGGCTTGGGACTCCACTATGAACTACTTTGGATCTGGAAGGATCTTAAGAATGATGATGGGAGAGGAGGACAGATACCTTAACGACGGCTGGGGGTACAATCCAAAGACGAGAAAGAGGATTAATGCAGAAGAGGCATCCATCGCTTTTAATTCCTTTTTAAAAGGATGTCCTGATCAGAGCGTATTCTTTTTAATGAACTTAATAGATAGTCATGATACGCCACGTCTCCATAATAATGAGAAAATTATGGATGACGAGAGATACTTAGCTGTTGTAATGGCTCTCTTCATGCTTCCGGGATTTCCTTCTGTTTATTATGGCGATGAGGTAAAGCTGGATGGTAGGATTGAGAGCGTTGAAGGGTGCAGATATCCGATGAATTGGAATGAAGGGACTCAAAACAAGAAATACTATAATTGGCATAAGAGTCTTGCAGAAGTTAGAAAAAAGAACGGATTTGGAGACTCTGCATATGAGCTTGAAGCAAAAGGGAAAGATATTCTTGTCATAAAGCGATATTTGGAAAATGAAACTATTCTTGCCGCACTCAATTTAAGTGATGATGATAAGACTTTCAAAATTGATAAATTCATGCTTAAAGGTGAAAACGGAAAGTTGCTTGTCGGAAATGGAACTTTAAATGGACTTGATCTCTTTTTAAAAGGAAGAGAATCTGCACTTTTTTCATTTGCCTAGTTGATAGCTTTTCAAGAATTCTCTATAAATGTTCAAAACGATCAAGGAGTCTTAAATTGGCATATTATTATGAAGATCTAAGTAGAACTTTCAGCGAATACCTATTAATTCCCGGTTATTCATCAAAAGAGTGTGTTCCGCAGAACGTATCATTGAAAACACCTCTCGTTAAATACAAAAAGGGTGAGGAAGAATGTCCTCTAATGCTTAACATTCCGCTTGTCAGCGCAATCATGCAAGCCGTTAGCGGTGTTAAAATGGGAGAAGCTCTTGCTAAAGAGGGCGGAGTTGCTTTCATATACGGCTCGCAGAGCATAGAAGATGAGGCGGCTATGGTTAGGAAAGTCAAGTCAAGCAAGGCTGGTTTCGTACCATCTGATTCAAATTTAAAACCTACCGATACGCTTCAAGACGTACTTGATCTGACTAAGAAGACAGGACACAGCACAATTGCGATAACGAGCGATGGAACCGAAAACGGCATTCTAATGGGTGTTGTTACAAGCAGAGACTACCGCATAAGCAGAATGAGTCCTAGCGACAAGATCTCAACATTCATGACGCCAAGGGAGAAGCTCATATACGGGGAAGATGGAATAACATTAAGTGAAGCAAACGACATCATTTGGAATCATAAGCTCAATCAGCTTCCAATCATTACAAAAGATGGACGTCTTTCATCTTTCGTATTCAGAAAAGACTATTCAAGCCATAAGGACAATCCTCTAGAACTCCTTGATAAGAATAAAAGATACATAGTAGGTGCTGGAATTAACACAAGAGATTACGAAGAGCGTGTTCCTGCTCTCTTAGATGCCGGTGTGGATGTTCTTTGTATCGATTCATCCGAAGGTTTTTCCGAGTGGCAGAAGCTTACTCTCGAATGGATTAGAAAGAACTATGGCGACAAGGTGAAAGTAGGGGCAGGAAACGTCGTAGACAGAGATGGCTTTAGATTTCTTGCAAACTGCGGAGCTGACTTCGTAAAGGTAGGAATAGGTGGAGGAAGCATCTGCATTACCCGTGAGACTAAGGGAATTGGAAGAGGGCAGGCTAGCGCTTTAATCGAAGTTGCTGCAGCACGAGATGAGTACTATAAGGAGACTGGAATTTACGTGCCAGTATGCTCTGACGGGGGAATCGTATTCGACTATCATATGACGCTTGCTCTTGCCATGGGGGCTGACTTTATTATGCTTGGCCGTTATTTCGCACGTTTCGACGAGTCGCCTTCAAATCTTGTAAATATCAATGGAAATTATTTGAAGGAGTATTGGGGCGAAGGATCTCAGAGAGCACGCAACTGGCAGCGCTATGATCTCGGAGGAGAGAAGAAACTTAGCTTTGTAGAGGGCGTAGACAGCTATGTGCCTTATGCAGGGCCTTTAAAAGACACGCTCTCTGTAACGCTATCTAAGATAAAGAGTACGATGTGCAACTGCGGATCTCTAACTCTTGATGAGTTTAAAGAGAAAGCAAAACTTACGGTAATAAGCAGTACAAGCATTACTGAAGGCGGAGCACACGACGTCATCTTAAAAGACAATCAACAGCTTAATATGAAATAAAAAAACAATTTAAGAAAAATACTAAGTTTTACTCGAAAGATGGAACTTTTGTATGCTAGTTGGATTTCGTTAATTCAGAAAATTGATAAATAAAACAATTAAAAGTTTAATTAACGCCTCTGAAGATTATCTTTGGAGGCTTTTTCAGCATAAATAAGTTTTAAATTTTAAAAAGTTAACAGAAATTAGTTTTTTTTGCATTTAAAGAGATGGGAGGAAGAATATGGAAGACAAAATAAAATCCTATCTCGAAAAAGATGAAAAGCTTAAAGCCTATATCAAGGAAAAGACTGAAAGGATTATGGCATCGAACTTCATGGAAGACAGCGCGTTCAAGTTCATAACCACTGTTGATGTGGTCATGATTATATTTGAATGAATAATTTCATTTTAGTTTTGCCCTGTACCATGTTCCTTTGTTCTTGCCATACTGTTCTATAAGATCTTTTTCTATTAAGCGATCTAAAATCTGTTTTATTTTCCTCTGAGTTAGATGTGGAATGTTTTCTTGAATTCTTTTTGCACTTACCCCATCTAAGTTTTTCACTTCTAATAAGACCTTTTTCTCATCAGCATTTAAGTCGTCATTTTTTGTGTATTCTTCAACCTTTTCATTTAATCTTTTTGTCTGTGTTTTTATAAGTGTTGTAAAGAATGAAAGCCACGGTAGATAATCATATCTTTCATTTGAAAATGACATTTGAGTTCGTCGCAATGCAGAATAGTAATAAGATTTTTCTTCTTCTATGATCTTTTCAAGAGAGTAGTACTCAATAAAGTCATATCCTTGTTTTAACAATAATAGATTGGTTAATAATCTAGACAATTTTCCATTTCCATCTTGGAATGGATGTATTTGAAGAAAATGAACGATGAAAACTCCAATAGAAATTATTGAACTGAATGCAGGATTTGAAAGCATATCATTTGTTTCTCTTACGAGATCATTCATAAGGTAGGGCGTTTCAAATGCTGATGCTGTTTTAAAGATGATTCCTATTTCTTTTCCTGTATTGTCAAAAGAAGCGACTGCATTATCTACTTTTTTGTATTCTCCTCTATGTCTTTCATCTTTTGTTGCATGTGACAGTAATAATGAGTGCAACTGTTTTATGTAGTTTTCACTTAGCGGTATATAGGCATAATTGTCATATATGGTTTTTAATGATTCTGCATATCCCGTAACCTCTTCTTCATCTCTACTTCTGAAACTTTTTGTAGAAAGGCCGTTTAATAAAGTTTCGACTTCTTCATTTGTTAAGGTACTTCCTTCTATTCTTGTAGAAGAGCCAATACTCTCAAATGCACCAATGTTTCTTAATGTATTTAAAAAATCTGGACTCATATTTTTTTCTTTATTTGCCCATTCACTCTTAAACGCCTCAATTGCATTTAGGTTCATTACTATATCCATCGTTAACAATATGTCGCTTTGTCTAATTACACTCATGCTAAACCTCAGAAATATAATACGATAAATGTCGATAAATGTCGATAAATGTCGATAAATGCTGATAAATGTCGATAAATGCTGATAAATGCTGATATATGCTGATATATGCTGATATATGCTGATATATGCTTTGCGCTGAATAATATTGGGGTATTGTTTTTGTTGTATTCGAAATTTTTGTATAATATTTTTTTTAATTATAATAAGTTATACATCATATGGTAAAATCCTTTATAAATTTTCATGAAATCTATTGACTTAAAGATCTGATCTTTGTTATTCTCTTTCACGTTGCGGAGGATTAGCTCAGCGGGAGAGCGCCTGCCTTACAAGCAGGATGTCACAAGTTCAATCCTTGTATCCTCCATAAGGCTAGGTTTTTATAATCTAGCCTTTTTTTGTTATCTAAGGAGCTTCTATGCCAGATCTCAGCTATTACGTTATTAGTTTTTTCATCTATTCTGTTTTCGGCTACATTTCAGAAGTAATATTCTGCTCTGTTCCTAAAAGACATTTTGTAAATAGGGGATTCTTATATGGACCATACTGTCCTATATACGGATTTGGCGCTTTAGTTGTTACGATTCTCTTAGAGCCGTTTAAAGCACACTGGTATCTGGTATTCATATTTGGTGTTATTCTTACGAGTTTGATCGAGTATGTGACTTCATGGCTTTTAGAGAAGCTTTTCAACATGAAACTCTGGGATTACTCAAATCATAAGATAAACATTAAAGGAAGAGTCTGTGGCCTTAACAGTTTTCTCTTCGGCGTTATGGGGATGTTTGTAATGTATGTTTTGGATCCTATTGCCTCTGATCTTATTAATGACATTCCTATGCAGATCAGATCTTTCGTTGCAGACATAATATTAATCGGCATGTCCATAGACGTAACTATTACTGTTATCAACCTTAAGAGCTTCCAGCGTGGCATCAAAGAATTTAAAGAGAAAGCCGAGTATATTAAAAATCTTGACAGTGACGATATTAAAGAAGTACTCAGTACCGACCTTGATAAGGCAAAAGAGAAGAGTGCAAGAGTATTTGCCCACTTCTTAAATAGCAACCCGACGCTCTCAGCAAAGTCTAGTGAGATTATGGAAGGAATAAACGATTTCAAATTCTTCCTTGATAAAAGAGCTGAGATTAAGAGAGAATATAAGAAGGCATTAAAAGAAAACAGAGACAGCTATATTGAAAAGAGGAATAAATGAGCGTCTATTCAGATATTAAAAATGAAATAGGGGATGGCGTCTTTCTTCTTCCCGTAAGCAAGACGAAAAGTTATGACATGATAGAAGCCCTTTATAACGAGGGTGCGAGGGTGTTTGGTGAAAACAGGGTTCAGGAGGTTCAAAGCAAGTTTCCACTTCCAGAGGACAGGCCTGAAGGAATGAAAGTCTACCTTATAGGGCAGCTACAGAAGAACAAAGTTAAAAAAGCCGTATATTTATTTGACAGAATCGAATCTGTAGACTCCGTAGAACTTTTAAAGCTCATAGACGAGCAGGCTGGAAAAAGAGGAAAGAGAATGCCAGTTCTTCTTGAATACAACTCAAGCAAGGAAGAGAGCAAAAGCGGTTTTTGTAAGCAATCGGATCTTCTTGATACTCTTAAAATCTCATTAGATCTGGCCAATGTAGACTGTATCGGAATCATGACGATAGGACCTCTTGGAGGAGATGAGGAAAAGATAAGAGCTTCGTTTAAAGAGACGAAAGCACTTTTTGATAAAGCTGCCGAAATAAAGACTCTTAGCGTGCTGTCAATGGGGATGAGCGCAGACTATAAGATTGCAATAGAAGAGGGATCTACGGAAATCAGGCTTGGCAGCATTATTTTCGGGGCTCGTGGATGAAAAGATTAGTCGCCCTTCTTCTTATAATAGTGCTATCTTTTAATATCTTTGCAGATCCTATTACATATGAGTACGAACCGTATGAGGAGGATGAGTTTCCTCTTTGGCTTAGTGAGATTAGAAGGGCAGAGAGCATATTCTTCGGCTCTCTTGTTATCACGTTTCCTTTAACTGCTGCAGGCTTTGCCATTGCAGAGAATTTCGGTGCGAATATCGAGGATAACGATTTCAATCTTTTCTGGCAGCAGATGGGTATTGCTGCCTGCGCATCTCTTTTAATTGCCGGCGTAGACTGGCTTATCGGGTATTTCAATGATTAAAGAGAAAAAAGAGCGTTTTATAGCAGAAGAAGAGGGCAGGCTTGATAAGGTTGCATCCGCTTTTATTAAAAGAACGATATTTTCCAAAGATTCAACTAAAATCTTTCTTAATGGAAGAGAAGTTAAAAAGAGCACGAAAGTAAAAAGCGGAGACGTTATTGAAATAGAGTACGAGGAAGACGTCTTTACAGGGCTTGAAAAAGAGGATATTAGCCTTAACGTGATTTATGAGGATGATGATATCCTCGTAATTGATAAAAAAGAAGGCATGGTCGTTCACCCCGGATCAGGAGTTAATTCGGGTACTATTGCAAACGCTCTATTATTCCGTTACGGCGATGATTTTCTCTCATCTGATGATGATGTGCGTCCTGGAATTGTTCATCGCTTAGATAAGGACACAAGCGGTGTCATGGTAATTGCAAAGAACGAGGATGCGCTTAGAATACTCTCTTCTGAGTTTAAAGAGAGGGAGACTGTTAAATATTACATTGCAATTGCTAAAGGGGTTTTCAAGGAGAAAGAGGGGATAATAGAGAAACACATAATCCGAGACAGGGCAGAGAGAAAGAGGTTTAAAACTACTAATGACAAAGAAGGACGCTATGCTAAAACAGGTTATAAAGTCTTATATGAGACGTCAGATTACTCTTTGCTTCTTTTAAGGCTTTATACAGGAAGAACTCATCAGATTAGAGTTCATCTTAAAAGCATTAATCATCCTATAATCGGAGATCCCATATACTCAAGCGATAAGACCAACCCTCTAATGCTTCACTCGATCTCTCTTACGATAAACCATCCGAAAACTAACGAGAGGATGACGTTCAAATCAGAAATTCCAGAGCGCTTTAAACCTTATCTAGCTGGATATCATGATGTTTGCCTCAAGTAGATCCTGATTGAACATCTTTTCTATCCTTATTTTGCTAAGAGGGCCATGCCCTGGAAATATCAGCGTATTGTCATCTAGGCTAAGAAGCTTTTCCTTTATTGAATTGACGAGCAGTTCCTTTTCTATAAGGGTGTTTGTCTCTGATATGTATCCAGATTCAAGAGTGTCTCCAGTAAAGAGTGCGGATTCAATCTTATAGCACATGGAATCCAGACTATGGCCAGGAACATGCAATGCATGAATCTCGAATCCAGCTTCTTTTATTATATCTCCGTCTTTAACCTCCTTAGCCTTAAATGATGCTACTGTGTCAAAATATGCATAGATTTTTGGACTGTAAATCTTAAAAAGAGTTCCTAGTGATGCAATATGCGACCTATGATTATGCGTTATGAATACCGCCTTTAGATTTAGATTCTCTTTTTCGATAAGTTCTATGAGTTTTCCATCGCATCCGGGAATATCTATCATTACAGCATCGTTGTTTTTTTCATTTATTACAATATACTGGTTTATTAGCTCTGCTGAGCTTACGAAGTGTGAAAATATCTTCATCTGACTTGTCCTGTAAAAAAGGCCTCCTCCGGATTGGAATATCTAAAAGAAACAGATCTAAGGAGTGCGGAGCGGAACGATGTCCGCTTTAGATTTGAATCTTCAAATGACGTATTAATTAATTTAGAGAGCGAGAAGTTTGAAAAATAGAGATCGGTGTTATCGAATTTTGCCCTGTAGCAGTCAATCGCCATGAAGGAAGAGAGAATGAGATTCGATCCTGAGAAGTCGGTATCAATTATCATAGCTCCTGAATAGACGTTGTATCTTTGCTCCGTGTCTTTAAATGTACAGTTGTCGAACACAGCGAAATCGAAGAAGTTGGAATTCAATCTTGCAAAATTAAAGTTGCAGTTTCTGAAACTTGAGAATGCGAAGTTGGAAAAACCGATAAAAGTGTCTGAAAAGTCTATATTCTCAAATTCAGCGTTTACAAGGCATACGTTTTTGATGCTTTTTTCTTCATCTTTTCTTTTGAGCAGATCTATTATTACTTCGTCTTTGTTCCTGCTATGGTGGTAGCATACTCCCGTTTCCTTGATTGCAAACGAGTGACAGTCTTTTATCTTACACTTTTCAAATGAGAACATACGTATACTTTATTATTTTTTTACCCTGTTGTTAAGTTTTACTTTCTGCTAATATTAAATAGATATGAAGGCCTCTATCAGACGGAGCACGAATAACACTTACATTGCATTAGCAGAAGACGGTAAGCTCTATAGCTTGAAAATAAAAGGAAAAGTCTTAATAAGTTCTAAGGCTGAATACAATCCCATAGCAGTAGGGGACATAGTGAATTTTACCCCTCATAGTGAAAACGAAGGACTGATTAACTCAAGAGAAGAGAGAAAAAGCGAATTCACGCGTTTTTTAAACAAGGTAGCCCTTATTCAGTGCACCTGTTCGAATATGGATCAGGCTGTAATTGTCTCTTCATTGAAAAGTCCGGAGTTCAATTCCCATTTCATAGACAGGGTTATCGCTTCAATTAGAGGCTGCGATATTGTAATTGCAATAAACAAAAGCGATCTAGGCCTTGATAATGAAAAAGAGGAGATAGATCTTTATGAACGTCTTGGATATGAAGTATGTCTTGTGAGTGCAAAAAAAGGTGATGTTAGATCTCTTTTACCGCTTTTGAAGAACAAGGTAAGTACTTTTATCGGTCCTAGCGGCGTTGGAAAATCAAGCCTCATAAATTTGATTTTAAACAAAAATCAGAAAGTAGGGGATATCAACGAGAAATACAACAGGGGAAAACATACCACTACAAGCGCGCTATATTTAGAAAACGAAGACATAGCGATAATCGACACTCCGGGAATCAGGGAGGTGATTCCAGCAATTGATTCTGATGAGCTAAAATATTTCTATCCTGAGTTCAAAAATTGCGAGTGCAAATATTCAAACTGTCTTCATAGCGGAGAGGATGGATGCGCTGTCTCATCGCTAGTAGAAAATGGAATTATGAGCGAGAGACGATACGACGGCTATCTTAATCTCCTTTTTGACATAAAGAATGCAGAGAAGAAATTAGAGAGAATAAAATGGCAAGCATAAAGGCTTTTAAAGATATTGAACTTGACCTCGTACTTGAGAAAGTGAGGTCTTTTTCCCTTTTTAAAGAGAGTGAAGATTATATAAATTTCAAATCATTCACAGCTGATAAGGATGTAATAAACGATCGCTATCTAAAGATCGAGCGTTATATGAACCTTTTAGAATCGGCAAACGATTTAAATAGTTTTCCTTCCATATTCCATATATTCTCATACGCAAGAAAAAGCCATCAGGATATCGAAGGCAAGGATGTTTTTCTTATTGGACTTTTCTTAGAGTCCTATGAAAAAATGCTAGTGTTTTTAGATGATGGAGAGACTCTTAGCGAAGAGGATGGAAAGCTAAAAGAAGAGATCATTTTCTCTCTCGATCAAGATGGAAATGTAAACGAAAACCATCCGCGTCTTTTAGTACATAAGAAGGCGTTAGACGCGGCAAAAAGCAGAAGAAGCAGTTATACAGCATCTTTTATGAGGGATAACAGGAATATTCTTCAAGGAGAGAATCCTCTTTTTAAAGATAACAGGATCGTTCTTCCGATAAAGGCAAGCGAAAGGAGCAAGGTGAAAGGGTATCTTCAAGGCTCTAGCCAGTCGGGTCAGACACTCTTCCTTGAAAGCCTGGATTTAATCAATCTAAATAACGACGTCCTTCTTGCAGAAGAAAGGATAAAGGAGGAAGAGAGGAAGATTAAGCATGAGCTTTCAGAAAAAGTCAGGGCAGTGCTAGACGAAATTTATGTAATGAGAAAACGTGCTATGGATTTTGACTTTCATTACGCTTTCTCTGTATGGGCGAAAAAGAATAATGCACGACATGTAAGAAATGCAAATAACGTAGATTTAATCAATGCGCGCCATCCTCTTTTAAAGAAGGCTGTTCCGATTAATATTAAAATCAATGAGAACATAAAGACTGTCGTATTCTCCGGTGCAAACGCTGGAGGAAAGACCGTTACAATGAAGACGATCGCGCTACTCTCTGCACTAAATCAGATATCCGGATTCACTCTTGCAGATGAAGTATCAACACTTCCGTATTTTGATAACATATTAACAGACATAGGGGATAACCAGAGCATTCTATCTGATGAGTCTACGTTCTCAGCGCATTTAAAAAACATCTCATACTGTATAAAAAATACGACTGAAAACTCTATGATACTTCTTGACGAGCTTGGATCTGGAACGGATCCAGAAGAGGGCGCGGCTCTTGCGCTCTCAATTTTAGACTACCTTAGCCCGAGAGCTAGGCTGACATTAACTTCATCTCATTACAGCAAAGTGAAGAATCATGCGTATACGAAAGAGGATATGATGAACGCTTCGATGGCTTTCAGCGATAGTACGGGACTTCCTCTTTTTAAGGTAATAGAGAACATTCCTGGAGACAGTCATGCAATTGACGCTGCTGTGAGGGCGCATCTTCCTAAAGAGATAATAGAGAGTGCTAGATCTGTTTTAAGCGACAGGAACGAGAGCGCTGCATCCTTAATCTCGTCTTTAATAAAAAAGAGCAGGACGCTCGATAGGAAAATGACTGAAGCAGAGCTTGAAAGAAGGTATGCGCAAAAAGAGAAAGACGATCTTGAAGAGCGTTTAAGGGAAATAGAAAAAGAGAAAAGAGAGCTTGAGAAAGAAGGGCTTAAAGAGATCTCGTCTTTCTTAAAAGATTCAAGACGCACTCTCGAAACCCTCATTAAAGACATTACGACTGGAAAGCTTGATAAGAATAAGATTAAAAAAGCAAAAGATTTCATGGAGTATGTTCAAAAAAAAGAGGAGAGCGTTAAAAAAAGCGTCGAAGAGAAAGAAGAAACTGATGAGCCTTTAAAGGAGTTTGATGTTGGAGAGAATGTGCTATGCGGAGGATCGAGGGTAAAAGGACAGATTTTAGAGAAAAATAAGAAATCGTATACGGTAATTCTTGATTCTGGATTAAAACTTACTCTCAGTGCAAAAGACATCTATAAGAGAGAAGGAGAAAAGAAAGTTACTATAGAAAAAGCAATTTCTGCAGTAAATAAGAAGGCTGAATATGAAATGGATTTAAGAGGTCTAAGAGGTGATGAGGCGATTGAAAAAATTGAAGATCAGATTGAAGCCTGCACTCTAACGGGACTAAGCAGTTTCTCCATAATCCATGGTCTTGGAGATGGAAGGCTGATGAAAAGAATTCATGAATATTTAAAAACGAATAATAATGTAAAGAACTATTATTTTGCCCGACCTGAAGACGGCGGAATGGGCAAGACATACGTGGATCTTATGTGAAGATTAAGATTTTTCTTTACAATATTAAAAATCCATGCGATAAATTAATCAGATAGGAAAGGAAATAAGTCTTTTCGAGATAGCTTCATTATAAGCTATAAGAGAAAAGAGAACCTGTATGAGTAATAAACAGGAAGATAAAGAGTACATCCTATCGTCTTAGGCCAGAAAAAGAACATTAAAGAACGAAAAGAAGAATTGGCCTGAAGAAGAGCAGAGGAGCGCTTTCAATAGAAAACTCCTCTGTTTTTTTGTTTTAAGGAGATTTGATTGTGTCAGACTACATGAATGGGACTGGAATTCAATACCATCTGCACGTAAAAAGCGGAGATGTAGGGCGTTATGTTATTTTACCAGGAGATCCAAAGAGGGTCCCTCTTATTGCAAAGCACCTTGATAACGCCAAGCTTATTGCCGACTCAAGGGAGTATGTTACTTACACAGGAACCCTTTTAGGGGAGAAGGTTAGCGTAACTAGTACCGGAATCGGCGGCCCAAGCGCAGCCATTGCCGTAGAAGAGCTTAATAAGGTAGGTGCCGATACTTTTATCAGAATGGGCACTTGCGGAGGAATAAAGCTAGATGTAATGGGAGGTGATGTCGTTATTGCAACAGGCGCGGTAAGGGCAGAGGGAACAAGCAGAGAGTATGCGCCAATTGAATTTCCCGCATGCGCCGATTTTTCAGTCGTTTCTGCAATGAAGAGGGCATCCTATGGAATGTCATTTAAAACACATATTGGAATCGTGCAGTGCAAAGACAGTTTCTACGGTCAGCACGATCCTGATATCATGCCTGTAAGCTACGATCTTAACAATAAATGGGAGGCATGGAAGCGCCTTGGCGTTCTTGCTTCCGAAATGGAGAGCGCTGCGATATTCACAGTAGCTTCCTACCTCGGTTGCCGCGCAGGATCATGTTTCTTCGTTGTTGGAAATCAGGAAAGGGAAAAACTCAATATGGATAACCCTAAGCTTCACGATACGGAGAATGCTATAATCCTAGCTATTGAATCTGTAAAAGAACTAATAATTGAAGATCGAAAGAATTAATAAAATAAACGGCCTTGGCTTTTATAGTACGTTTTTCTATCGTTTAGAGTCTCGTCGATATTCTCTTTTGAACACTCTTTATCTAGTGAGATGTCGAAAAGTTCAAGGCCTGTCTCTTCATAGTCTTTTTGAAGATCAACATTATCAAAAGTTCCCATATCGAGTGAGAAGCGGATGTTCTTATATTCGTTAACTACGTCAAAGCTTTTTAGAAGCAAAATCTTACCGCTTAGCATGTTCTCTACTTTTACAATACCTACAACCTTGTCTTTTCTGTAAAATTCACCCAATTTTTCCATAGCTATACAAATACAACAAAGAATCTTCATATTCAATGAAAATTCATTATTAAATTTAAGTGTTTATTTGAAAAAACTTGAACTCAAATGTTTTTCTTTGCTTTAGGTATCTTTTTTTGTTATATTCAATTTATAAAAAAGTTATAAAGGTGGTTTTTATGGAAATTCAGATTCAGGATTTGATCACCTCCATCAAAAGCGATGGCATTGAGAAAGCTAAAGCAGAGGCTCAAGAGATTATGGCAAAAGCGAATGCTGAGGCAGATGCCATTATTAAGAGTGCGAATGAGCAGAAAGACAAGATCCTCCAAAGTGCTTTGAGAGAGATCGAAGTCGAGAAGAAGAGTGCAGAAGAGAAGTTAAAACAAGCTGCGCGTGATGCCCAGTTAACACTTAAAAAGAGCCTTGATGACGAGATCAAGAAAATTTTTACACAGAGCGTTGCATCAGAGTTGAAAAAGGATGTGCTCGCATCTGTTATTGAAAGCGCAGCAAAAGCGGCAATTGGCGATGCTGAGATCGTAATCAGTGAAAAAGACAAGGACGACATCTCGCTTTCTCTTATTCAAGAACTCTCACAAAAGATTAAGAAAGGTTTGACTCTAAAGACATCCTCATCTCTTTCAGGCGGAGTTGTCGTAAAGGAAAAAGACGGCTCAGGATACTTCGATCTTAGCGATGAAGAGATGGCGAAACTACTTTATCCATATCTATCTGACAGCCTAAGAAAACTTCTTTAGGAGATGCTATGGCGAAGTACTATTATCTAATATCGAGCTTGCCAATGATAAAAGTCGGGGAGCCTCTGCCCTTTAGCTATGAGGAGTTTCTCGCAATTTGTAAAAGCGAGATGTCTTCATCTGACTATAAGGAGCTTGAGAAGGCGACTTTCACATCGGACGATAGCGCTAAAAGCAGTTTGATGAAGATGTGGCAGCAATATCTAGATAAGGTCGGTTTGATACTAAAAGATGAAAGAGCTAAGAACTTAAAATGGAACGATGCGAAGATTTTGACAGAAATGAGTTCTGATCCTGTGCTTAAAGACAGGATCCATAGGGCCGTTACTGCCATGAATCCTCTTGAAGGGGAAAAAGAGATTCTCAACATCTATTTTGATTTTCTTACATCCAATTCATCTCTAGATCCTTTTTCCATTGAGAATTTGATGATATACGCGCTAAAGATTCAGATCATAGAGCGTATGAACGCCTTCAGCAAGGAAAAAGGCAATAACGAATTCAGGCGGCTTTTTTCTAGAATTCAAGATCAATTTGAATAAGGATGGAGAATATGGAGTTAAAAAAAGGCTATGTAGTAGGTGTCAACGGAAACCTGGTAAACGTAAGCTTTACCGATAGCGTTATCAAGAACGAGGTCGGATATATAAAAGTAGGAGAGACAAGGCTTAAAGGCGAAGTCATAAGAATCACAGACGGCATTGCATCTCTTCAGGTATATGAGATGACAGAGGGGATAAAAGTTGGAGACGAGGTCGAGTTCTCTGGGGAGCTTCTTTCCGTAGAGCTTGGACCGGGCCTTCTTACTAAGGTTTATGACGGACTTCAAAATCCTCTTCCTTCTTTAGCAGATAAGTGCGGATTCTTCCTGCAGCGCGGAGTATACCTTGATCCGATTGAAAATAAAGAATGGGATTTCACGCCGCTTAAAAAAACAGGAGATACTGTAGAGGCGGGGGATATCATAGGATCTGTTCCCGAAGGACTTTTTACACATAAGATCATGGTCCCGTTTACCCTCAACGGAACTTGGACGATTAAAGAAATAAAAGAAAAAGGCAGATATTTCAGCAGAAGTACGATCTGCAAGATTGAGAATTCTAAAGGGGATGAGAGAGATCTCTCCATGATAATAACCCAGCCGGTTAAAAAAGCGATCAAAGGATACAGCGAAAGGGTTCGTCCTGATGAGCCAATGGTTACTAAAATCCGTATGATAGATACGTTCCTTCCAGTTGCAAAAGGCGGAACATATTGCACGCCAGGGCCTTTTGGCGCAGGTAAGACCGTTTTGCAGCACCTTACAAGCAGGAATGCGGATGTCGATATCGTTATCATCGCAGCATGTGGAGAACGTGCTGGAGAGGTTGTTGAGGTATTAAAGGAGTTCCCTGAACTTGTTGATCCGAAAACAGGAAGATCTCTTATGGAGAGGACTATTATCATATGCAACACTTCAAGCATGCCTGTTGCTGCAAGAGAGGCATCCGTTTATACCGCTGTCACCATGGCTGAATACTATAGGAACATGGGCCTTGACGTATTGCTTTTAGCAGACAGCACATCGCGCTGGGCTCAGGCTATGAGAGAAATGAGCGGAAGGCTTGAGGAAATTCCAGGAGACGAGGCATTCCCTGCATATCTTGAGAGCCGCATAGCAGAGTTCTATGAAAGGGCAGGAAAAGTCAGGCTTAAAGACGGGGCTTTCGGTTCTGTTACTATTGGAGGAACGGTTTCTCCTGCAGGAGGAAATTTTGAAGAGCCTGTAACGCAGGCAACACTCAAAGTTGTCGGTGCGTTCCACGGACTTTCAAGAGAGAGAAGCGATGCGAGAAAATACCCTGCAATAGATCCTCTTGACAGCTGGAGCAACTATAGCGGAATCATCGATAAAAAAGATGTTGATAAAGTCTATTCATATGTAACTAAGAGTAATGAGGTTGCTCAGATGATGAAGGTAGTCGGCGAGGAGGGAACAAGTCTTGACGACTATATAGATTATCAGAAAGGCGAACTGATCGATTACGTATATTTGCAGCAAAATTCATTCGATCCGGTAGATGCCTCTGTTTCTGTTAAACGTCAGAAAGAACTTTTCGGCATCCTTTCTGATTTTGTATTGGGAAGCTATAACTTGAAGGACAAGAGCGATACAAGGCGGTTTTTCAATACGATTCGCCAGGCTTTTCTTGATCTTAACTCAATAGAGGAAGGAACTGCCGAGTATGGCGAAAAAATGAATGATCTCAAAGAGAAGATCAAAGAGAGGGCAAGGTAAGATGCAAAAAGTATATACGAAGATTGAATCCATAGTTGGAAACGTTATCACGGTAAAGGCTGATGGGGTAAGAAACAGCGATCTTGCTGAAATCAGCGGAGCATCAGGGACAAGTTTAGCCCGTGTTATTAAGCTCGATCACGATCTTGTCAGCCTTGAAGTATTCTCTGGAAGCCAAGGAATCAGCACATCTGACAAGGTGAGGTTTCTAGGCCGTCCTATGAAGGTAAGCTTTTCAGACAACCTTCTTGGACGCATTTTCGACGGTGCAGGGCGCCCAAGGGACAATGGGCCGACTCTGGAGGAGAATATGATTACTATCGGAGGTCCTTCTGTAAACCCATCAAAGAGAATCATGGCAAAGAACATGATAAGAACAGGCATTCCGATGATCGACATGTTCAATTCTCTTGTTGAATCCCAGAAACTGCCTATATTCAGCGTATCAGGAGAGCCGTACAACCAGCTTTTAGCAAGAATTGCGATGCAGGCAGAAGTTGACATCATCATCCTTGGAGGCATGGGGCTTAAGTACGACGACTATCTTTATTTTAAGGATACGCTTGAAAAGTCAGGAGCTTTGTCTCATACGATCATGTTTATCCATACGGCATCAGATCCTACTGTTGAATGTACTTTGGTTCCTGATCTTTCTCTTGCCGTTGCTGAGCAGTTCGCACTCCAGGGAAAGAAAGTGCTGGTGCTTTTATCCGATATGACAAACTTCTGCGATGCATTAAAGGAGACTGCAATCACAATGGAACAGGTTCCATCTAACAGAGGATACCCGGGAGATCTATATTCAGCCCTTGCAAGCCGCTATGAGAAAGCAGTTGATTTTGAAGGCGCAGGATCTGTAACTATCCTTGCTGTTACGACAATGCCTGGAGACGATGTTACGCATCCGGTTCCTGACAACACAGGATACATTACGGAAGGGCAATACTACCTTAGAAATGGATGGATTGAGCCGTTCGGATCTCTATCGCGTCTTAAGCAGAACGTCAATAAGGATACGAGGGAAGACCATAGAGCGCTCATGGACGGCATGATCAAGCTCTATTCGCAGTATAAAGACAGTCTTGAAAAGAAAAGCATGGGCTTTATGATGAGCGACTGGGATGAGAAGCTCTTGAAATATGGAGCGTTATTTGAATCGAGGCTGATGGATCTTTCCGTCAATATTCCTCTTGAAGAAGCTCTTGATGAGGGCTGGAAGATACTTTCAGAGTGCTTTGAGCCTAATGAGACGCTTTTAAAGAGCGATCTGATTGAGAAGTACTGGCCTAAATAGGAGGCTCTCTTTTGGCTGTAAAGTTAACGAAGAACGAACAAAAGAAACAGAAAGATAGCCTTAAGCAGTTCCAACGCTATCTGCCAACCCTCCAACTTAAAAAGAGTCAGCTTCAAATTGTTATTAGAGAAGTTGAGGCTGAAATAAAGGATCTGAAGTTAAAGCAGGAGGAGGCAATAGGGAATCTTGATTCTTGGATTGCGGTATATGGGGAAAATACTCTTTTTAGCGAAGATAAGAGCATAGACACTCTTGTAAAGGTTAAAGAGATTAAAAAGAAATACTCCAATGTCGCAGGTGTTAACGTTCCTGTTTTCGATTCGCTTGAATTTGAGGATATCAGATATTCCCTTGATGAATACCCGTTATGGGTTGATGGCGCGATTTTGGCTTTAAGGGATCTTGCGAAATACGATGCCCTGATAAGTACTTTAAAAGAGGAGAAGAGGCTTTTAGAGAACGAGTTCAGGGTTACGAGTCAAAGAGTTAATCTCTTTGAAAAAGTTAAGATTCCAGAAGCAAAAGAGAACATAAGGGTTATAGGAATTTATTTGCAGGATCAGCAGACGCAGGCTGTAGTTCGCGGTAAGATAGCTAAGAAAAAGCTTAGCAAGGTGGGTTAATATGATTGAAGAGATGAAAAAGGTCACGCTATTTTCTCTATCTAACAAAAAAGACGCCACTATAAGCGCTCTTAGAGATCTTGGCATAATGCATATTGAAGAGATGGCTTTAAGATGTTCAGGCTCCATTGAAGAGGAGAAGAAGAAAGCTGAGCTTGAAGAGGTTTTAAAAGCGATCGAGGATGAAAAGGATAAGAAGGAAAAGATTGAAGAGAGAAGCCTTTCCACTCCTTTTAATGAGGCTCAGGAGCTTCTTTTCTCCCTTTTGAAAGAGAGAAAGGGCATCGAGGATGAAAACCTTGCGCTTAACCTTGAAAGAGAGAGGCTTTCAAGTTTTGGAAGCCTTGATCCTAGGATTGTGGAAGATCTTAAGAAAGAAGGAATCGAGCTTCATTTCTATAGTATCTCCGATAAGGATTATAAGAAGATAAGGGAGAATAAGGATTTCAAGACCATCGTGCTGAAAGAAGGAAAGCAGATGTATGTCATGAGCGTTAATAGCATAATTAACGGTTTTGGCGCTCTTGAGTTCTCTCTTGGATCTTCAAGTCTTGACGATATTGCCAAGAAGATCGATTTGAACAATCTGAGGCTTTCAGAGATCAGAAAGACTTTCAAAAGCTATCTTCCTTATCAGAAAGAGTGGCTTAAAGCTATTAAGGACAGTAGTGATTCAATTGTCTATGAAAATGCAAAGAGCACTGCTAAAAACGACGGTGACATTTTGTATATCACAGGCTATATTCCTACAAAATGCATAAAGACGTTTAAAGATGGCGCATCAAAGTTTTCATGGGCATATCTGATTGATGACATAAAGGATGAGGACAATCCTCCAACCCTTGTAAAATACCCAGGATTTGTAAGAATTATAAAACCTGTTTTCGATATCTTAGGAGTTGTCCCGGGATACAGGGAGTACGATATTTCAACTTATTTCCTGCTCTTTTTCTCTATCTTCTTTGCAATGATTGTTGGAGATGCCGGATACGGCCTTATCTTCCTATTGCTTGCAATAGTGACGAATATAAAGAGTAAGAAGGCAAGCGATATCAACATACTTCTTTACGTATTGTCAATTACGACGATAGTATGGGGTGCTTTCACAGGTACTTATTTCGGATCTGAGGCGATACTTAAAAACGTACCATTTCTTCAGAAGCTTGTAATCCCGGCAATTACTAACTTTCCTGATATAGTTGGCGTTGATTCTGCTTGGGCGCAGAACATGCTTATGAAGTTCTGTTTCATGCTTGGAGCTGCGCAGCTTTCTCTTGCGTGTGTTCTCAATATCATACACAAGGCGCCGAAAAAGGATCTTTCTTGGGTAGCGGATTTAGGTTGGCTCATAGATATCGTGCTTCTATATTTATTGGTGCTTTATCTTGTAATAGGCGAGTCTTGCCCATTCACTCTTGTAGCTTCTGGCGTTGCAATCGGCTTTATCCTTGTATGTTGTTTCTCAGCACAGGGGCCAGGAGTGCCTTTTAAAGTAGGACTTATACGTAGCCTTGGCGGATTTTTCACCACGTTCTTAAATACCGTATCGTGTTTTTCAAACATTATGAGCTATATAAGGCTTTTTGCCGTAGGAATGGCGAGCCTTGCAATTGCTCAGAGTTTCAACGGGATGGGGGCAGGATTCTTGCCGCTTGGAATAATCGTAATTATTCTAGGCCATGCCTTAAACCTCGTAATGGGAATACTTTCTGTCGTCGTTCATGGCGTCAGATTGAATTTACTTGAATTCTCCGGCCAGCTCGGCATGGAATGGTCCGGATACGAATATGAGCCTTTCAAGAAGGTCTCTAAATAAAAAATTAGGTAGAAGGAGAAATATATGAATTACCTAGCTTACATCGGAATGGCATGTGCTCTATGTCTTTCAGCTATCGGATCAGGCTTCGGTGCTGGAATCGCATCTCAGGCTGCAGTTGGCGCTTGGAAGAAGTGCTACTCTCAGGGAAAACAGGGACCGTTTATCATGGTTGCTTTCGCTGGAGCTCCTCTAACACAGACTATCTACGGCTTTCTACTGATGAACTTCATTAGAAACGCAATCGCAGGTGGAACTGACCCTGTTCTTTGCTTCTTCGTTGGACTTCTCGGCGGAACGTCAATGGGATTATCCGCATATTTCCAGGGTAAGGTCGCCGCATGCTCAGCAGACAGCCTTGGAGAGACTGGAAAGGGAACAGCAAACTACTTCATCGTAATCGGTATCGTAGAAACTGTAGCTCTCTTCACACTCGTATTCTCACTTCTTGCACTTTAAGAAGTTTTCTCAAAAAAAAAGAAAAAGACTGGTTGCTTTTTTTGCTTCCAGTCTTTTTTTAGTTCCCTATGAATTTAAATCAGATTCATCATATGTTGCATGAAAAGTGATGTCAGAGTAATAAGAACCCAGCAAGAAAGTCCAAGAATAATGGGTTTTCCCCCTGTTCTCACAAGTTTTATAATATCCGTATTCAATCCAATTGCACCCATTGCAAGTACGATCATGAATTTTGATAGATCCTTGAAAGGGGAGAAGAAAGATTCATCAAGTCCGATGGATGTGAGTATCGTGGTAGCAAGGGAGGCAAGTACGAAATAGATTATAAAGAATGGGAATATCCTCCTCATCGAGACGCTGCCCCCTTTCTCAGCTCCCTCCTTTCTTATTCTCATGAATGCAAGGGCAAGGGTTATCGGGATGATGGCAAGTGTCCTTGTAAGCTTTACTGTTACGGCTTTATCAAGTGTTGCATTTCCGAGTGACCACATGCTGTCCCATGTGGAAGCGCATGCTGTGACGGATGATGTATCGTTTACTGCCGTTCCTGCAAATATTCCAAAAGGAGTTCCATCTGTCGTACTGAAACCTATGACCCTCCCAAGAATGGGGAATATGATTGCAGCAAGCACATTGAAGAGGAATATTACGGATATCGACTGTGCAACCGTCTCATCATCTGCACCTATCACAGGAGCTGTGGCAGCTATTGCGGACCCCCCGCAGATTGAGGAGCCAACACCGATCAGCGTTGCCGTCTTTCCCTCTATTCTCAACACTTTTGCAAGGATGAATGCCGTTAGCAGAGAAACTGCGATCGTTGAGAGGATTATGGGCAGTGACTGTACTCCCGTCTCAGCAACCACAGAAAGATTCATTCCGAATCCAAGAAGAACTACAGCCCATTGAAGGACTTTCTTTGATGTGAATTTTATCCCTTCCGAAAATTCTCCCTTTTCCTTGAAGAAGATTGCGATTATCATACCAACGACTATTGCGATCACCGGTCCACCGATTATTGGAAATGTCAATCCAAGAATGTATGAAGGTACTGCTATCAAAAGAGAAAGCAGAAAACCTTTCCAGATTTTTGATATATGAATCATTGCCGTAGTATTACTGAAAAAGGGATCTTTGGGAATATACTTCTTTGTATCTTTTCTTTCATGAAGTAGGACATCTTATCCTGCTGTGGTTACGAGTCTTTTTCAAGTGCTATCAAATATAAGCAATACCTAAATGATTTCCAATATTATTGGAAGGGGTAATCGAATAGGAGGTAGTTAAGTAGGTTTATTCCTTAACATTTCGTTCTCTCAGTCGAGTAGGCCTGAGGAGTTTCACCTCAAGTTTCTCACAGATCCGTATGTGAGACTCTCGCCTCATACGGCTCCTGTCATTCAGCTAGCTAATAATGAAATGGGATGAGCCGCCATAGCGGCAAACATTGTTACTTCTTAGGCAAAAACAGTCATGTAAGATATATTGAAAAGCATGTAGGGCTTGGAAGCGGATTATGGATCCTTATTCTGAAATTCATATAGCCGAAGGTGCTGTGCTCGAAATAGAAGTTTCTCAAATCGGAGGGCTTGAAGAGCCGCATCGCCTGACAAAAGCTTATTCAGATAAAAACTGCAGGCTGAAAATTAAAGAGAGTCTGCTTACTCAGATGAATCAGGAAGCAACTGCCGATTTCCTTGTTGAGCTTAACGGAGAGGGATGCAATGCTGATATAGTCTCAAGATCGGTTGCAAAGGATTATTCGAAACAGAGATATACATCAAAAATAATAGGAAATGCCGAATGTACTGGCCACAGCGAGTGCGATGCCATAATAACAGGACATGGAAAAGTATAATCATCTTGCGCCCTTGATGCGGCAAATGAAAATGCATCCCTTATTCACGAGGCTGCAATAGGAAAGATTGCAGGGAATTAGATAATGAAATTAAAAACATTAGGACTTAATGAAGAGATATGGAATATTCAAATTTGTCCTCTTTTGATATAACATGATCTTTATGGTAAAAGACGAAAGCAGGCTACTTGTTAAAAGAACGTATTTGGATGAAGATCTTAAAAACGTAATAAATATGGAAGGCACGGAAAGAGAGAACATGGATGATTTTTCCGTTGACGAAAAATACTCTCATTTCTTTGAAGTGCTAAGTGGTGAATGCGTTGCGGCAACGACTTGGCGGGAGAATGCGGAAAGCATGGAAGTGACTGGGCTTTTCAGCCTTAAAAGCGGAGAAGGCTGCCTCTATTTACCAGGAGAGCCTTATTTAATAAAATTTGACAGCGCTGAAGTAAGCGAATTTATTTTGGGGAAAAATGTTTAGCAAAAGAATATGTAAGGTAGGGAATCTTGAAATAGGAGGAAGCAATCCTATCAGGATTCAGACGATGTATGATTCATCGATCGTAAATTGTAATATAGATGACGTTGTAGCAAGAATCGCTAAATTAAATGCGATGGGCTGCGATCTAATCCGTTTCAGCTATTCATCTTTAGATGATGAAAAGCCTTTTTCAGAGATAAAGAAAAGAAGTGCGATGCCGCTTGTCGCAGATATCCATTTTGATTACAAGCTTGCGCTCAGCGCACTAAAGAGCGGTGCGGACAAGATAAGGATAAATCCAGGCAATATTGGAGCGAAATGGAAGACAAAAGAGGTCGTTCTTGCTGCAAAGGACATGAATGAGGCAATTAGAATAGGCCTTAATTCGGGCTCTCTGCCTCGAGATGACAAAGGATTGTCGCAAGCTGATTTGATGGTAAACACTGCGCTAGATTATCTGAATGATTTTGAAAGCTATGGTTTTTACAATACTGTCGTATCTTTAAAAAGCAGTAATGTTGAAAATACGATTGAAGCTGCAAGAAGATTTAAAGAGAAGTCGGATTACCCATTTCATCTTGGCGTCACGGAAGCGGGAAGCGCGATCGTGTCATCTGTAAGATCTACATGGGCTCTTGGCAATCTTATTAGAGATGGAATTGGAGATACTATAAGGGTTTCTATTACAGGAGAGATAGAGGACGAGGTGTTAGCTGCAAGCGAAATACTTAGAACGCTGGGGCTTAAAAAGAGCGGAGTCCGCTTGGTATCTTGCCCTAGATGCGGTCGTCATACTTTCGATTCGAAGGCAATGGTTGAAAAAATACAGAACAGGCTTCTGTCTTTGGACAAGGATATAACAGTCGCCATAATGGGGTGCCAGGTTAATGGCCCAGGAGAGGCAAAGGATGCAGATTATGCTCTAACTGGCATTGGGCGAAAAGCATTCCTATATAAGAAAGGAAAGCTGTATAAAGAGGTGACGCTTGAAAGCGCTGAAGACGAACTTTTTGAGGCGATAGAAAATGATAGATAGCTCTAAGCTCGTAATTAAAGGCGCAAGGGAGCATAATCTTAAAAACATCTCTTTGACACTTCCTAAAAATTCTCTTGTGGTGCTATCAGGGCTATCAGGATCAGGAAAGTCGTCTTTAGCGTTTGATACGATCTTTGCTGAAGGGCAGAGAAGGTATATGGAGAGCCTATCTAGTTATGCACGCCAGTTCCTTGGAAGAATGGAAAAGCCCGATGTGGATATTATAGAAGGGCTAAGCCCAGCGATCGCAATAGAGCAGAAAAGTACTAACAGAAACCCAAGAAGTACAGTTGGAACGGTCACTGAAATTTACGACTACTATCGTCTTTTATGGGCGAGGATTGGGATTAAGCACTGTCCTAAATGCGGCAGGGTTATCTCTGAAATGTCAATCGATCAGATAATTGAGATAATCTTCAGCCATACTGAGGGCTCTAGGCTCATGATCGCAAGTCCTGTTGCGCGTGGAAAGAAAGGCGAGTTTAAAAAAATACTTGAAGATGCCGTAAAGCTAGGGTATACGAGAGCCTTAATAGACAAGCACATCTACAATATCGATACGGAAATTCCTCAACTTGAGAAGAACGTAAAGCATAATATTTCTATATTGGTAGATAGGATAAAGAATAATAAAGAACATAGAATGAGGCTTTCTGAGGCGATTGAGAAAGCCTGCTCTATGTCCGATGGACTTGTAGAAGTAACATATGTCGATGAAGATGATTTGACGGAGATATACAGTGAGAAGAACAGCTGTCCTGATTGCGGCATAACAATTGCAGAGATTGAACCTCGCTTATTCTCTTTCAATAATCCTTTTGGCGCTTGTCCTGAGTGCAATGGACTTGGATTTAACAAGACATTCGATATAAATAAGCTTATTCCCGATATGTCAAAGTCCTACAGCGAAGGGGCAATTGCGACAAGCGGCGGCGGAGAGATTGAGAAAAGTAAATACAAGGCATTCTTCGAATATTACGGCTACAGTCTTAAAACTCCTTTCAATGAACTAAGCGAAGATGTTTTTAATAAGCTTTTATATGGTACGAGCGATAAGATCAGCTATACAGTCGAGCATAAGAGCAAGAAAGGCCATATAGAGTACTCAGAAGAGTTCAAAGGCCTCATTTATGATCTTGAGAGAAGGCTAAGAGAGTCTTTTTCTATGAACATAAGGATGTGGCTTGAGAGTTTTCAAAGCGTATCAACTTGTAATTTATGCCATGGAGACAGACTTAGAAAAGATGCCCTCTCTGTCACCGTCGGAGGCTTAAATATCATGGATATGAGCCGGCTCAGCGTAAGAAGATCCATCGAATTCTTTGATAATTTGCGCCTTAATAAGACTGAAGAGGAGATAGCAAGACAGATTTTAAAAGAAATCAAGAGCCGTCTTAAGTTCCTATACGATGTAGGCCTTGGATATCTGACTTTGCACAGGGCAGCTTCTACGCTTTCTGGAGGAGAAGCACAAAGAATTCGTCTTGCCACTCAAATCGGATCTGCATTGACAGGAGTAATGTATGTTCTCGATGAGCCCTCAATCGGACTCCATCAGAGAGATAATGCAAAACTGATTAGAACTCTTGAGAATTTAAGGGATCTTGGAAATACGGTAATCGTAGTTGAACACGATGAGGATACTCTTAGGGCTGCAGACTACCTTGTTGATATCGGACCTGGCGCTGGTTCTCTTGGGGGAGAGGTCGTTGCAGCTGGAACGCCTGAAGAGGTTAGCAGGGTAGAAGATTCTGTAACAGGGCAGTATCTTGCAGGAAAGCTTAAGATTGAAGTTCCAAAAACAAGGCGAAAGGGAAACGGCAAGTTTATCGAGATTGATGGATGCTCCAAAAACAATCTTAAGAATATCAGCGTAAAGATTCCTCTTGGCAAAATGAGCGTTATTACAGGCGTATCAGGATCTGGAAAATCAACTCTTTTAAACGAAATACTTCTTCCTGCTCTTCAAGATAAATTAAACAAGAAGAAAGAAAGATTTGACGGCTATAAGAAGTTAAGCGGACTGGAGAATATTGATAAGGTTATTAACATAGATCAAAGCCCGATAGGACGCACTCCAAGGAGTAATCCGGCAACATATGTAGATCTCTTTACTCCTATTAGAAACTTATATGCGTCTATGAGCGAAGCAAAAGCCAGAGGATATACGGCATCACGATTCTCATTCAATGTCCCTGGAGGAAGATGCGAAAACTGTCAAGGCGATGGAGAGCTTAAGATCGAGATGCATTTTCTTCCTGACGTCTTTGTCAAATGCGACGTCTGTCAAGGAAAGAGATATAATAAAGAGACTCTCCAAGTGGAGTACAAAGGGAAAAACATCTCTGACGTTCTTGATTTAACAGTTAGAGAGGCTCTTGACCATTTTGAAGCTATTCCGCAGATAAGAAGAAAGCTTGAAACGCTTATGGATGTAGGGCTCGACTATATAAAGCTTGGACAGAGCGCGCTGACCCTTTCAGGAGGTGAGGCTCAAAGAGTAAAACTTGCCTTAGAGCTTTCTAAAAAAAGCACTGGAAAGACTCTTTATATATTAGATGAACCTACGACCGGACTTCATTTTGCAGATGTCAAGAAACTCCTTGAGACGCTTAATAAGCTTGTAGATCAAGGAAATACGATAATTTTGATCGAGCATAATCTCGATGTTATAAAAATGTGCGATTATATAATAGATTTAGGTCCCGAAGGTGGAGATGAAGGGGGGAATGTAGTATGCTCCGGAACTCCAGAAGAGGTAAGTAAAGTAGAAAACAGCTATACGGGACAATTTTTGAAAAGGTACCTCTAGTGAAAAAGATATTTATTCTTCTCTGTCTGCTATTATTAATAAGCTATTCGCTATTTGCATTGACGGCGCACGATATATTTTATGCAGATAGCGAAAGTTTAAAAAACATGGCAAGCCTTAGAGGAATAGATAGTTCACTTTCCGATAGCGAGATAAGAAATGCGCTTTATGAAGCTGAAGGTCTTGAAGGCTACAGCGAGACAAACGGAGAAGAAGGGACTTACAGCGTAACTATAAACAGCGCAAGATCCCTTTCATCTACTGGATCGATTATAACTTTGATAGGCGATGTGAGTCTTTCGTTTGTAAATGGAGGGGAAGAGACCGTTGTAAACAGTGACGAAGTCGTAATAGATACCGATTCCGCATTAATAATTGCAATCGGAAACGTTAATTTCAAAACTACCGGCGATTCTTCAAACGAAGAGATAAATGCCGACATAGTCAGCTACTACTGGGAGAAAGGGAATATCGTAGTTGAAAACGCCTCTACGCTGAACGAAAGAACTAACAGCAATGATGAAAGCATAGACGTTTATTCAGTGGGTGAACGTCTTACATACTTTAAAAATGGCGCCGCGATATATGAAGACGGATATATCGCAAGCAGTGATAGCGATCCTCTTTCAAGTATCTCCGCAAGCACGATTACCATGCTGCCAGGTTCCGACATGCTAATTGAGAATGCGGTATTGAATATTGGACGCGTTCCTCTTTTTTATTTTCCGATTTTCTTCTTCCCCGGCTCTAGGATAGTTGGAAACCCATCCTTCGGTTTCACATCCAGCAAGGGTGCATTCATAAATACGACTTTCGAAGTCTTTGGTTCGACAGATCTTATTGATTCTTCCTCATCATCGTCTTTTTTATCTATCTTCTCTGATCAGAGCAATGAAGAAGGGCAGGTGCAACGCGGTGCGTATTACACTAGCGACGATAATTTGACTCCTCTTGAGTCGTGGGCGAGCAGCAGCGATAGCCATCTTGCCGTTATGGCCGATGCATACTCATCCGTAGGACTTCATCTTGGACTTGATACGACGCTTAATTTCTTTGACAAAAGCCTTAATTTCGATTCATTTACAGGCGTTGCCCTTACATTTTCTGAAAGTCCTCAAACCGGGCATTTCAGGTATTACAGCGAGAATAGCCTTTCGTACTCATTCTCAGGCCTTGTGATATCGCTTTCTGCTCCTTTTTATTCTGATAATGACGTCTTAAGGGAAGTTGGAAACAGAATAACTTCGTTTTCTATCGAACCTCTTTTGTTCCAAAGTCCGACATTTCCCAGCACATACTCATCCTCTTTGACCTCTTTTTCGCGATATGCGGAACTTAGATATTCTCTTCCATCGTCGCTTCGCACCGATTATCTTTCAACATTCAACATATCGCGCCTGAGAGTTGAAAGCAGGCACTCATGGGTTAGAAACAGAGAAAGCGACAAATATGAATTTCAAATAGATTATCTGAACCTGCCTGAGCTGAGCATGAATATGGCGGGCTCTATTTTCAATTTCGAGTATGAGGATCAAGGCGTTCCTGTTGAAGAACTTGATGAAGCAGATCTATTCCTTTTAAAAGATCCTCTATTGTACGATATGTTCCATTCGGAGATGGTCTCGGAAGGGCATGCAAGTACGACATACTCTATAGGCATGGGGTACTCGATAAATGAAAGCCTTGAGAATAATTTGGACTATTACAACGGAGAGCTTGATTCTTCATCATTTTCAAACGATACATCACTTCGCCTTACGACTGAACTTGATCTAGGCTCATATTTCAGGCTTAGAAATGTGATAACTCCTTCGTATTCCTATGATAGCGAAGAAGCAGAGGACAGCAAATCATGGTCTGATAACGTCTCTGTTACAAACTCTGTTACAGCCGAAATTCCTTTTCTTGGCATTACATACACTCTCACTCACAGGGCATATGAATATGATAGGACGCATAGGGATGGAGCAACTGAAATCGAAGACTCGTTATTTCTTTTTGATAGCGATAACGTAAGCGCGCATTCGATCTCTTTTTCCCATACGTTTGAGACGATTGCAGGAAATTTCACGCCATCCTTAAGCTATACGATATATCCTTTAAAGGGGAGCCTTACTCCTGGTTTGAGTTATAGATACGGCAATTTTGCAGCGGCTTTTTCTTATAGATTTCAAAGCGAGAGTGTGGAATCATCTGATTTCAAATCGGATCTAGTATCGTTGTCTCTTGCGTATAACGGTTCTAATATAGTGGCATCCTCTTCTTTCAGGTACGACACGAGCGAGTATAGGAAAGACAATTTCTTCTATCCGCTAGAACTTGAAAGCCAGCTTTCTTTTAGGACAAAAGATAGAAAATACAGCATAACAGAGCAGTTCGAATGGAACGGTTACGACACTTCTACAGGTGAGGAGAATTACATATCTTCTTTAAGAACGATACTTACTGTTCCTTATTTTACGGCATATGTAGATTTTTCAGGCCCAACAGATAACATAGAACTAAGCGATATAAATGCGGAAATTACTTTAGATGAGTGGCTCATAAGAGCATGGAGGGGAAGAATTTATCTTTCTCTTGGACTTTCTGCTGAACTTAATATCGATGTTCAAAATATCGCAGCATCGAGTTTCACCATAACGCCGTCAATTATTTTCTCCATCGCAGAATTTCTTGATTTCAGATTAAGTTTTACATCTGGAAATAACAATTTCGGCGCATATCTAGATGGAAACAATAATTTCTCTTTTGAATCTCTTTGGCAGGATCTTCTACGCTCATTCGATCTATTTGGAGAGGGAAGGTATAATACGAACTTCAATATGTCATCAATAAGTCTTGAAATCGTGCACTATATGAGCGACTGGGCGTTGCATTGCAATTATTCGACTTCGGTTGTATTATCGAATAACGTATACCGTTTCGTTCCCGAATTCAGCATATATCTAAGCTGGAACACATTCCCAGATCTTTCCATAGACAGGACATGGGAAGAGAGAAACGGCAGCTGGCAAAGGAGTGATTGATTTGCTTTCATACGTTTTTAAAGATCAAAATACGGCATACTCTGTCTTAGCCCCCAATGATAGTAATTTAGCATATCTGGAGCTCCTTCTTGGATATGAGATAATCTGCAAAGGCAACCAAGTGATTGCATCGCGAGATGATGATATATTCTTTTCCCTTTTTAAAAGGCTTGAAAAGGATGCTGAGAAGAAAGGCAATCTGAACGAGGCTGACATACTCCTTGCATACGAAGAGATTAAGAAGGAAATTCCTGACGATGATAACGCCATTGTCGTTGCTCAAAAAACTGTATGGCCTAAAAGCGTCAAACAGAAGGAATACATAAGAAAACTAAAAGAAGATGATGTAGTAATTGCGCTAGGACCGGCAGGGACGGGAAAGACCTTCTTGGCTATATCCTATGCGCTTTCAGAAGTTCTGTCGGGAAGAAAGAAGAAGATCGTGCTTACGCGCCCTGTAGTTGAAGCGGGGGAGTCCCTCGGTTTCCTCCCAGGAGACCTTATGGCGAAGCTAAGTCCTTATTTAAGGCCGCTTTATGATGCGATGGAGGTCTTTTTGCCTTTGAAAGAGATAAGGAGACTTGAAGATAACGGAGAGATTGAGATAAGTCCGCTTGCCTATATGAGAGGACGAAGCATCAGAGACAGCATCGTAATTCTTGATGAAGCTCAGAATGCGACGAAGACACAGATGAAGATGTTTTTAACCCGTCTTGGGGAAAAAAGCAAAGCCATTGTCGCAGGAGATCCTACGCAAATCGATCTTCCTAATAAAAATTCTTCTGGACTTCTCGACGCAAGCAAAAAACTTGTTGGAATAAACGGGCTTGGCATAGTAGAATTTACAAGTAAGGATGCACAAAGATCGAGGATCGTAAGAGACATCCTTTATGCATATGAAAAGGAGGCGGAAAGTGAAGAATCTTAATTATAAGATTGTTTTTGATTCTTTTACTAATGCGCAGAAGATTGCATTCTCTCTCCTTTTTGCCATTTGCATAGTTATCGGCGTGCTTATGCCTGTAATTCTTCCTTCCTCTTCATTAAGACAGATAGAGCTTTCCCGTTCTTATAGGGCGGGAGAGCTGAGCGACGAGGACGTATATGCTCCGGATGCAGTTAATTTCATAGATGAAGTTGCAACGGAAAACGACAGGCAAGAGGCTAGGAAAAGCGTTCTTCCGTATTACTCTTTTAATAGTTTAGATACTATTGAAAGGCTCATTATGAGCCAGAACTATCTTGATGCCATAAAAGCTGAAGACAGCAATGACGCATACAAGATATTAAGGGATCATGATATTTTTGACAGTGACAGCGTGACATACGATCTTATCAATTTAAGCGATGAAGAGCGAAATTTAGTCTGCGATATTGTCGATGAAGTTTTAATTAACGTCCTAAGAAACGGGATATTCTCTAGTTCCGATATTAAAGAAAGCATTGACGAAGGATATAGAAACATAACCGTAGAACATCTTGGTACAAACTATAAAATTGAGACGCACGAGATTAATGCAGAAAGCGCGTTCACTTTTGAGAATGTATACGAAAAGGTTCTTGATTACGCCTTAGAAAAATATAGTAGTGTTAATGACAAGGTTCTTATTACTATTGCAAAGGCTGTTAAGATGCTTTCCATTGAGAACATTAGATACGATGCACTTAAAACAGAAAGTTTCAGAGAGGAAGCTTCAAATGCTACATCTCCTGTTGCTATAAGGCTTGAAGAAGGGGACTTGATAATAGCAAGGGATACAATCATAACAGAACAGCAGCTTAGGATAGTGGACCAGATAAACAACAGGAGAATTGAGATTCCGCCATCGGCTCTCGTTTCCTATGCGCTTTTCTTAATAACCGTGATGTTTTTCTCCTATTATTTCTTTGTCGTATCAATTCAATACAAATATAGGATACCTCTTTACTCCCTGATCTTTCTTGTTGGAATTTTAGTTGAGCTCATCTTGAGTTTTTTGATGATTAGTTTCATATTGAGCCGGGAAGAGAGGGTTCTTATTGATCCTTTATTGCCATTCTTATTCCTTCCGCTTTTATTTACTTGCATTACGAATAAAAGAAGGGTAGGGTTTTCAGTCGGTTTTGTAACAGCTGCTTTTGCCGTACTCTTTCCAACGTCGAACAAGTTCACATTCTTCCTTCTTCTTGTGGTAATAGAAGCGTCTATTTTCTTCGTTCATAGGGGAACAAACCGTCTTGACGTTATTTACGAGGCCCTATATTCGTCGCTTATTGCGGCAATTGCTACTGCCATATTCTCCCTTTTAAGCGGTTTCAGCTACAGCATACTTGCCCGTAATATCGTATTCATAATTTTAAACGTTCTTTTAACGTATATTGCCGTATCTATTGCGCTTCCGATATTGGAAAAGGTTTTCAACCTTCCTACGCAGTTCAGGCTTCACGAACTCTCTTATACAGATACTCCGACTTTGAACAGGCTCAGCCAGGTTGCCCAAGGCACATTCAATCACGTACGAAACGTTTCTGATATGAGTTATGCTGCTGCAAAAGAAATTGGAGCCGATGCAGAGCTTACTAGGGTAGGAGCTTTATATCACGACATTGGAAAGGCAGAGCATCCTGAATACTTTATAGAGAATCAGGGAGGAAAGGGGAACGTTCACGACGAACTAAACAACAACCTCTCTGCCGCGATCATAAAAAGCCATGTTAAACTCGGAGTGGAAAAAGGAAGGGAGATAGGGCTTCCTCAAGAAGTTTTAGATATTATCGGGCAGCACCACGGAAACGACATCATCATGTATTTCTATAACGAGGCAAAGAAGAACAGTCCTGATGCAGCCCGTCTTGTAAGGGAGGAGGACTTTAGATATAACGGCGAGATCCCTCAAAGTCCTGAGAGTGCGATCGTAATGCTTGCCGACTGTGTTGAAGCTGCAAGCAGAACTCTTAAAAACCCTAACACTCAAAAGTACGACAGGCTTATTATGAACATCATAATGAGTAAGATAAATCACGGCCAGATGGCTCAGAGCAAGCTTACCTTGACCGACATAATGAAGATCAAAGATACGTTCATTAGGTCTCTAGTTGGACGAGACCATCAGAGAATTGAATATGATAAGGAGTAGGAATGTACGCTCTAAACATTGAATGCAATGAGAACGAACTTAAGCCGATTGAAGGGGAGCTCAAAAATAGGATCGATTCTTTTCTAAAAGAATTGGGTTTTGATTCGTCCTTTTCCATTAATTTTATATCCGACGACCAGATTCAGACGATGAACAAGGAATACAGGGATATCGACAGGCCTACGGATGTCCTAACATTCCGTTTGGACGATGACGATACTTTCCCTTGCTTTGATGAAGAGGATAAGGAAGCGGGGGACATATTCGTCAGCCTTGACAGCGTAAAAAGAAATGCAAATGAGTTCGGCGTATCAACGCTTGAAGAAGTAAGTCGCGTAATGCTTCATGGAATACTACATCTTATGGGATATGACCATGAGAGCAACGACTTTAAAGTGGAGAAAATGTTAATAAAGCAGGAAGATGTTTTGAAAAGGCTGAACTATAGCTCATAGAATAAAAATAACTTTACTTATTTCAGAAAAAGTGCTATGTTCACTAATGAATAAAAAGATATAATATTATCGATTGGTGAAAACCATTTAGAAGGAGAAGAATAATGAAAATCGGTATTAATGGTTTCGGAAGAATCGGACGCTTCGTATTCCGCGCAGCAATGTCCCGTCCAGAAATTGAGGTTGTAGGAATTAACGACCTTTGCCCAGTTGACTATCTTGCATACATGCTAAAGTACGACACGATGCATGGCGCATTCAATGGCACAATCGAGGCTGATGTAGAGAAGTCACAGCTCATCGTAAACGGAAAGTCAATCCGCGTTACAGCATGCAAAGATCCTAACGAACTTAAGTGGGATGAGGTAGGAGCAGAGTACGTTGTAGAGTCAACAGGACTCTTCCTAACAAAAGAGAAGGCACAGGCACACATCAACGCTGGTGCAAAGTATGTTGTTATGTCAGCTCCTTCAAAGGACGATACTCCAATGTTCGTTGTTGGTGTAAACGAGAAGAGCTATGTAAAGGGAACACAGTTCGTTTCTAACGCATCTTGCACAACAAACTGTTTAGCTCCTATTGCAAAGGTTCTAAACGACAAGTTCGGTATTGTTGACGGTCTTATGACAACAGTACACTCAACAACAGCAACTCAGAAGACAGTTGACGGACCTTCAATGAAGGACTGGAGAGGTGGTAGAGCTGCTAGCGGCAACATCATTCCATCTTCAACAGGTGCAGCAAAGGCTGTAGGAAAGGTTATTCCTGAGCTAAACGGAAAACTAACAGGTATGTCCATGAGAGTTCCTACTCTTGACGTATCAGTAGTTGACCTAACTGTAAATCTTGCTAAGCCTGCAAAGTATGAAGAAATCTGCGCAGCAATGAAGGAAGCAAGCGAAGGCGAACTCAAGGGAATCCTTGGATACACAGAAGATGCAGTTGTTTCTTCCGACTTCCTCGGAGACACAAGAACATCAATCTTCGATGCAAAGGCTGGTATCGCACTAACAGACACATTCGTAAAGGTTGTTTCTTGGTATGATAACGAAATCGGATACTCCAACAAGGTTCTCGATCTCATTACATACATGAAGAAGGTAAACGGCTAATAGCCAATTACTTTAATCCGGCTATGGCTGGATAGTAGCCTGCCGACAATTGGCAGGCTTTATTTTTAATGGAGAAAAACATGACGCTAAATACAATTAAAGACGCCGATCTAAAAGGCAAAAGAGTATTAATCAGAGTTGATTTCAACGTTCCTCTAAAAGAAGGAAAGGTTACGGACAATACAAGAATCAAGGCTGCTCTTCCAACGATTCAGTACATTCTCGATCAGGGAGCATCTCTTGTTGTTATGTCACACTTTGGACGTCCAAAGGGACAGAAGAACATGGACTTCTCTATGGCTCCAATTGCTAAGGAGTTCGAGGCTCTTCTTGGCCGCCCTGTAAAGCTTGCAAGCGACGTAATCGGTGCTGAGGTTGAGAAAGAAGTAAAAGATCTGAAGGCTGGAGAAGTCCTTCTTCTTGAGAACGTAAGATTCTATAAGGAAGAAGAGGCAAATGATCCTGAATTTGCAAAGACTCTAGCATCTTATGGAGATGTTTACTGCAACGATGCATTCGGAACAGCTCACAGAGCTCACGCATCTACAGAAGGAGTTTCTCACTATCTTCCTTCTTATGCAGGATTCTTAATTGAAAAGGAAGTTAAGTTCATGGCTCCGCTTCTAGAGAATCCAGAGCAGCCGTTTGTAGCTGTAATCGGAGGATCGAAAGTATCAAGCAAGATTACTGTTCTTGAATCTCTTGTAAAGACATGTTCTACAGTCGTCATCGGCGGCGGCATGGCTTATACATTCTTGAAGGTTGAAGGACATGAGATTGGAAAGAGCCTTTTTGAGCCAGATTATCAGGAGACTGCAAAGGCATTCCTTGAAAAGGCAAAAGAGAAGGAAGTTAAGGTTATCCTTCCTGTTGACCACGTTTGCGCTGCAGAGTTCAGCGAAAATGCTGAGCCAGTTGCTGTTGACTCGGTAGATATCCCAGCAGATTTAATGGGTATGGATATCGGACCAAAGACGGTTGCTTTAATTGTTGACGAGATCAAGAAAGCAAAGAACGTTGTTTGGAACGGACCTATGGGAGTATTCGAGTTCGAGAACTTTGCAAAGGGAACAGGAGAGGTTGCAAAAGCACTTGCAGATAGCGATGCTGTTAGCGTAGTTGGCGGAGGAGACAGCGTTGCAGCTATTAACAAATTCGGTCTTGCAAGCAAGATCAGCCACGTTTCAACAGGTGGCGGAGCATCTCTGGAATTCCTAGAAGGAAAGACTCTTCCTGGAATCAAGGCATTGGAGAAATAAATGAGAAAAGCATATATTGCCGGAAACTGGAAAATGAACATGTGCCCATCGGAGGCAAAAGCATACGCTCAGGATCTTTTAAAGGCAGTTAAAGAAAGCGGTGCTGATGTAAAGATGATGGTAGCGCCTCCATTTGTTAGCATTCCTGCAGTTTTAGACGTTTTAAAAGACAGTCCTATCATCGTGGCGGCTCAGAATATGGCCGACCACGACAGCGGCGCTTATACAGGCGAGGTATCTCCTCTGTTCCTTCTAGATCTTGGTGTTAAGACTGTAATACTTGGCCACAGCGAGAGAAGACAGTATTATGGAGAGACAAGCGCAAGCATTAACAAAAAGATTCTTCTTGCTCTAAAGCATGGCATGGAAGTAATTTATTGCGTTGGCGAAACGCTTGAGCAAAGGGAGTCTGGAAAGCTCGAAGAAGTTCTTACAGAACAGCTTCAGAACGGACTAAAAGACGTTAAAGCCGAGGATATGGATAAGATTGTTATTGCTTACGAGCCTGTATGGGCAATCGGAACGGGAAAGACTGCAACACCTGAGGATGCGGATGACGCACACCTCTTTATTAGAAAAACAATCGAATCTTTATACTCTAAGGATATTGCAGAAAAACTCATTATACAGTATGGTGGTTCTGTTAAAGCTAACAACGTTAAGGCATTGATGGCAAAAGAAAACATTGACGGAGCTCTTGTCGGAGGGGCAAGCCTCAAAGTAAATGATTTCCTTCCCATCTTGACTTATAACAAATAACAGTCGGAGTAGTGTAAATGGGTGTTTTAAGTATTATCCTATTGGTTATTTTCATCATTGCTGCGTTACTTCTTATTTTCCTTGTAACGATTCAGGATGAAAACAGCACAGGTCTTGGAGGAATTTTCGGAGGAAACAGCGAATCAGCATTCGGTGCATCACCATCGAAATTCTTAACCAAAGCGACCTCTATATTAGCAATCGTTTTTATGGTTCTAGCACTGCTGGTTGCATTTGCAAACAAGCCGTCTAGCGACAACGTAGTTGCCATTGCCGAGCAGCAGAGCCAGACGCAAGCAGGTACAACTTGGCTTGAAAGCGAGAGCGTAGGCACTGATGCAGCTGTAGAAGCAGCTAATTAAGTTAGCCTTTATTGATAAGCCGTCCTTGATTTCATCTCTTGGTCGGCTTATATTTTTCTTAAAAGGAAGAAAAAGGTGAATACTGCAATTATTTATGGTGCTAAAAGCGCTCAAAGTGAAAAATTGAATTCTATTGCAAAAGCCGTATCTAAAGGACTTGAAGAGCAGGGGCATATGGTCAATCTGTTTAACGCCTACACTGATACGGATGCGCGGCTTACAATTTATGATTTCGTTATTGTGATTACAGAACCAATGGGCGTTCTCAGTTCAAAGATTCCAGAGCAGATCAGAAAGTTCTTAAGAGAAGTTCCAGGAGCAAGCGGTAAGAGGTGTATCGCTATCATATCCGGAGGCCTCAGAGCGAATGCCGCTCTGCAGACTCTTATGAAAACAATGGAAATCGAGGGTATGTTCTTAACGCTTAGCGAAGTGGTTAAAAAGGATAGCGATGCATACCTCAGGGGAAAGCACTTTAAATTGGAGAGGAGTTAAAAATGAAATTAAAAAAGGTTTTATCACTTTTGATTATATCGCTTATTGCGTTTTCTGCATTTTCCGCGCCTCTTGGAGGATCTACGCTAGTCGGAACCCCGGCAGCTACAGTTAATTTGATTAGAAACCATGCAATCACGAATGAAGAGCTTGATCAGAGGGTTTCTGAATATCAGGCTTCCGGAGCAAATATCTCAAGAGAGCAAGTTCTTGATGTAATGATTAACGATGAAGTCTTTTTACAGGGAGCGGAAAGGGACGGAATTGAGATAACAGACCAGATGGTTGATGCAGCTATTGCACAGCAGAAGACGAATATTGAGCAGCAGCTTGGACAGACTTTAAGTGATGAAGATTACAGATCTTTGCTTGAAAGCCAGACAGGCTTAAGCTACGATGCATACAGGGAGAATATCAGGGAACAGCTTCTTGTAAATCAGTATCTCGTGCAGCAGAAAGGCGAGCAGATTCAAAATGATATCAATAACATCCAGATTACAGATGATAGCATTGAGACTTATTACAGAAGAAACAGACAGACCTTCTACAGCCCTGAGAACGTAAGGATTTCCCATATCTTTATCCCATATGACGCAAACGGAGATGAAAGCGTTAATAACGACCATGCAGCTCTAATGGTTGATGTTGCAGAGCAGATTAAAAACGGGCAAATAACATTTGAGCAGGCTGTTCAGGATTACAGCGAGGACGATAGTAAGAACATCGGAGGAGATATCGGATGGCTTACAATGGATAATCAGACAGCAAGAAACGGCCTTGGAGATGATTTTGTAGATACTGTTTTATCTATGAGGGCAGGAGAGATTTCTGGAATGCTTGAGTCAAACATGGGCTATCATATTGTAAGATGCCAGGTACATAACGACGGAAAGATTCTTGAACTTGACGATAGAATAAATCCGGAACAGAACTTAACTTTAAGAGAATATCTAAGGCAGCTTCTCTCTCAGGTCGAGGCAAACAATATTATGAACAATGCCTTAAACGATCTTATTGGAGAGCTGAGATCTCAGGCTAGGATTAGGACTTATTAAAATGAGCTTAAATTCAGGAAGAAGTTTAGCACGTCAAATCGCAGTTCAAGTTCTCTATAGTCTCGACTTTAACGGAGAGCTTGAAGGCGATGTCGATCTCACGATATTTCCAGGTATGAGCGAAGAGGAGATGTCTAGCCTAAGCGAGGATGTTGTAGTCTTCGCACGCTATTTAATCGATGGGGTGAGAAACAACTTAGATCATTTAGATAAGCTTATTTCAAGCTATAGCATCAATAGAAGCCTTGATAAAATCGATTATGTCGACAGGAACATCTTAAGAATTTCTTTTTTCCAAATAGAGAACCTTGCAGATACTCATCCTACAATCATAATAGATCAGGCTGTAAAACTTAGCCAAAGCTTATCTAATGACGTCTCATACCGTTTTATAAATGGAATATTAGACACTTTCGTTAAGGATTTTCATCAATGATTCAACTTAAAAACAGACAAGAGATCGAAGGTATTAGAAAGAGCGGACACCTTCTTGCAGATCTCTTTAGACACCTTGATACCCAAATTGGCGAAGGAATGAGCACATATGACGTTGATAAGATTTGCCATGATTTCATGAAAAGGCATCATGCAATCCCATCCTGCCTTGGCTATTTGGGCTATCCTAATGCAACGTGCGTTTCTGTTAACGATACAGTCATCCATGGAATTCCAAACAAGAAGGAGATTCTTAAGAACGGCGATATTGTTTCTGTTGATATCACGCTTGATTTAGATGGATTCGTATCGGACAGTACGCATACATATGAGATTGGAAAGGTCAGCGATGATGTTCATCAGCTTAACATAGTGACTGAAAAGGCGCTTTATAATGCAATTGACGCAGCATCAATGAAAGGTGCTCGTCTTCATGACATAGCAGAAGCTGTTGAAGAGACTTGCAAGCCATATGGATATGGAATCGTAAGGGATTACTGCGGCCATGGCGTTGGTTTTGCAATACACGAGGATCCGCTTGTTTATAATTACGTTTCTATAAAAAATCCAAATTTGAAACTCAGAGAAGGTCTTGTTATAGCGGTTGAACCGATGATCAACATGGGAAGTTGGAAAATAGATACGCTTAACGACGGCTGGACTGTAAAGACCAGAGATGGATCGATTGCATGTCACTGGGAACACACTATAGCAATTACATCTAACGGCGCTGAAATTTTAACAATATAACAGTTGGGCAACTTGTATGTTTTTTGCTAAGAAAGGCCGGTAATTAGCTACACTTTCAACGGCAAGGATGCAGGAACTGCAGAGATGATGTAATCAGGCATCACAAAGTATTTTTAGGCTGTCTTATCCTTTTATGCAGGAAGATAGCCTCTTTTTTTTGCCACTTTACTTTCTATGTATGTTAAAATTAAATACTTCACTGATTTAAAAAGGGGGTCTTGATGAAGAAATGGGAAAGAAGTTTAGAGTGTGCATATCGTAGCATCAGGGGACTGAGGGAATACTTTGGCTTGACAGATGAGGAAGAGAGGGGACTTCTTGAAATAGAGGAGCGCTATCCAATTCTCATTCCAAGATACTATCTTGATCTTATAGACAGATCTGACAAAGCAGATCCTATAAGAAAGATGGCCGTTCCAGATCTCATGGAGTTTTCATTTGGAGGAAAAAAGGATACAAGCGGAGAGGGGGAGAACACAGTAATAAGCGGTATGCAGCATAAGTACAGGGAAACCGCGCTTATCCTTACAACTAACCAGTGTGCAATGTATTGCCGGCACTGTTTCAGAAAGCGTCTTGTGGGACTGGCGTCAGATGAGGTTGCAAAAATGGTTCCAGAGATGGTGAGGTATGTAAAATCACATAAGGAAATAAACAACATACTGCTTTCCGGAGGTGATGCATTTCTCAATTCGGATGCCACTCTCAAGACATATCTGGAAAGCTTTTGCTCTATTGAGCATATAAAATTCATACGTTTTGGAACACGCACTCCGGTGACATTCCCCGAGCGCATTTTAGATGATGATGGTGAAATCCTATCTCTGATGAGGGAATTTTCAAAAAAGAAAGAGATTGTGATCGTCACGCAGTTCAACCATCCAAATGAGATAACGGAAAAAGCTGAGGCTGCTTGCCGCGCCTTAAGAGACTCAGGCTGCCTAATAAGGAACCAGACTGTTTTGCTTAAAGGGGTAAATGATGATCCCGAAGTGCTTTCAAAGCTTATGAATGGCCTAAGCGGAATTGGCGTAATGCCATATTACCTTTTCCAGTGCCGTCCTGTAGAGGGAGTTAAGAACCAGTTCCAGGTGCCGCTGAAAAAAGCTGCAAGGATAGTGGATGAGGCAAAGAAAAGCATGAGCGGACCGGCAAAGGCATTCAGATTTGTAATGTCACATCCTAGAGGCAAGATAGAGATAATCGGAAATGATCAGGAGCGTATGATCTTTAAGTTCCACCAGGCAAAAAATGAGGAAGATGCGTCCAGGATATTCTTCATGGACATAAAGGATGATGAGGCATGGCTGGAAAATCTGCAGCCAATCTAAAAAAAACTGCACTTCACAGCTACTTCTTTTCTGCTATAGTTTAGGTATGTACTACAATCCGATATTATATGCAGACTATTCAGATCCTGATGTCATAAGAGTTAAGGATGACTATTATATGGTCGCTTCTTCATTTACCTATCTTCCCAGTGTTCCGATCCTCCATTCAAAGGATCTGATCCATTGGCATATCATAAATTATGCTGTCAAGGCCCTTCCTTTTAAGCGTTACAGCAGGCCATGCCATGGCTCTGGCACCTGGGCGCCATCAATAAGGCATCATGATGGAGTATTCTATATCGTGATACCTCTTCCAGATGAGGGAATTATGGTGGCAAGATCTGAAAACATTTATGGTGAGTTTGAACTTAACATGCTCACACATTCAAAAGGCTGGATAGATCCATGTCCGATATGGACAGGAGACAAAGCTTATATGGTATTTGCATTTGCATTCTCATTAGTATAAATTTTTGATAATAAGAAGTGCTTTTTTAAGCTTTAAAACTTAAAATTCGAGAAGGTAACTTGTATGTTTTTTGCTTAGAAAGCAAAGTAATATAAAGAAGTTGCCTATTTTTTGCCTTTTTTTAATATATCTTACAATTTTATTTGAAATAACAAATTAACATGTTAAAATTTATTAGAGAGGTGGTTCCATGGCATTTTTATGCTTTGGGATTTTTTATTTTCAATACAAAAAGGAGAAGAAAATGGCACAGAAAACACTTTCTAAAAAGCCGTTCGGCATAGCCGACAAACTCGGTTATATGTTTGGTGATTTCGGAAACGATTTCACATTCATGCTATCTTCATCATTCATGATGGCCTATTATACGACAGTGATCGGAATAGAAGGGGCAATCGTAGGACTATTGATGATGGCAGCTAGATTCGTCGATGCCGTTACCGATGTTACAATGGGACAGATCGTAGACAGGTCAAAACCTACAAAAGACGGAAAATTTAAGCCGTGGATTAGAAGATGTTGTATTCCTTTAGCAATTTCAGCTTTCCTTCTGTTCTTTGCTCCAGTACAAAACTGGCCGAAGACTATTCAAATAGTCTGGATGTTCGTCACATACATATTATGGGGGTCAATCTTCTATACGTCTGTTAACATTCCATATGGTTCAATGGCATCAGCTATTACCGCAGATCCAGACGAGAGATCTCAGCTTTCAACTTACAGAAGCATGGGAGCATCCCTTGCTCAGCTTGTTATTGGAATCGGAACTCCTTTAATTGCATATGTAACAAATGCAGAAGGACAGAGCGTGCTTGAAGGAACGAGAATGATGCTTATTGCAGGGGTATATGCAATTTGCGGATGTCTCTGCCATATGCTTTGCTTCTCTCTTTGCACAGAGAGAATTGAAGTTCCTCAGAACACATCAAAGCTACAGGTTGGAAAGATGCTCAAAAGCCTCGTAACAAACAGAGCTCTTTTAGGCATAATCCTTGCTGCAATCTGTCTGCTTCTTGGAATGCTTGGAATGTCAGGTATGGCTCCATACATGTTCCCGTACTACTATGGATCTGCTGCATATCAATCTATCAACACTGCAGTTTTCTGTATTCTATCCATGTTTATTTGCGGTCCGCTTGCAGCAAAGTTCGCAAAGAAATGGGGAAAGAAGGAGGTCTCAATTGCAGGAAGCCTTCTTTGCGCGCTTATTTGGATCGTCTGTATGATCGTACGCCCTCAGAGCGCTTTTGCATTTGTCGCATTCTATTCGCTTTCTTATGCGGCTCTTGGATTCTTTAATTACAACGTATGGGCCATGATCACAGACGTAATAGATGCTGCAGAGGTTAAGAATGGCCACAGAGACGACGGAACAATCTACTCAGTATATTCATTTGCTAGAAAAATCGGACAGGCGCTTTCTTCTGGCTTTATTGGGGTATTCATTTCCGCTATTGGATTTAACGCAGAAGTATCGAATAACCTCGCTGCATATCCGGATGTAAGGGAAGGTCTAATGAATATTTCATGTTTAATTCCTGCCATAGGAATGGTTATAGTAGCTCTAGTTCTTGCATTCGTATATCCGCTGAACAAGAAAAGAGTAGATTCTAATGCCGCAGAGCTAAAGAGAAGAAGGGAGAGCAAAGCTTAATGGGAAGAAAAGCAAGCGATAATATTAAAATTTACAAGAACAAAGACGGTGCGACTATAAGCACCGTGAACAGAAAAGTCATCGAAAAAGACGGACTGTATTTTAAGGATCTTGATGGAAGCGGAGAGTTCAAAGCCTTTGACGACTGGAGGCTAAGTCCTGAAGAAAGAGCAAAAGAGTTCGTCAAGATTTTGACGACGAAAGAGAAGATTGCACAGCTCTTCATATCAGATTGGCGCGTTGGAAAATACTTGCAGGGGTTCAAAGACCATAAGGGATCACTCGATGAATCGGGATGCCTTGATGAGGCAGAGTTCACAGGCAAGACGATTTTCGGAATTCAGAAGCTTCCAGGAACAAGCACGCTCTTAAAAGAGTGGTTTAACCGCCATTTGATTATCAGGGCTAATCCAAGCGTCGAAGATCTTACGGACTGGCTGAACCAGCTTAATAGCGTTGCCGAGGAGTGCGATCATTTTATTCCTGTCTTAGTTGCCTCAAATTCAAGAAACGAGAACGGCGAGATCGTGTTTGGAATGAATGATGCAGGCGGAGTTTTTGCAACATATCCTGGAACGCTCGGAATTGCCGCGGCTATTCTCGGAACAGACATATCCATTGCGGATAACTTTGCAAACGCAATAAAAAAGGAATGGAACGCATGCGGGCTTAGAAAGGGCTATATGTATATGGCCGATGTCGTAACCGATCCTCGATGGCAAAGAACATATGGCACCTTTGGCGAAGATACCGAACTCATTAAAGAAATCTTTACGCATATAATACCGCGCATTCAGGGAAGCAAAGATGGCGTTACTTCAGACGGCGTTGCAATGACTGTAAAGCATTTTCCTGGCGGAGGAGCTAGAGAAAACGGTTTTGATCCTCACTATAAGATGGGACAGTGGAACGTCTATCAGACAGAGGGTTCGCTAGAGAAATATCATATCCCTGCATTCCAAGTGGCAGTAGATTTAAATGCTTCATCAATAATGCCGTATTATGCTAAGCCTGCAAAAGAAAAGAGTGCGAAACAGAGCGATCTTTACGGAAATGAAATGGAGATGCAGCCGTTTGGATTTGCATATAACAAGCCATTCATTCAGACTTTATTAAGAGATCAGATGGGCTTTAAAGGGTATATCAACTCCGATACCGGAATTGCTCATAATATGAGCTGGGGGGTTGAGATGCTAGACGTTGCTGAGAGAATCGGCTTTGCCGTAACGCACGCTGGCGTGGATATCATCTCAGGACTCTTTGACAACGAAGAAGGGATGGAAGCTTATAACAGGTCGAAAAACAGTTACTATGATGAGCATGAAATCCCTGAAGGCTTTACAAAAGAGATGCTGACTTTAAACGACGAATCGATCAATAGGGCTGTAACAAGAACTCTTACAGAGATGTTTGCACTTGGAATGTTCGACGATACGTTCCGTCTTGTAGAGGAGGCGAAGGCGAAAGTAGCAGAGACTTCTGATTGGGATAACGCAATGCTATGCCACAAAAAGAGCGTTGTGCTTTTAAAAAACGATGGAACTCTTCCATTGACCAAAGAAAAGCTTGAAAAAAAGAGCGTTTATGCCGAGTGTTTTAATAAAAGCGCTGAAGCAGCTCTAAAAGCAACAGAAAGCCTTAGATCTGCACTAAAGGATGAAGTTAATTTAACTGACGATTACAGCAAGGCAGACTATGCGATCCTTCTTTTAACGCCGTCTTCAGGCGAATACTTCAACGCGACTCCTGGCTATTTGGAGCTTGAGCTATGCGATGGGAAAAAAGTGCCTAACGTGGATGAAGAGGGAAGGCCGCTAGAGGAGACTCACGAAGAGACGACTCTTAAAAACGTTTCTAAAATTAAAGAGATATCAGAAGCGGTGAGAAAGAACGGTGGAAAGGTTATTGCGAACCTCAATATTACACTTGCTTGGGAAGTAGGGCCTGTTGAACCGTATGTGGATGCGCTTACATGCGGCTTTGACACTTATGTATCAGCAACGATGGATGTAATATTCGGGCGCTTCAATCCTGTTGGAAAACTTCCTCTTACTCTTCCTAGAAACGACGAAGTATTGAAAGTTGATAAAAACGGCGTATGTATCTCTCCAAATGATGTTCCTGGCTACGACAAAGATAAGTACATGCCAAATTCTTTAAAAGATGAGAGCGGCAAGGCATATGCTTACCGCGACAGCGCAGGCAACTATTACGAGCTTAAATTCGGCCTTAGTTATTAAACAAAATCATCGATTGCCACAGTAAAATTTATCGCTGTGGCTTTTTTTTATTCTTTCTTCATTATATGATTAGTTATTAATCAGTTTGGAGGACCGATGAGCAATAAGGAATTCATCACATGCGACATGATCAGAGATGCCGCATTAAAGCTTGTTTATAAGATGCACAAGGAAGACGGTTTCGTTCCTGATATCATATATGATTCACTTCGCGGTGGCGCATATATGGCGAACGTTATGAGCGAGTATTACAAGCTTATAGCAATGAAAGAGAAAAAGACTCCGGTGTTTTATGCCGCTGTTGTTGCAAGAAGTTATGGCGATGTAAAAGAGCATTCAAACCATGTTGATATCGACGGATGGACTGTAAGCCCCAGTAAGCTTAAAAAGGATATGAAGGTTCTTATTGTCGATGACATCTTCGATACGGGAATGACCGTTAACGAGCTTGTAAATACAGTGATGAATGCGGGCATAAAAAGGGAAAACATTAAGGTTGCTGTTTATGATTACAAAGTAAAGCTCTATGATAAAGGCCCATCTCTTCCTGTACAGCCAGACTACTGGTGCAGGAAGCACGTACTAGAAAAAGAAAGTGACTCAAGATGGATTCATTATACATGCCATGAGTTTATAGGGTTAACGCATGATGAAATAGATGAAGTCTTCACGGATCCTGAAGCAAGATCAATATTGCATGAAATATTAGAAAATTAGACAAAGCAAAAGGCCTCGTAAAATACGAGGCCCTGATTTGTATATATAAAATCAATTAAGTGAAGTTAGTCCTTATAACTCCAGCTTCTTCTGTAATAACGTAAAAGCCCTCTTTATAATATTTAAATCCAACAATATCTTCGTCATTGACATCGCTTGTAGATCCGACTGTGATATTATTTCTATCATTATTTACAATTAAGACTTCTGGGCCATACTTATATGCAACATAAAGATTATTGTCCACGTAAGTCGCATATGCAACTCTTCTATTATCCATCGGGAATGATCCATAGTCAGGTCTACTGCTGTCCCAATCTGCACCTGCAGCTTTCGTATATATATTCCCACTGTTGTCTACTAAAACATAACCCCTTAGTTCTGGATTATCAGCAAAAGGAGAACTATATAATGCTCCATAGAAAGCAAGTATTTCGTTATCAGGACAGTTGTCATCTCCATTCATACCCGAATTAATATTATCATGATTTCTGATATCAAAGACCTTATAATAGCTTTCATTATTATCTAAATAAGCAATGTAGCCATCACCTATGATATAAGGCGCAACATCAGTGTTGGAACTGGCTGTAACTTTTTTTACGATTGCAAGTTCAAATTGATAAATTCCTTGTTCTGTAATTGTTAAAGAGAAATTTTTTTTAGATTGAATAGATTGACTATCTAAAAATCTATAGAAATTTATAGACCTTTGTTCATTTGCAACATTATTGGTTTCTTCTCTTTCTTGGAATGTGTAAGCTGTTATTTTATTATTAGGATCTTGATTAGCTACAGAATAAACTGTGGTGATATGAATTTGTTTTGCATTTGTTGAACTTGCATCATCTTCTGGGACATAGAACTCTGCATCAAAAGGTCCATCTACATCTACAGTGTCTCCATTATTTACTGTTACTTTCACGGCTTTCATAGCCGCATCCTGATCTTTGTTCTGCTCGTAATAAAGAACATAAGTATCAGTTGATCCGTTTGGATTAATTACAAACAATGGTCTTGCAATAGGTCCTACAATAACCTGATCGCTATTTGTTTCAAGGTTATATGCTGTGATTCCTTTATCTGTTCCAAGAATGATATGATGATCCCCTAAATCGCCGACATATGTGTTTATTCTGTAGTCTGTTGAAGGAACAGCATGAAGCATATCATATAGAATGGACCTGTTTGAGTCCGGATTGCATGATGTAAAAAGTAATAAGACAATTGTGAATATGATTAATATAGTTCTTTTCATTTCTTGTTCCTCTTAGTGTCTGTATGCAACGCTTATTGAAATAGGGGAATAGGCTTTTATGCCGCTATACTGGCTTCGTCCTTCTGTAAAATAGATTTCAGGTATGAAGTTAAATCCACCAAGGACTCCAAGCCCCCATTCATCGTTAAAATAGAACATCATTCCAATTTCAATTTTTGCAGAGAAACTCAATTTTGAACTGTCTTGGAAACTTAAGTAGTTAAGGCCAACGCCAAGTGAAATTGGGATTTCGAAGAAACCATTTTGAAAAGGGTATGCAGATACTTTAAACAGGATAGGAACAGACGATCCTATATTGTTTCCGCCTGCATAATTGAATTGATAGCCAAGTTCTCCTCCTAAAGCCCAATACGGGTTTACGAATACCTGATATGCAATAGATCCTTGTCCTCCGACAAATTCGTTCATGTTTTGAAGATTTCCAGGTTCATTTTGTCCAGGTCCCCAATAGACGCCATCGTCCTCTGCGTTATAAGTGAAAAAAGGAATAGCGGCTCCAACATTTATAGTAAACATCTGACTTCCTGTATCATAATATGGTGCGGCCATAGCTGAAGAAAGTACAGAAAAACAAATAATTAAAACTAATGCTAATTTCTTCATTTGAACTCCTTATGAAAGTCTACAGTAAAATCCAATCATAATCAAATGCATTGAGAAAAAACTGCAAATAGGGTAAAAGTTTTACTTATGGTCAGACTTGCTTGTAAAAAAGTTCAGAAAAAAGTTGAAGAAGAATTAAAGGCTAAAACCGATCTGCTTATATCTAAAGGAAATAGGGCGCCATCTCTTGCTGTGATAATGGTTGGAGATAATGGTGCGAGCCGTACATATGTCAAAAATAAAGAGGATGCATGCACACGCCTTGGTTTTATGCATTTTGATTATAGATTTAGTGAAGATGTAAGAGAAGATGAGTTATTAAACTTGATTGACGAATTAAATAAAAGAAATGATGTTGATGGAATCCTTGTGCAGCTTCCTCTTCCTAAAACTATAGATGAGAAGAAAATTATCAACCGCATTGATCCAGAAAAAGATGTTGATGGATTTTCTCCAATTAACGTAGGAAGACTTTCATTAGAAGAGGAATGCTTTATTCCTTGCACGCCAAAAGGAATACTTGAAATATTAAAGTATTATAATATCGAAACAAGAGGCAAGAAAGCTGTAGTAATCGGAAGAAGCAACATAGTTGGAAAACCTATGGCGATGCTATTAATGCAAAAAGGAATAGATGCGACCGTTAGCGTATGCAACAGCCATACGAAAGATCTTTCAAGCTATACGAAAGATGCAGATATCATAATAGTTGCAACTGGAAAGGTTAACACGCTATATTCGTCAATGTGTAAAAATGATGCCGTTATAATCGATGTTGGGGTAAACCGAATTGCCGACAGCACACGCGAAAAAGGATTTTATTTGAAAGGGGATGTAGATTACGATTCGTTTGCAGATACAGATTGTCAAATCACGCCTGTTCCAGGAGGGGTAGGTCTTATGACAGTAATTGAGCTGATGGAGAATACATACCTATCTTGCGTTAGGAGAAGTGGAATATGAAATATATAATTGAGACATACGGCTGTCAGCTTAATACGGCAGAGAGCCATGCAATAGAGATGCTTTTAAATGGACAGGGACTTGAAAAGACCAATGATGCTTCTCTATCAGATGTCGTAATTTTAAATACCTGTTCAGTAAGAAAGACTGCGGAAAATAGAATTTGGGGACGCCTTGGTTATTACTCGACAGTTAAGAAAAAGAATAAGAATTTTAAGATAATCGTTACTGGCTGCATGGCTGAAAGACTTAAAGACGATCTTAAAAAAGACGCTCCATATGTCGATGCCGTAATTGGCACGAATGAAAAGAATGAAATTGCCGATTTCATTCTGTCAAACGAGATCAAGAAGAACGACAGTTACAGTTTCCTAACCTCATATTACGAGGAAGGATCTTATTCCTCATATGTACCAATTATGAACGGATGCAACAACTTCTGCTCTTACTGCATCGTTCCATATGTTAGAGGTAGGGAAGTCAGCAGAAGTGTTGAGTCTATCATAGATGAGATAAAGTTCTTAGAAGAAAAAGGCGTTAAGGAGATTACGCTTTTAGGTCAGAACGTAAACAGCTATAAGGCTGAATACGAAGGAAATAATGTTGACTTTCCAACACTCCTTGAGAGTATCTATCCATATTTAAATTCAATAGAATTCGTTCGTTTTGAATCCCCCCATCCTAAAGATTTTTCAGATCATCTAATCAATGTAATTGCAACACATGATAAGATCTGCTCCCATATACATCTTCCTATGCAGTCTGGTTCAAGCAGGATATTAAAACTGATGAACAGAAAGACGACAAGAGAAGACTTTATCGCACTTGTTGATAAAATGAGATCCAAAATAAAAGGTCTAACATTCTCAACCGATGTGATGGTAGGTTTTCCAACCGAAACTGAAGAAGAGTATGAAGAAACTCTTTCAATGATGGAGATTATGAACTGCACGGATGCCTTCATGTACTATTATAATCCTAGAGAAGGAACTGTTAGTGCAAAGATGGACGGCCAGATTGAAGAGAGTGAAAAGATAAGGAGGCTTGAACGCCTTATTGCAGAGCAGCTTGAAAGGGCAAAAAAATATAAAGAGAGCATACTTCCTTTCAAGACGAAAGTTCTTGTTAAAAGCGAAACAAGAGATGACAAGTCACGCCTCCTTGGATATGACGAGCACAATTACATGGTCTCCTTTAAGCCTAAGAAAGACCACAAGAAAGGGGATTTTGTAAGCGTTTACGTAACAGAACTCAATGGAAATACGTTCAGAGGAGAAGAGACTGATGTATGAGGAATTCTTTGATTTGTTTAAAAAATGCAAAAGACAGGTAGTCTTGACCGGCGCTGGCGTCTCAACCCTATCTGGAATAAAGGATTTCAGAAGTTCTGACGGCCTTTATAATAAGGAATTTGGTCATATGAGGGTAGAAGACATCCTTGATATCGACTTCTTTAAAGCGCATCCGGATGTATTTTATTCATGGGCGAAAGACAATTGGTATAACATCGATGAGGCAAGGCCGAATATAATCCATGAAAGTCTAAAAGAGGCAGAAGAGAAGGGCTATATAAGCGAAGGAATATTTACTCAGAACATAGATTTCCTTCATGAAAGAGCCGGAAGCAAGAGGGTATATCCTCTTCATGGAACGCTTCAAAGAGGATACTGCATGAACTGCCATAGCTATCATGAATATGATGAGATATCAAAAATAGTCCATGAAGATAAAGTTCCTCTCTGCAGCTGTGGAGGCGTGATAAAACCGGATATCGTATTTTATGGCGAGCCACTTGACAGCAGCATACTCTCAAGGGCAGAAAGTGCTTTTACAAATGCAGATCTTGCTATTGTTCTTGGTACGTCTTTAGTTGTAAATCCTGCTGCAACTCTTCCTTTTTTAAGCGCAAGAAAGGGTAAGAAAATCGTAATTGTTAACCGAGATGATACTTACTTAGATAATTATGCAACTCTGCGCTATAGGGATCTGAAATCTTTCTTTGAAGCTTTCAGTGCATTCATCAATTCGATCTAAAATAATAAATTAGATCACTTGACGAATGAAATAACATAAATTATATTATTTATGCCAAAGCGGGGGTGTTTTGGTTTCGACTTGCTTTACCAGGTCGGAGACTGCGGGCCAAGAGCTGACTTGTAAAACCGGCACAAAAAAATAACTGCAAAGAAAGAAGACGACAACGTCGAAACACTTGCATTTGCTGCTTAATTAAACCGCAGCATGGCTTTTCCAAACGATGCTCTGAGGTTGGATGAGGTCAACATAAAACAGGGCTTGTTTCCTAGCATGGGCTCGGCTGGGAAAGACGCTTAGAGTTCTACTTCAAGAGAACGCTTGTAATGCGGCCGAATCTTGAGGGAAATTAGATGCATTACTAGGCCTCGTAGACGTTTTCGGATGGACTGTTAGGACGGGAGTTCGAGTCTCCCCACCTCCAAATGCCGTTCAGTTTGATTCTGAACGGTAATTTTTTTATCAAAGAGACGAAAGCATATTTAAATATTCTTCAACAAGAGGTAGTGGAACATTTACAATTCTGTCTTGCTCTTTATATGGTGACATAGAAAACCTTATTCCTGTCAAATTCTCATTTTGTTTAAGAACTGTCGATAAACTTTTCGACCTCAAATTTGTCTCTGCTTTTACCTCTACTGGATAAATTTTTTTGAAATCAACTACAAAATCGATTTCAAGCGTAGAATTTTCGTTTGTATGGTAATATAGCTTGTCTCTAATGGAAGAGAAAAATTGTTGTGCAAAATACTGTTCCGTAAAGCTTCCTTTATAAGTTGAAAATACATTATCTCCAATAAGAATATCTTCGGCCGGAGCATCGACCATTGCACCTTGCAGTCCTAAATCTACAAAGAAAAGTTTAAAACTTTCATTCTCTTCATAAAATTTAGCTGGTTTTTCTATCTTCTTTACTCTAGACACTTTGTATACTAGACCTGCATTTTTAAGCCATTCTATGGCTTTTTCATAATCTTTTGCCCTAGCACCTTTTCTTATCGCCCCATAAATGAATTTTTTATTCTCTTTTGCAAGTTGACTTGAAATACTATTGAAAACTAGAAGCACTCTTACAACTTCGCTTTCTGGAACATGTTCAAAAAAATCTCTTTCATAATCTCTTATTATCGCTTTCTGTAAATTCCTTACACTATGTATGTCTTGAGTTCTTATATAGAGATCTACAACCTCAGGCATTCCTCCTGTAAAATAATATTGACGTAAAAGTTCTACAAGTTGAGGCATAAAAGCATTCAAATCTTCAAAATTACGTTCTCTGATCATATTTAAAAGAATTTTTTTATCATGGGCTAAAAGAAATTCAGAAAAGGATAGGGGATAGAGTGTCATACTATCGGTCTTTCCTACAGGAAATCCAGATCCAGAATGAATTAAAATTCCAAGAAAAGATCCTGCAACCGCAATATGGTTTTCAGGGGCATTTTCTGAGAAATATTTTAGTGCAGTCAAAGCAAGAGGTGTCTCCTGTATTTCATCAAGCACAATAAGAGTTTTTTCTGGGTAGATTGGTTGATCTGAAATTGCTGAAAAACCTCTAATCAGTCGTGCTGTATCGAAATCTGAAAAAAGAATTTTCATCTGAGGATTGTTATCGCAGTTTATATAAGCAAGATTTTCGTATTCTTTTTTCCAAATTCTTTTAAAAGCCAAGTTTTTCCAACCTGTCTAGCTCCTTCAAGAATAAGAGGTTTTCTATCTTTTTTATTTTTCCAATCTATTAGTTTTTTGTATAACAATCTTTCCATATTTAAAATAATACACTTTTCTAGGTGATTATTTATTAAATTATAACATTTTTCCTAATTGAAATTATTAGATCGCATAAAATTACTCTTACGTTTTGAATTTTTTTCTTTTTTGATTGATATTATTTATTAGGAGATTGTTTATGGCAATTTTATTAGTAGTTCTTATTGCTGTTATCGTAGTTCTCTCTATTATACTAGTAAATGAAAAGATAAAGGAAACAGTTCCTGTTATTATAGAAGAGGAAAATAAAGTAGAGGAAGTTTGTAATAAAGAGGAGGGGGAAGTCTTTGTAATTGATTTAGAAGAACTTCCACAAGATGCCGTAATAGATGAAAGCAGACTTGAAGAGATTACAGATAGTACTGTGTTATCAAGACTAAGTGCGGTAATTCCAACTCTGACAACTGTAATAAGTTCAACTAGTGTTATGAATGCTGCAGAAAGCGGGATGTTATATAAAGCCGTTTTACAATCAGGGGCAGAACTTGCAAAGTCGAATCAGCTAAGCGGGGCTTATGCACCGTTTGCACTGGGAGAAAATGGGAAAATACTAGAGCAGGCAAAACTTATTCCTCAGAATCTAAATAGCCTTTCTAAAGCCGCTGCAATTTCATCTGTAATGTCGATCGCATCATTTGTTGTAGGACAGCATTACATGCAGCAAATTGATAAAAAATTAGGTGAGATTAGTAAAAGCATAGATAAGATTGCTAAGTTTCAGGAAAATGAATATAAAAGCAAAGTTTCTGCTTTGACCGTACAAGTAAGCGAGATGCGTAACTTTTTTACTGATATAATAGACAATCATGAAGTAAGACTAATAAAACTCATTTCCTTAGAGGATCAGAAAAATAAGTGCATGGAGCTTTTAGGACAAGCAAACAGTACTATTATTGATAATTATTCTGAGAAAAACTACAAGAACTGCAAAGACTATTTATCTGAATTAAATGAAATCGAAATGTGGTATGAATATCAAAATATTTTGCTCTCAATTTTAGCTAAGATTTCAGAACTGCAGTACGTGATTTACTTAGGATCTGTATCTAGAGAGTATTGCTATTCATCTCTCAATAAATATGAAAGAATAACCGAAGATGCAAACAAAGCATTAAGAGATTACCATAAAAGGATTAAAGAGCAGTTCTCAATCGATTATGATCAAGCAAACTTTAAGAAAAAGATATTAGGGAAAATTGTTACTCTTAACAGTTCCATTGATAACAAAAAAATAGAGTTAATAAAAAATCAGATTGAGATGAAACCAATAGAAACGGATAAGACCGACCTCTTTTCAAAAGATGTTGATATTATTATAAAAAATGGGAAGGTGTATTACCTTCCCCCAAGTGCTACATGTTAAGCTCTTTAAGCTGACGGCGAGCATCTATTTTCATGTCTTTTGCTTTTATAGCTTCTTTTTTATCCCTTACGTTCTTGCCGCGGGCTAGGGCGATTTTCATTTTAACAAGATTTCCTTTTAAATAGATCTCAAGAGGAACTATTGTAAATCCTTTTTCGTTTACCTTCCTCTGGAATTTCTTAATCTCCATTCTGTGTGCAAGAAGTTTCCTGTCTCTCGACGGCTCATGATTGAAGATATTCCCATGGCTGTATGGCTGGATTAAGAAACCTGTAAGGATCAGTTCTCCTTTCTTTATTTGGACATAAGAGTCTGAAAAAGAGCATTTTCCATCCCTTATGCTTTTTACTTCCGTTCCTTGAAGAGACATGCCGCATTCAAGTTCTTCAAGAATCTCATAATTGAAATATGCCTTCTTATTCTTTTGAATAAGTTTTGTTTTATCACTCATTTCTAACTAACCTAAATCCTACGTAGTCGCTGCATCTAGCTTTAGCAATCAGACCTACAGTATCCGCATTGACGCTCTCTGCGCTGTTTATGTAAGAGCCTCCCTTGATAACAACATCGTCATTTTCAAGCTCTGCGTTATCATAGCCTAAAGTGCGACTTAATGGAACATATGAAGATGAAGTGTATTCCCAAACTCCGCCAAGCATCATATCAGGGGTGCTTTCATCCATATCCATCCAATTCAGATTTGTCGCATATCTTTTGTTTTCTGCAGAGTAGGCTGCAAGCGACCATTCTTCTTCCGTTGGAAGACGGTAAGAAACACCATCCTTTTCAGAAACCCAATCAATATAAGCAAGAGCAGCATAATAGCTTATGTTTCTAATTGGACGTATGCTCACATAACTTGTAGAAAGACTAATTCCGCTTAAGTAATTTTCATCAACAAGTCCTTCTTTAATTAAGTTTTCCTTATTGCTTAGGCTCCAAGAAGGATTCTCATTTACAAAGAGAGCGTAATCGTATTCGCTTACGGGTCTGTCAGCAATTGCAAAAGACTCTGTGCTTACTTCAATTCTCTTTTCGTTTGTAAGAGGATACTTATTTCCTAGGTAAGATCCCATCTCAAATGTAGAGGCAGGATATATGTAATAGTTTCCATCTTTTTGAGGCGCTACGGCAGTATGATTTCTATTAACATTATCATTATCGTCTTCTGCAGTGAAATAACTGTCGCTGAATTCTACTTCTATATTTAAAAGAGAGCATGCGGCACTATAATCGTCATACATCTCTTTTGACGATATATGGGCAACAGCCTTTCTCCAAAGATCTGTTTCCAATTCTCTGTTAAGGGCGAGTATGTCTTTTGCGTAAGCGCTAAAGAGTGGGGGAAGGTGGGTAACGCTGTTAAAGCTTGTTACTTTAGACCATGAAGAGACGCTGTTTAAAAAAGTTTCATCAATAGCTTTTTCAAGTTCTTCATCTGCTGTATATGCTATTTCTATATCTTCGCCTCTATGGAAGAAGAGCGTAAAGAATATAGGATGTCCAATTTCCCTTTTTTCCTCGCTAATCGTTATTCCATCTTTAACGTATCGAAAATCATGTTCCCCGGATGGTATGAAATACCTGCTTCCTTCTGTGGAGCCAAGATACGTGCCGTCGAGATATACCCCAACATTTGAAAGGTTCGATTTAAATGACACGTATTTTCCCCCGTTTATAATACCAGGAAGCATAAAGAGAAGGAAGAAAATTAAAAGAATTGCAACGATTAATATCGTTAATATAATAATCCCCGGCCTTATTCCATGGAAGGAATTAAGATGAACAGGTTCAACTTCAGGTAGTTCGATTTTTTTTCTCATAGGACTAACATAATAATCTAAGCTCTCTCTTGTCAACAAAGAATTAATGGTGTAATTTCAATTCATGGACAAGTTATTAACCTTTCTTGAGGTAAAGACGGAAAACTATCTGACTAAAAGAAAGAGAAAAAAAGCATATAACAAAGAAAAAGAGAGAACAATATTAGGCGAAATCTGGTCATGGATCGATGCGCTGATATTCGCAGTCTTCTGGGTAATAATAATCAATCAATATCTATTCCAATTTTTTTTAATCCCGACGCCGTCTATGGTATCGACGCTTAACGTCGGAGATAGAGTTGCCGTAATTAAAAACGCATATGGAGTTGAACTCTATCCATCGGGTCCGAAAGTTTGGACGGAAAAAAGAAGGGTTCAAAGGGACGACATCATAACGTTTTATAATCCAGAATACGAATCAAAAGGCCCTGTGTTCGACATACTCTCCCAGGTCGTATTCATGGGTACTCTTTCGCTTGTTAACATAGATAAAAACCCTGACGGCACTCCAGCAGAAAGGTTATATGTAAAAAGGGCAGTAGGATTTCCAGGGGATGTTATTCGATTTAATGAAGGAAATGTTGAGATAAAAGTTGCAGGTGAAAATGATTTCGTAAGCGAAGAGGACTTTAGATCTTCTAATTCTCTTTCTACAGGACCGCACAGGTCTGTGAATATGGAGGATTATGAGTGGCTCAAGGCTTATGGCAATCTTCTCGCATACGACCAAAGGGGAATAATGAATCAAGCTCCTTCCTATATAAGAGAGAGTTACAGCAAGATCGATCAAAGTTCAAATTTAAACGACTTTTATGAAGTAGATCATCAGAAGGCCTTAACTGATACGAAGCTAGATCCGTTCGACATGAGTGCAAGAAGCACTCTAAACAGTTATGAAAACGGAATCTATGTGCCGCAGGATCACGTTCTTCCTCTTGGTGACAATAGGGATAACTCCAGAGACGGCCGATATTTTGGTCCTGTAAGGGAAGCTAAGATCAACGGTCGCGTTGTTCTAAGGTTCTGGCCTTTAAACGATTTCACATCTTTAAAGAATAAATGATCGAAGCTGATTTGAAACATCCGTTCTCCCTTTACGTGCATGTTCCTTTCTGCACTAGCAAATGCAGCTATTGCGCTTTTTATTCGCTTCCAAAAAACATGTGGAATATGGATGTTGACGCATATGCAGAAATAATAGTCGATGAGATAAGAAAACTCAGATCTGATGGAATAGATAAATTCGACACTATCTATATAGGCGGCGGAAATCCTGGCGTATTAAAAGATTCAAGCATCATAAAAATCATTACAGAAGCAGAGAAGAAAGAAAAGAGCAGGGAAGTAACGGTCGAGATGAATCCCGAGGAGCTGACAAAAGATAGGCTTTCTGTCTTAAAACCGTATGTTGATAGAATTTCGATTGGAATACAGTCATTAAATGATAAGACGCTGAAAATTCTTGGCAGAAACAGTAATTTAAAAGAGAACTTGAAAGCACTAGATCTATTAAAAAACAGTGAAATCAATTTTAACGCTGATTTAATAACCGCAGTCAATGCAACTTCTTTAGAAGAAAACATTAAGGATATAAGAGATCTAGCAGCATTTGATCCAGACCACATCTCCTTTTACTGTTTAAGCTATGAAGAAAACACTCCTTTATATTCAAAAAGAGAGGAAAGAAGAGAGGATGACGAATATAACGCGCTCTACTATGGATGGAAAGAACTAGGATCTCTTGGTTATGAGCACTACGAGATATCTAATTTTGCAAAAGACGGCAAATATAGCAGACACAATAAAAACTACTGGAGTCTAAGCCAGTACATAGGGCTTGGGCCGTCTGCAGAATCAAGCCTTGGATATTCGGATTTATTTTCATTTCGTTATGACGAAAAAATACAAAATTATTTAAGCGACAGAAGTTTCAAATTTGAGAAACTCAGTAAGGAGCAAGCAATACTTGAGTTCATAATGGTTGCACTTAGGACAAATTACGGCATAGATAAAAATGAATTTAAATTAAGGTTCAAAGTTGATTTTGACAGCCTCTTTATTGATGAGATAAATAAGCTAAGCCCGATATATTATAAAAATAACGCCTCCTCGTTTTATTTAACAGAGGAGGGCTTTATGATATTAGATCAAATAGTTTTAAGGCTTTCAGCTGCTATTTAGAAAGCACCTTCTTTAGCCATATCAAATTCTCTCTTCATCTCATCCGTAACGTCGTTCGTGATAAGTGATACGACGACAATCACGATAGAGGAGATTATGAAAGCAGGAAGAAGTTCGTAAATTGCGAATATTCCTCCAAGTGGTTTGATAAACAGATTCCAAATAAATACTACGGCAGCACCAGAGAGCATTCCTGCAATAGCACCGGATCTCGTAGTTTTCTTCCAGAATAGTGAAAACAGCATCAAAGGTCCAAATGCCGCACCAAATCCAGCCCATGCAAATGATACGATAGAGAAGATTACGCTGTTCTCATCCAATGCAATGATAGCTCCAAAGAGGGCGATTAAGATCATCGTGATTCTGCTAATCTTCATAACCTGCTTGTCTGTCGCATCTTTTTTAAATATTCCTTGATAAATATTCTTTGCAACAGCAGAGGATGCAATAAGAAGGTAGCTGTCGGAACTTGAAATAGTTGCAGCAAAAATTCCAGCCATTACGAGGCCTGCAAAAACAGGGTGAAGCATTGCAGAGGCAAGAAGAGAGAAAATGTTTTCAGCGTCACTTGCGGTATTCAATGCAGTCGGATAAAGGTTTCTTCCAATTAGACCTATTACAACAGACGATCCAAGTGAAATTAAAACCCAGACAGTTCCTATTCTTCTGCTCTTTTTAAGCTCATCCGCCTTTCTGATTGCCATAAAGCGTAAAAGAACCTGTGGAACGCCGAAATAACCAAGGCCCCATGCAAGCATTGAAACGGCAGAGAGCGCAGAGTACGGCGCAGCGTCATTAAATAGCGGCGTACCGTTTTGAACTACCTGAACTCCAGCCTCATCTACAACAGGGGAGGATATCGAAAAGAACTCCAAGAATCCCGGAATATTATTCAAATTGTCTATCACGTTTCCAAGTCCGCCTGCGTTAGCAATTCCAAGAGTCAGGATTATGACAAGGGCAAGAACCATCACGATTGCCTGCATGAAGTCAGAAGCGCTTTCTGCTAAAAATCCGCCAAGGAAAGTATATGTTACTACAAGCAAAACGCCTACTATCATCATCGATTGGTAGCTGAAACCGAACATCGCTGAAAATAGCTTTCCGCAAGTTACGAAGCAAGAAGATGCGTAAACACAGAAAAACACGAGGATCAAGACGGAAGAGATCATCATAATGACCTTTTTCTTCTCATGAAAACGATTAGAGAAGAAATCTGGAATTGTTATAGAGTTGTTTGCAACCTGACTGTAATGTCTAAGCCTCTTGGCAACAAGAAGCCAGTTGATATAAGTTCCAATTGCAAGTCCTATCGCAGTCCAGAATGCATCCGCTAGCCCCGTCCAGTAAGCCAAGCCAGGCAACCCCATCAAAAGCCAGCCAGACATATCGCTTGCTTCTGCAGAGAAAGCGGCAACCCAAGGACCTAACGAGCGGCCTCCGATATAATAGTTTTCGCTGCTTTCATTGGCTCTTTTTGCAAAGTATATTCCAATAAAAAGAACAACCATGATGTAAAGAACCATTGAAACCAACATTTGTAATGAAGCTGAAGTCATTTTACCTCCAGATGGAAAAATTTCTTCAATAATATCTAAAAACAGACATAATGAGAATAATTTGGACATCCTTTTGTCTGAAAAAATGACAGAGTTTAGGTTTAAACACATTTTTAAAGTTTGTTTTATTCCATTCTGTCAACGGAAATTACAATATGAATATTGACCTATAAAATATCATTGTGGTAAATTTTCAAAGGTTCAAGAAAATCTAATATTTAAGAGGTTTATATGTCAGGCCATAGCAAATGGGCAACTATCAAACACAAGAAAGGCGCACTTGACGCAAAGCGCGGACAGAAATTTACTAAACTTATCAAAGAAATCTCAGTAGCTGCAAAGATGGGCGGAGGAGATCCAGATTCTAATGCAAGACTTAGAACTGCCATTTTGAAGGCAAGAGCTGAAAACATGCCTAAAGATAATATCGACAGGGCAATCAAGAAGGGTACCGGCGAGATGGGAGCTACAAGTTTCTTCGAGCTCACATATGAAGGCTATGCACCTGGCGGAGTTGCTATTATTGTAGATACTCTTACAGATAACAAGAACAGAACAGCTGCTGATGTAAGATCAACGCTGTCAAAGCTTGGCGGATCTCTTGGTTCAACAGGATGCGTTAGCTATATGTTCCAGACAAAGGGCGTAATAACATACGACGCATCGAAGTACAGCGAGGAAGAAATCTTCGATGCTGCTCTAGAAAATGGTGCTGAAGACGTATCGACAGAAGATGGAATCATCGAAGTAACAACCACTCCTGCAGATTTTGCTCAGGTTCTTGAGGCAATGCAGAAAGCAGGATTCGAACAGGATAGCGCTGATATCAACAAGATTGCAGATCAGACAGTCGTTCTTGATAACGAGAAAGCAAATAAGGTTCTTAAAATCGTAGAGCGCTTAGAGGAGCTTGATGATGTTCAGCAGGTATCTACTAACATGGAGCTTCCTGACGATTTTGTAGAGGAGTAAGGTTTGCGGATTCTGGGAATAGATCCTGGACTTGCTACTACAGGCTGGGGCGTTGTTGAGTATGAGAAGCAGCGCATCTGGCCTGTTTCTTTTGGAATTGTAAAGACAGAGAGCAAAGAAAGGCTTCAGGACAGGATATTCACACTTGCAGAGGATATTGCAAGCATTGCAACTAAATATAAGATCGACGTCTGCTCTATGGAAGATATCTATTTTGCAAGGAACATCACCTCTGCCGTTCCTGTTGCGAAAGTTATTGGAGCATTAACATATCGTCTAATGAGCATGGACATCCCAGTCTCTTTTTACTCTCCGTTGCAGATAAAAATGGCTGTAACAGGTACAGGAACTGCTGACAAGCACCAGATTCAGGAGATGGTGCGCCTGCATCTTAAACTAGAGAAGATTCCAAAACCTGATCATGCGGCCGATGCTCTTGCAGACTGTTTATGCTATATTACAAATAACAGCGGGGATGTAAGGCTTAGGAGGAACTAATCTTTTGATAAACGCAATCTACGGAAAGCTATCGTCGTTTAAGGACAACAACATATTTATTTTAACAAATAGCGGAGTTGAATACTCTATTGAGATAAGTACTTTAGATCTTGAAGAGATCCTTAAAAAAAGCGATGAGGAAAGAAACAATTTAAAAATCCTTACTTATTTAGTCCACAGGGAGGATGCAATGCTCCTTTATGGATTTCTCAGGGAAGATGAGAGGGTATGCTTTGTCGAACTTCTAACTGTAAACGGAATAGGGGCGAAACAGGCAATGAAAGTTCTCTCAAGCATGAACGTTACGGATTTTCTTCAAGCGCTTGACAAAAGCGACGTTAAAAAACTTTCTAAAATTCCCGGAATGGGCGCAAAAACTGCACAGAAACTCATTTTGCAACTTAGAAACGTCCTTATCCTTGAACAAGGAGAAAACGATGAAAAAATTGCAAAAAACAGCAGAAGTGCTTTTGAGTATCAAGATCTTGTCGATGCGTTTGTCGAGATGGGACATGATAAGAAGCAGGTTAGGGAAAGAATAGAGCGAATATTAAAAGAAAATGAGTTAGAATTATTTGGAAAGACTAAAAACGAGAAAGAGAATTTCATTTTCCAAATTCTAATAAAAGGTTGATATGGTTGTAGATTTTGAATCCGAGATTAAAGAACTTGAAGATATAGCGCCTTCCTTAATGAGCAAAGAGTATGTTGACAGCGAAGACAGGCATGAGAACATACTTCGTCCGCAGCTGCTTGAAGATTTTCAGGGGCAGAAAGAATTGAAAGACAATCTTGATGTTTTTATAAAAGCGGCAAGAAAGCGAAATGAGGCTCTTGATCATACGTTCATAGTCGGCCCTCCGGGGCTTGGCAAAACAACACTTGCAAGCATTATTGCAAATGAGATGAATACCGACATAAGAATGACAAGCGCGCCAGCCCTTGATAAACCAAAAGACCTTGCTGGAATTTTAACAAACCTAGGAGAGAACTCCGTATTCTTCATAGACGAAATCCATCGTCTAAAACCAATAATCGAGGAGATGCTCTATATCGCGATGGAAGATTATGAGATAGACTGGGTAATAGGGCAGGGTCCTGCTGCGAGGACAATGAGAATTCCTCTTCCCCATTTTACGCTAATCGGCGCAACAACAAAGGCAGGAAGCGTCTCATCTCCTCTTGCATCGCGTTTTGGAATAAATTTGCATATCGATTTCTATAGCGATGAAGAGCTTGCGAACATAATTAAAAGAAGCGCGAAGATATTAAAAACCGAAATAGACGACGATGCTCTACTTCTTTTAGCTCATTGTTCGCGAGGAACGCCAAGAATCGCAAACCGTCTTTTGAGAAGATTAAGAGACTTTGCGTTAGTTCTTACCGATGGGATAATAACGAAAGAGACTGTGGAAAAAGGCCTTGAAAGACTTGGAATAGATAAGAACGGACTAGAGAAGATGGACCGCCAGATACTAAAGACGATAATCGAATATTACAATGGCGGACCTGTTGGCGCCGAAACCCTTTCTATTAGCGTTGGAGAGGCTGTTGAAAGCCTTGAAGACTTTTACGAACCGTATCTTATTCAACAGGGCTATTTGAAAAGAACGCCAAGGGGCAGGTGCGTAACAGATAAGGCATATGAGTTATTAAATTTGAAAAGAGGATGTGATGTTAACCAAGGACTACTATTTTGATCTTCCAGAAGAACTTATAGCACAGTATCCATGTTCTGAGCGTGGAAACGACAGGCTGATGCTTTTAGATAGATATACAGGAGCTTACAAAGATCTGAAGATAAATGATTTTCCATCGTTAATAGATGAAAATTCAGTATTAGTTTTAAATAACAGCAAGGTTAGAAAGGCGAGAACATATGCAAAAAGCGAGAGCGGTGGAACTGTCGAATTTCTCTTCCTATCAGAAAATGACGATAAAAGCTGGAATGCCATGACTAGCAAGGCTAAAAGGCAGAAGGTTGGAAAGAAGTATTTCTTTTTAGATTCAGATGGAAACGTCTATAGAGAGGCTGAAATAAAGGGCGAAAGGGAAGATGGGACGAAGATAGTAGAATTCGACAGCGAAATTAAAAATGATTTCTTTGAAAAGCTCGGACATGTTCCTCTTCCGCCTTATATAAAAAGGGAAGACGAATTTCAAGACGAGAAGAGATACCAGACTGTTTATGCAAAAAAAGAAGGGTCTGTCGCATCTCCGACTGCAGGACTTCACTTTACTAAAGATCTTTTAGATGAAATAAGATCAAAAGGGGTAAACATCTATGAAGTTACGCTGCATGTCGGGATGGGAACTTTTCTACCGGTAAGAAGCGAGAGGATAGAAGACCATCATATGCATAGCGAGCACTATGAGATAGATGAGAAAACGCTGGACGCTCTAAATGAAGAGAAAAAGAGTGGGAAAAAAATAATCTCGATTGGAACTACGAGCTTAAGAACTCTTGAAAGCAGCGCAAACGATGCTGGCCTTTTAGAAAAAAGGGAAGACAATACGAGCATATTCATCCATCCCGGATATAAGTTCAAATTCGTTGACAGCCTATTTACTAACTTCCACACTCCAGAATCGACTCTCTTGATGCTCGTTTCCGCAATGGCTGGAAAAGATAACATAATGAGAGCATATGAGCATGCGATAGAAGAGAAATACAGATTCTTCAGCTATGGAGACGCAATGTTCATCAGAAGCTAAGAAAAGATAGGATCCTCTCCGTTGTCTCCTCGATTGAGATATCCCCTTCGATTTTTAAGAACTTCACAGAGGACGGGATGCATGAGAAGCTTTTTAAATAGTTTTCCCTGATTTTCCTCATCAAGCTCTCTTTTTCAAAGATCTCTTTCTCCTGTCCTCTCTTATTGATTCTTTTCAGGCATGTATCTACATCGACATCTAAGAAAATTAGATACTCCGGATGAGGAAAATCGTTAAGTGCGTATATTTTTTCTTCATCAGTATAAAGACTCTGGTATGCAAGTGACGAGTAGAAGTATCTGTCGGATATGACGATTTTGCCATTCTTGATGTTTTCTATTATGCCATCTTCCCCGTTGATATGGTTTTCTCTATCAGCAGCATAAAGCATCGCAAGAGAAAGCGGCGGAAGCTTGACCTCGTTTCTCAAAACCTTTCTTATAAGCTTGCCGACCTCGCTGTCTGTTGGTTCAAAAGTCGATACCACAGTATGCCCTTTATTCTCAAGAAGAGAGGTGATTATATTTTTCTGCGTGGTGGTTCCCGCACCGTCAAGACCTTCAAGCACTACAAAGCCTTTAATGATTTTATCCATAAATATTCCTTAGTAATGAAAAAACAACAAAAATACTTTATATTGGTAGAGTATAGATAAGAGAGAAAGAAAATGAAATACCATTCGCCGATAAAGATAGTAATAACAAGCTTAATTATTACGTTAACATTTGCTTTTATCTCTCTTCTTTCTGTCTATCTTTTTTCTGCAAAGACCCCTGCAGAGATAATGCTTGATAATGCGCTTAAAACAATAAGCCAGGAAAAGAGGCTAAACATTTCCTTTTCCAAGATGGATAAAAACGTAAGAAATCATATTACGTTGAATGATGTTGAAATTTCTCTAGATGAAGAAAACATATTCTATTCGTCCTCTATAACGCTCTATTCATCGTTTTTATCTTTTGTGAGATCTCTACTAGGAGGAGAGGGGACTTTCGACATAACCCTTGATGAGACAGACGTCAGCATAAGCACTGCTGCCTTTGATGCAATTAAAAATCTGATGCAAAACAAAAATAGCGGAATAGGTGCAAGTTCTCAAAATGAAAACGGAAATGATAATAATTTTGCATTCAGGATTAGGATTAATAATTTAGACTTCAATTTTTTATCTTTTTCTTTAATGGACGCTGAACTCTTTAGCATCATCAGTACTGCTAATCTTTTAGAAGAACTTGACATACGCCTTGATAATATCAGCTATATGCAAAATGATTTAAGTGTTGATGCGAAGAGCATAAATGCGCGTCTTATAAATAAAAGGGACGGAACATACTCTTTTGATGCAGGTTTTTCAACTCTTGATTTATCGTATAAAGATGCTGACGTAAGCCTTGAGAGAATCGCAATCAACAGTACTTTAAGCGACTTTAGAGAGATTCTCAATAATGATGTGCGCCTGTCTTTTAACAGTGCGACTGCAGCTTATAAGGATATTTTTTATTCTAGAATCTATCCATCGTATCTAAGAGTAAACAACCATGTCTTCTCTTCTGAGATTTCCGTAATTGTCGCATCCTATCAGAATTACGCGTTGAGCCTTGAAGATCTGAGCTTCGCATTTGATTCTACGGATAATGCATTGTCGCTTGATAGCGTAAGTACGACGATATTCAGAGCAACTGATCCTTTTGCCGAAATAGAAGAATTGATTTTAAACGTCAATTTCAATACAAAAGACGTCACCTCTAGTGCTAAAAGCATATCAACAAGCCTTATAAACGATTATGTCTCGTCGATTAACGATATCACGTTTAACAATATGGCACTCAACTTTAACTTCTTAGAAAGCTATGATGCAAGAGTTAACGCAACTCTATCCATTTCATCAGAAGAACGCATATTGGACAACACTACAGCATCTCTTTTCTTCGATTTAAGTTATAAAGATAAAATAGAGAGTCTCAGAGTCAACATGAATTCTATAGATCTTCCGTCATTATCACAAAATATGGATTTAAACCTCAATTATGATAATGGTTCGGGCTACCTCTATTTCAATTATGCTAATTCGGCACTTTTAAGAATCGATGCAGGAGATGAGATAAACATCTCTGCAGAACTTAGAAGTCTTAATCTTAGCACGCTTCTTCCATACATCCACAGATATATCCCTATAATTGAGAATTATATCGCAGATGAAACCACATTGAACGGAATCTTCAATGCTAATCTTGTAAAAGATGAGAGTGTCAGTCTTGGCTACAGAGGTAATGTCAGTTACGCCATAGGCCTATCTGGAATAAGATTCTCATATTTTACTTTCAATGCGGCAACAAGCCTTAATGCCGAGTTGAATGATGATATAGAAATAAGCCTTTTCAACATAACGACAGATTTCATACGTCTAGGTTTCACTGGAAGGCTCAGCTCTTCCAATTTCATCCCATATGGAAGTCTTTTCCTTGAATCGACATCATCTGGAAACAGGATATTGACGCTCGATCTGATGCTTAACAGCGAAAGAGAGTACAGTTTTGATTTAACGTTCCCTACTTTTGAACGTGTAAGGCTTTCAGGTCTCTTCAACTTTGAAGATCTAAGCCATCTTTATAGTAACGCTAACCTTTTAACAAGGAGCACTAGCTATGATTTCTATGTCGACATTAATTTTAACAATCAAGAGGTAATGATTAAAAACGACAGGGCAGAGTTCATTCTATCTTATGGCGACGAGATCGTAAGCTCTCTTGAATTTGATCGTTTCATGCTTCCTCATAGATCATCAATAAACGAAGGATCAAGCATAAACGGCAGGGCTGACTTCTATTTTAACGTTACAAGCCAAGAAGTAAGACTGTCTTCCGATGTGATAAACATAGACAACCTTTACCTTCTTCCCGGAAATCCTGATCTCTCATTCTCACTTGCAATGGATAACAGTTCGTTTAAAATAAACGACATACTGCTCTCATCTTCAGTTTTCATTCCTTTAAGCGGCAATCTTTCTTATACGTTCTCAACTCATTCTTTTGCTCTCAACATGCTTAGCAGCAGCGAGAATATCGCACTTAGCATAACGCCGTTTAATAATTACCTAACTGGATATTTCAGACTATCCAATTTTAATGCAGAGAGAATAGGACTTGGCAATAACCTGATCAATGCGGATTTAATGGGTATGGGGCAGGACTTTGACTCTCTGTCATTTTCTGGAGTGTTCAGCTTAGAAACCAACGATCCATCAAATCCTCTAAGTGCGAAGGCAGATGTCGAGATAAACAGCAGGGAAATCATTATTTCGTCATTCAGCTATGAAATTCCATCTTTAAGCCTTATGATAGATGAGGCAGTGTTTAATACAACCATAGGAGAGCTTCAAGTTCCTCTTCGTCTTGAATACGATATAAGCAACAGAGACAGAGATTATCCTATAACGCTTGATTTAAACGCAAAGATCGATTTCGAAAGAAAAGATAATCTTTATGATTTCATAGTCGATTATTACAGATCAAAGTTCAACGGCTTAAGCGGAGAGATCGTATTGAATGAACTGAATATAGATAACGCGCTTTTAAGCGGTAGAAAGCAATCTGCATTTACTTACAACGACAATATTTTAAATCTGTCTGGCGACTTCGTAGCAGGATACTATGATGTAACTAATAAATCTCTTAATCTCTCATTGGATTTTGGAGAAATTGGAAAGCTATCGCTTGATGGAAGCATAAGCGAGATAGTCAATATCGATATCTCAATAAGAGATTTAAGCCTATATGTTGCAAACCTCGTTATGGTAATGCCTGTAATTAATTTCTCTGAGAACTCACTTGCAGATGGAGATCTTACCCTTCTTGGCCCTGTGAACGACATGAAGATATACGGTTATCTAAGTTCAGAAATGATTGAAATGGAAATCTTCTGGCTTCCAGATCAGAAGGTCGTATCGCATAACATATTTTTCACTGTTTGGGATAACAATATTGAAAGCGCCCTTACTTCCTTAAGCGTGATAGACAGCCAAGGAAGAAGATCGAACGCAAGAGGAAGGGTATGCTTCTATCTCTCTGACGGGCTTGGATTCGATCACTATACTGTAGATGTGAATGTGGACGAAGGAGATGAGATTGATTTTCGCTTCCCGATTTCAAGCATGAATGTAGACGTGAAAGGAAAGGTAAGCGGGTCGTTCCATCTCTTTCAAAGAAGGCTAGAAAGCGTAACCCTTTCAGGAGATATGAATATTCTCGATGCAGAGCTTTCTCTTGGAATGGCTGACCTTCCGAGCTGGTATCGAACAAGAATCAAGACAAGCTATGACTTTAATCTGCATCTAGTAAGCAACAACTCGTTTACATTCCCATCTGGACCTAATCCAATCATAAGCGCGACTGCTGCTGAAAACCAATATATTAGATTCTACACAAGTCAAAACGGAGGATTTGGAGCTTCCGGCGCACTCAATCTAAGAGCAGGGGAGATCTACTATTTCCAACGTTCGTTCTTCATAAGGGAAGGAAGCATCAATTTCAGAGAAAACGGAATAAACTCGATAGATCCTGTAATTAATTTGAGAGCGGAGCTTAAAACGTTCGATCAAGACGGAGATCCTGTCGATATCTATCTAGTGTTGAGAGAAGCAGACTTAAATAACTTTACGCCAATGTTCGAAAGCTCTCCAGCAAAAGATCTTTCTGAGATAATGAGCATACTAGGACAGTCCATTGTCAATACTGACAGTTCAGGAACGAACCTAGGCAATATGGTTTCTCTCTTAACAACAGGCGTGGACGTACTGCAGAGAATGGGTATTATTGGACAAAACAATTCTAATAGTCTTCAAATGTCCATAAGAAATTCACTTAATCTTGATACTTTCACGCTACACACGAATATAATTGGAAATCTAGTGTATGATGCGGTTCTCACCGGACAGAATGCCCAGAGATGGAACATATCTCCTATCGCAAGGTATCTGGACGGTACTGCACTCTACATGGGAAAATACATCACCCCTGATCTCTATTTTGAGGCGCTTGCCCATCTTAGCGCTCAGAGGAGAGCGGGAGAGAGGGAAGATTACGATAACGTTTCTTCTTTCTTGTCCAGCGATCTCTTTTTGGATATCGAACTGTCTCTTGAGTGGGAAAATCCACTTTGTTCTGTCACGCTTTTCACGCGGCCGCAAAGTCTCACGATTGACAGCTGTTTCAAATATCTCGGACTAACGTTCAGTAAGAGATTTGTATTTTAAGCGCTATTCTGCTATTCTCATCTCTAGGAGTTACGATGATTAGGAATAACAAAGCATTAATATTTTTGCTGATGATTATATGCTGTTTCTTCCCGCTCTTTGCCGATGATACGGTTCAAGAGAGTCAAAACAGCAATGAAAGTGCTGAATGGTGGGTTGGCATGCCTATTTCTGATTTCGAGTATACAGGACTTGTTAACGTAAGCGAAAGTACTCTTGATCAGGTGCTATCCGATTACCTTGATGCCGAATTTACAAACGACCTTTTCACAAGGATGTACAACACGCTGTACGCACAGAATTACATTGAATATATTTCTGCTGAAGCTCTCAGAGGAGGAACGACTGGGGCGTCTCTTGTAATAAGATTTAATGTGGTTGAGAATCCAATGGTATCTTCAGTTACCATAGAAGGAAATGAAAACGCAAGCGATAGGACGCTGCTTGACCAGCAGAACTACAGCGTAGGATCTTTTATCAGCAGTAATGATTATAATGCCAATGCGGAGCTAATCAGATCGTATTACCTTAGCCGCGGTTATAGAGATTGCAGCGTAACATGTACAAGTTCTTTTGATGCGACTACAAATACAGAGGCCATCTTATATACAGTTTCCGAAGGAGAACAGTATAAGATTAGAAGCATAACGTTCGATGGTGCGACTGTATTCACGCAAAAGGAACTCTCAGGACAGATAGAGAGCCATCAGAGATCTTTTTTCAATAGCGGCAACTTCGTTCAGTCGACGGTTGACAGCGATGTAAACGCAATTCTAAATTACTATTATCAGAATGGTTACAGTGATGCGAGAATAGACAGCGTCGAAATAGTCGATTCAACAGAAGAGGGTGATAACTATAGATTCTTAAATGTTATTTTCCATATTACAGAAGGGCAGCAATATTTCTTCGGCACAATCACATTCAATGGAAATAACGTATATAGTGATGATTACATCAGATCGATTATCAGTGTTAAAGAGGGTGATGTGCATGACACTGTAAGCCTTCAGAACATGTACATGGAGCTGTTTAATATCTATCAGAACAATGGATATTCGGCCTGTCAGATCAATCCTATTCCTTCGATTGAAGAGGGATCGAACATAGTGAATTATGAAATCCAAATCGTAGAAGGAACGCAGTCATACATAGAAGAAATCAGGATTGAAGGACTTACGAAGACTTTGCCGAGAGTTTTTGAAAGAGAGCTTACGATTCATGTTGGAGACATCTATAACAGAGATGCAATCATAAGAAGCCAGCAGAATATTTATAATACCGGCCTTGTAAGAAATATCAGAGTCGGGCTTCTTCCTGGAAGCACTGAAAACGGCTTGATTATCGTATTTGAGATAGAAGAAGGAAATCAGATGGAGCTTCAGTTTGGAGCGACATTCGGAGGAACGCTTGACGAGTTCCCTATTTCAGGATTCCTCTCATGGTCAGATACAAACCTATTCGGAACAGGAAGAGACTTATCAATCAGTACGACGCTCAGCCCTACGACACAGTCCGTATCAATTGGCTTAAGTGACGATTGGGTTGGAAATCAGAGATGGTCGAACGGAATATCTTTCTCCTTTGAGAGAAGCAATAGACGCAACGTACTCCAGCGTGGTATCGGATCTGATTATTACGATGGATGGGATCAGTATAAGCAGACCTATCCGCTCGGATACGGTTCTGCAGACGAATGGTATGCATCAGATGAAGATTATCCAAGCATCGGATACCTGATGGAATATGACTACTACCGTTTTGCTTTAGGTTATAACACAGGCTATACATTCCAATTTGATGCAGGAAACCTTACTGTCGGAGGTGGAATATCTCTTGGCTTGAACCATGCGGTCTATGATGAAAACAAATATGATCCGTATGAAGAGCTTGTTACAAAATATCATGAAGGATGGAGGTTCTCAAATAGACTCTCATTCAATCTAACATGGGACGGAAGAGACCTTATTAGAAACACGACAAGAGGATATGTGATCTCTCTCGGATACACATATGCGGGAGGAATTCTCGGAGGCCTTTCAAACTATAACAGACTTTCGCTTAGCGCAAGCGCATACCTCTCGCTATTCCATGCAACCAACGATGAAGGAAGGGAGAGCCACTTGGTACTCTCTGGAACCAGCTCTGTAAGCGTAATGCTTCCTCAGTTCTGGAACAACAAGGACGATAAAACAGGATGGGATTGGTATGAAGCTGCAGAAGGTGCAACGACATACGAAATGCTTTATATTGATGGAATGAACATTGGACGTGGTTTTGATTCCGTAACGCACCTATCTTTCCTATGGAACAACCAGATCGAGCTAAGCTATCCTATCGTTCTGGATATCTTGAATGTTGAGGCATTTGCAAGCGCTACAGGAGTGACTGAGACTTTGGCAGAACTTGCAAGTTTTGATAACATTGACTGGTATTTTGCATTCGGAGCAGGAATAAGACTATCTATTCCAGGCTTCCCTCTAGGATTATATATCGTAAAGAACGCAACGCTCATAGAACAGCAATGGCAATGGGATAACGATGGAATAATTCCTGGCGGTCTGAAATTGGTTCTTGCAATTTCTACAAGTATTTACTAAAAGATTTATATGGCAAATAAGACAGAAGAACTGACTCCGATGATGAGGCAGTATCAGGAAATAAAGAGAGAGCACCAGGACAAGGTGCTCTTCTTCCGTTTAGGCGACTTCTATGAAATGTTCAATGAAGATGCAATCGAAGTGTCAAAGCTTTTAAACCTCACTCTGACACATAGGGGGGCAACTCCCATGTGCGGCATTCCATACCATGCAGCGAAAAACTACATAGGGCGCCTGCTTGAAGAAGGAAAGAAGGTTGCCATATGCGAGCAGATAAATTTAAATGAGAATTCACGCCAGATTGCTGAGAGAAAGGTAATACAGGTATATACCCCTGCGACGGTTGTCGAAGATGAATATTTAGAGAATGATGAAACGTCATTCATCTTATCTCTTTCATTAAAGGCGAAAGAGATATATTTAAGTTATGCCGATATCACATCTGGAGCGTTTTACGTTCAAAAAGTGAAGCTAAGTCAGGATTACAGCAACCTCTCTGATGCTTTATGCACTATCATGGCAAAAGAGATTCTTGTTTCAGACGATCTCTATTTCACTAATAAAGGCTTAAAAAGCGTTCTCGATTCAAGCGGTGCCATTATAACGAAACTTCCCTCTTATTATTTTTCAGTTAAAAGCGGCAAAAAAGAAATTGAAAGGCAATTTGGAAAAATAGATTTAAGTGATTTCAAAATTGGAGAGAAAGATCCTATTCTTGAACCAATTTCAGCGCTTCTTCTTTATCTGAATGAAATGGTAAAATCATCCCTTCCTCAGCTCAGGGTAATAGAGTGGAAGAGGGAAGAAGAATACCTTTATATGAATGCCGCGACAATTAGATCTCTTGAGCTTGTTGAGAGCATGAGGGATAAAAAAGGAAATTACACGCTTTATAAGGCTATTAACAGGTGTGTTACGGCATCTGGAGCAAGAAGGCTTAAAAGCGAAATACTGACGCCTAAGGCAAATATTGATGAGATAAACAAACGCCTAGACTGGGTGGAACATTTTTACAGCAATCCTGACGAATTGAAAGAAGTTAGATCATCTTTGAAAGAGGTTGCAGACTTAGAACGCCTTTCATCAAGAATGAGCCTTTTAAAGGCCCTTCCAAAGGATTTCACAGCATTAACGTTCAGCCTTGACATTATGTTTTCGCTGTTTGTGAAATACCAGCAGTACTTGGAACTAATAGATAATAACGAGGATATAGACTTTTCTGCTCTAATAGAGTTTTCTGAAAAAATTAAAAGTGCAATCAATCCTGAGTGTACGAATATTAACAACGAAGGAACAATTATTTTAGACGGTTTTGATGATAAGCTCGACCATTATAGGAAAATTATCGCAGAAAGCTCAGAAATACTTTCTTCATACATTGAAAAAGAGAAGGAGAAAAGCGGGCTTACGATACTTAAGGCAGGGGAGAACAAGATAATTGGACACTATCTTGAAGTTCCTAAAGGACAGGTATCGAAAGTTCCTGACTATTTTATTAGAAAACAGACCCTAGTAACGGGTGAGCGTTACACGACAGAAGAACTTATAAAAATCGAAGAGGAAATTAGCGGAGCATCAGCAGAGGCAGCAATAAGGGAAAAAGAGATATACAGGCAGTTCTTAAAAGATGCATCTGCAATGGCAGAGAAAATCGAAAAAGTAGGACGGCTCTTAAGCCTTTTGGATTTCTATTCAAGCGCCGCGCAGCTTGCAAAGGAGATGAACTACACAAGGCCCCATCTGAACGCTGAAAACAAACTTGTAATAAAGGACGGAAGGCACCCTGTCGTTGAAGCATATATGGGAAGAAACGAGTTCATATCTAACGATTTCTCATCGGAAAAAGGATGTTTTGCACTCGTAACAGGTCCGAATATGGCAGGTAAAAGCACATATTTAAGGCAGATTGCATTAATTGCAATTCTTTCCCATATGGGGTTCTTCGTACCGGCAAGGGAGGCAGAGATTCCTCTTCTTGACAAGCTTTTCTGCAGAGTCGGGGCTCAGGACAATCTCGCAAAAGGCGAGTCAACGTTCCTTGTCGAGATGAGTGAAGCTAGCCAGATTCTTAGGTCAGCTTCGAAAAACAGCCTGATAATCATGGATGAAATAGGTCGAGGCACTAGCACTGAAGACGGAATGAGCATAGCTTATGCGATAATAGAATATCTGAAGAACCTCGGACCAATCACTCTGTTTTCAACTCATTACCACGAACTGACTCATTTCGATACCTACAAAATGCAGTTGATAACACTTAAAGTCGAAGAGAATAAGGATGGCATCGTATTTTTGAGAAAAGCGACGGAAGGGGTCGCCACTAGCAGTTATGGAATACACGTTGCACGACTTGCAGGCCTGCCTAAAGAGGTGATAAAGAGTGCGATAACATTTCAGAAGAAACACTTTGCCGACTATGATATGAAAAACAGAGATGCCGATTTGTTTATAGCGAACGACATCGAATTTTCTCTGGATAACGATTTGCTTGATGAAATACGTTCTTTCGATATAAACACATCTTCGCCGCTTGATGCGTTTAATTTGATACTAGATCTGAAAAAGAGGCTTGACAGCTGAGGCCAAGATCAATAAACTACAGTTAGTTTCATTAAAGTGATTTAAGGGACCAAGAATGGCTCCCTTTTTTTATGTCGGAGGATTATGCTAACAAGCGACGCATCAAAGAGCATTCTGTTTTTAGACATCTCAAGCTTGATTGAGAATATCGGATACTCTCTTGTTGAAGTAAGTAAAAGCGAAGTAAAGAATAATGTTAAAATAAGGGTTCTTTGCCACAAGAGAGATGGATCAATAACAACGGACGATCTTGAGAAGATTTATAATTTGATCTATCCAAGACTTAGTCTTACTTATTCAAGATCTCTCGAGCTTGAAGTTTCATCTCCTGGAATCAGCAGAAATTTCAAGGACACGCTTGAGTTCAAGATCTTCAGAGGAGAGAGAGTAAGGGCGTATTCAAATAAGTATTCATGCTACGTCACTGGAGATATAAAGGATGCGGATGATGAATCTGTAACGCTTTCTAACTACACTATCGAAGACAGAAAAGAAAGCGGAAATGAAATAAAACTGGAATATTCGGATATAGCAAAGGCTAAATTGGATGATAATACGGAGGCCAAAGAGAAATGAGCTTGGATCTAACAAAGGAAATCAATGAGATGATCTCCGGAAAAAGCATGAGCGAAGATCAGGTTATCTCGCTCATTGAGGATATGATAAGAAGCGCTTATAAAAAGAAGTTCGCAACTGATGAAAACTGCGTAATAGAATTTGACGACAGCAGAAGGAAGATGAGCGTTTATCAGATTAGGAGAGTCGTAAAAGAAGAGAACTGGTATTCCGAATTTACGGAAATTCCTCTAGAAGATGCTATTCAGCTGACAGGAGATGAGGATATTCAGGAAGGGGATGAAGTAAAGATTCCGCTAGATCCGAAAAGCTTCGAATCCGCATCTGTTCAGTCTGCAAAGCAGAGAGGCCAGCAAATTGTAAAAGAGTATTTCAACGACAAATTATATGCTGACAATAAGAGAAAAGAGGGCAAGCTCATCTATGGTGAGATTAAGAGAAAGAGAGAAAACGGAGATTATGCTGTAAATATCGGACTTGAGATTGAGGCTAATTTCCCTCTGCGCGCTCAAAGCCCAAGAGAGACATACGCCATCCAGCAGAAATATAAATTTCTTGTAGAAAAAGTAGAAAAAGCAGATTCTCCAGAGAGAAGGGGAAGAAAGGATAAGGGAACTGAGCGCGGAGTAAGAATAACACTAACAAGAGCAAGCAAGGAATTCGTAAAAGCCTTGATTGAAAACGAAGTTCCTGAAATCGCTGCAGGAGATGTAGAGATTAAGAGTATTGCAAGACAGGCTGGCGTCAGAACAAAGATCGCAGTAACTTCCAGAAAGAGCGACGTTGATCCAGTTGGAGCAGTTGTCGGAGCAAAAGGTCTTAGAATTCAGACTGTTATGACAGAATGCGAAGGAGAGAAGATCGATATCATAAGATACTCTACAGATCCTCTTGCATTCGTTGCAAATGCATTAATTCCTGCACAGATTCAGCGCGTTGTCGTAATGGATCCTCAGAGTAAGCACATTGTTGCCATAGTTGATGACAATCAGCTTGGAATCGCAATCGGTCAGGCTGGAGTTAACGTAAAGCTTGCAAAAATGCTTTGCGACTGGAACATTGAGGTAAAGACTCCAAGCCAGTTTGCAGAGATGGAAGAGACTCAGAAGATATATCAGGATGTAGATGATCTCTTTAAAGAAGATGAAGATGCAGAAACCGAGAATGAACAAGAGGAGCCTAAACTTACAAACGATCAGCTTGGAATTGCTCCAGATGACACTCCTATTAGCGAAGTAGGTCTGGACAAGGCTCTTGTTGAGAAACTACAGAAGAGGGATATCTGGTCAATCGAAGAATTCTTCGATTACACTGATCAGGATCTTAAAGATCTTGGATTTACAGATGACGAGATCAGCGAGGTTAGAAGCGTCGTAGATATCGTAGAGGATGATGAGTACTCATTTGAGTGTCCAAGATGTCATAGCATTCTTGCCGCTGGCACGACGGTATGTCCAAACTGCGGTGCAGAATTTGAGTTTGAGTAATAATTAACAAGGATAACAATGCAAGAAGATAAAGTTGAAGAAATGAAAGCTACAGTCATTAAGAGAACGCCCTCGGATACCTTTGAAACCAAGGAAAAAGAGGAAGTTAAGGAAGAGACTGTAAAAAGAAAAGTCGTCATTAAGAAAAAGCCTGTAGTAAAAGTAAAAATCAAAGAGGAAGCGCCTGCAGCCCCAGAAGAGATCGTAAAAGAGGAAGCGAAAGAAGAGCCTGTAAAAAAAGAGGAACAACCTCTGAAGGCCGATAATACTGCAGCTTCAGCATCTCAATCTGTTAATGCTGCTAAGGCGCCGGCAAAAGAAAAGGCTCCGTCCATTGATGCAAAGAAAAAGAATTACGGTACTGTCATTGGGCAGAACAAATTCGCTCCCCATCCTCATACGGAAAAGAGTCCTGGAAATAGGATTCAGTCTCCTCTGCATAATGGACCTGTTATCATAAAAAGCACGAACCTTCCTCCTGTTCCTGGCCAGGTGGTTCCTGGAACGACTGTTGCAGATCCTTCTAGGCCAAGAGTTGCTGGAATTGTTGGAGGACGCCCTGTCGGAGCCAATGCCAGAAGAGATCAAAAAAGAGATTCTAGAGACGGACAGAATAGGGATTTCAAGAAGAAGGACGGCTACCAGCTCAAGCCAGGACAGACTTATACTCCTAACAAGGACAATGCGAACAGAACGCTAAATAGGGATGGAAAGCCAGGCTTTAATAAGAATGGCGGATTTAATAGAAACCAGTTCGGATCAAAGCCAAGCGTAGCACCTCAGGTTGAGATTAATCAAAAGGGCGGAAAACGCAGCAGCGCGCAGAACAGGCGCAAAGATTATGATAAGAACACAAGAGAAGTTGCTGAAATCGATTTCCAACTTCAAAAGAAGAAAAAGGAAGAGGATAAGCTCGCATCAGTTCCATCCAAGATCGACATTATGGAGAACATAACAGTTGCCGATCTTGCAAAGAAAATGAACCTTAAGGCAAGCGATATCATTCAGAAGCTTTTCAATATGGGTATGATGGTTACAATCAACCAGAATATCGATTACGATACTGCATCTATCATTGCTAGCGAGTTTGGCTGCGAAGTGCATCTTGTATCTCTTTATGACGAGACAATTATCGAAAGCGAAGAAGATAAGCCTGAGGATATGGAGCCTAGGGCGCCAATTGTAACGATCATGGGCCATGTAGACCATGGTAAGACAAAACTCTTGGATGCAATCAGGTCAAGCGACGTAGCGTCCGGCGAGTTCGGAGGAATTACTCAGCACATCGGTGCTTACAAAGTATCGGTTCCTGGAAAAGGAAATATCGTATTCTTAGATACTCCGGGACACGCTGCATTCTCAATGATGAGAGCACGAGGAGCTCAGGTTACAGACATTGTAGTTCTCGTCGTTGCTGCAAACGACGGCGTAATGCCTCAGACTAGGGAGGCTATCGACCATGCGAAGGCTGCAAACGTTCCTATTATTGTTGCAATCAACAAGTGCGATCTTCCAGAGGCAAATCCAGAGCGCGTAATGCAGCAGCTTTCTGAACTAGGCCTCATGCCTGAAGAGTGGGGTGGCCAGACTCTGTACTGCAAGATCTCAGCTTTAAAGAAAGAAGGTATTGATGATCTTCTCGATACGATCCTATTGGAATCTGAGATGCTTGAACTAAAGGCAAATGGAAAATGCCGCGCCGTTGGAAAAATCCTTGAATCAAGAATCGATCAGGGAAGGGGAACGGTAGCAACGGTCATCATCGAAAAAGGAAGACTGAGACAGGGAGACTACTACGTTGCTGGAATATACCCAGGACGCGTAAGGGCGATGTTCGACGACAAAGGTAAGAAGATCCTTGAGGCAGGCCCGTCAGATCCTGTTGAGATCATAGGACTAAGCAACATTCCATCTGCAGGAGATCCGTTCCAAGTAACAGAAGATGAAAAGCAGGCAAGAATGGTTGGAGCTAAGAGACAGGAGCTTGAACGACTCGGAGAGGGAGCAGGTAGAAACAAGATCACTCTTGAAAACCTCAATGAAAAGATCAAGGAAGGAGAGGTAACGGACTTCAATGTCATCATTAAGGGTGACGTTCAGGGATCTGTTGAGGCGTTGCAGGGAACTCTTGAAAAACTAAGCACATCAGAGATTAAGCTTCATGTTCTCAGAGCAAGCGCAGGTGCGATTATCGAAAGCGATATTACGCTTGCAAGCGCATCTAACGCTATCGTTATCGGATTTAACGTCCGTCCTACTCCGAAGGCTCAAGCTCTTGCAGAAAAAGAGAAAGTCGAGATTAAAAAGTATAACATCATTTATGATGTTGTTGACGATATCAAGAGCGCTATGGAGGGAATGCTTTCACCTGAGATTAAGGAAGTCGATATCGGCAAAGTCGAAGTCAGAGAGCTCTTCAGAGTGCCTAAAGTCGGAGTCATTGCCGGATCTTACGTACTTGAAGGAAAAGTTAAGAGAAACAGCCTAGTCAGAGTCATCAGAGACTCGATCCAGCTAAATAAGGATCTTATAAAGCTTTCAAGCCTTAAGAGATTCAAAGACGATGCAAAAGAGGTCAGCGAAGGATATGAATGCGGTATCGGACTTGAGAACTGGCAGGATCTGCAGGTCGGCGACATCCTTGAGATCGTAGAGACAGAAGAAGTTAGAAGGACGCTAGAGAGCAATGAGTGATTTTAGCCAAGAAAGACTAGAGAGCAGGATCGCTGAGATCATATCCACATTGATCATCAGCGGTCAGATTAAAAACCATAATCTGAGCACTCTTGTAAGCGTAAGCGAAGTGCGTCTTGCAGAAGATAATGCAAATGCAACCGTGTATATTTCGTCTTTTTTAAGCGACAACAGCCTCGAAAAATCAGTTAAGGCATTAAACGGAGCCTCTGCATTCATTCAAAGCAGGATCGCAAAGAACTTAAGGACGAAGAACACGCCCGTTTTAGTCTTTAAGGCGGACAGAAGGGAAAAAGAGGCTCAGAGGATTAATACCATCATCGACGGCCTAATGAAAGAAATCGATGAAAAAGAATGACATAATACTTTTCGATAAAGAGGAGGGCGTGACAAGCTTCTCCTCTTTGAACTCTATTAAAAGAAAGTATGAAAAAGGAACGAAGGTCGGACACGCTGGAACGCTGGATAAGTTCGCATCCGGCCTCATGATCGCTTTAATCGGAAATGCGACTAAATTAAATCCCGTATTCTCATCTTTTGATAAATCATATCTTGCAACAATTAAATTCGGAGAGGAAACTGATACTCTAGATCCTGAAGGCAAGGTCGTATATGAGGCGGCTCCTCCGACAATTGAGAAATTAAAAGAGTCCGTCCTATCTTTTGTAGGTGAGAGCATGCAGACACCACCTTTATACTCAGCGCTCCATATAAACGGGAAAAGGGCATATTTAGAAGCAAGAAAAGGAAATATTATTGATATGCCTGAGAGAAAGATAACAGTTTACAGCGCGGATCTCTTAAGCTATGAAAATAATATTGCTCTCTGCCGCTTTCACGTATCAAAAGGAACGTATATCAGATCTCTTGCAAGAGACATAGCATATAAGGCAAATAGCGCCGCACATTTAATAAATCTAAGAAGAGAGACTGTAGGCCCATACGATCTTGAAATGATTGGAAAGTATGATTACATAACCTTGTTAAAAATGACAGATATGTTTTCTGACGTAAGACTAAATAAAAAATATAAGAAACAGATAGACAACGGCTATATTCCAAAAGAAGCAGTGATTGACGACAGCAATTGCGAAAAAGGTTTTAAATTCTTATATTTCGACTCTTCTTTATATGCGATATCTTCAATTATTAATGGTAAAATGAAGATAATTTTTAGAGAAAGCGATGAAAGTTTATGATTTTAATACGCTCTTAGAGAGCAAGGAGAAAAAAGATACAAAAATGGCTATTGCCATCGGAGTCTTCGATGGCGTTCATAAAGGTCACAAAAAAATATTTGAAACGCTGAAGGAAACTGGGGATGCCGATCCGTCTTTGGAGACTATGTGCATAACGTTCAGCACAAATCCGAAGAGCAAGAAAGCGCAGAATCTCGATACAATGCGTCTGAGAGAAGAATATGTATCTTCATTTTCAATTAATTCCTTTACTATTATTGACTTTTCAGAGAATTTCAGTAAAATTTCTGCATGTGGCTTTTTAGATAGCATCCGCTCTCTATGCAGGCCTAAAGTGTTAGTCCTCGGAAGTGATTTCAAATGCGGAAATCCAAGCCAGAGTGCAGATGGGGATGAGATGATCAGGATATTTTCCCAAATGGGGGAGGTTGTCCTATTAAAGAAAGTAGACTTTGTGCTTTCAGAAAACGGAGAGAAGATATCTTCAACCCTTTTAAGAAAGCTCATAATAAATGGAGATCTTGAGTCTTACTCAAGATTATCCGGTGATTCATACCGTTTGGATCTTATGACAGAACCTTCAAGAGAGAACGGGTGCATCACTTTCCGCCGAGAGCAGATTTCACAGATCCTACCGCCACCAGGAGACTATGAAGGAGAGCTTCTTGATTTAAGTCTAGAGAAAGAAGATGTGCTAGTAAGCTTAGATTCTTCCGGACTTAGATTGTATTGCTCGGACAGCTCGAAGCAAATCGATTCACTATTTTTTACTAGGAGACGGTAGGAAAATGATTACTAGCGAACAGAAGAAAGAAATCGTTGAGAAATTCGGATCAAACAGTGCGAACACAGGAGATTGCAAAGTACAGATTGCACTTCTTACAGCACGTATTAATGACCTTCAGCAGCACTTCAAGGCAAATCCAAAGGATCATGCCTCAAGACGCGGACTATTAAAGCTCGTAGGACAGAGAAGAAGACTTCTGAAGTACGTTAAGAACCGCGACATCAACGAATACAGAACTCTTATCGCAGAGCTCGGACTTAGAAAATAAAGCAATAAAGTGCGGAAGGCCGATGGTCTTTCGCATTTTTATCTATATAAAGAACAAAAAAAGAACTTAAAGAAGGAATTTTGGTAATGTTTGAAGTTAAAAAAGTTTCCGTTCCGCTTGGAGACGGAGAACTGGTTTTCGAAACCGGTAAAATTGCCAAGCAAGCAAATGGCGCTGTTTATGCGCATTACAAGGGATCTGCAGTTATTGCAACAGTATGTTGCGGTGAAGAACCATCAGAACCAATCGATTACGTACCTGTAAGCGTCGAATACAATGAGAAGTACTATGCGGCAGGAAAGATCCCTGGAGGATTCTTAAAAAGGGAAGGGAAACCAAAGGATAAGGAAATTCTAGTAAGCAGACTTATCGACCGCCCAATGAGACCGCTTTTCTATAAAGAGTTCGGAAGAGAGATTCAGATCGTACCAACGGTAGTATCTTCCGACATGATAAACACACCTGACATCATAGCAATCAACGCAGCTTCTTGCGCCGTAACTATTTCCGATATCCCATTCAACGGCCCAATCGCAGCTGTAAGGGTTGCTCTTATCAATGGCGAATATGTAATTAATCCGACATTCCAGCAGATTCCGACTGCTGAACTCGATATCGTAGTAGCAGGAACGCACGATGGAATCACAATGGTTGAAGGCGGCGCGAAAGAGGTGAGCGAAGAGCAGATGCTTGGAGCAATCGCTGCCGCTCAGCCAGTAATTACAAAGATCTGTGAAGCTCAGAGCCAGATGAGAGAGCTATGCGGAAAAGAGAAGCTTCCTCTAATGCAGATTGAAGAGAAAGACACATCATATCTGAAAGAGATTGAAGAATATGCATATCCTCTTATTAAAGAGGCAAGCTTTGTAAAGGGAAAAGCAAACAGATATGCAGCTCTTGAAGAGGCACACAAGAATGTAAAAGAGAAGTTTGCAGACGTAATAAGCGCTGAAGAGGGAAGGGACGGAGAAGTTTCTAAGCTCTTTGAAGATATGGAGTACAATATCCTAAGGCACTCTATCCTTTATGATGGAATCAGAACGGATGGAAGAAAGGTAACTGAAATAAGACCTATTACATGCGAGGTCGGACTTCTTCCTTCAACACATGGTTCTGCGCTATTTACAAGAGGAGAAACACAGTCTCTTGCAGTTACAACGCTTGGTACGGTGCAGGATGAGCAGCTCTTTGATAACATCGACGGGGAAAAGACATATTCGAACTTCATGCTTCACTACAACTTCCCTCCATATAGCGTTGGCGAGTGCGGAAGGCTCACAACAGGAAGAAGAGAGATCGGACACGGCCATCTTGCTCAGAGGGCTCTAGAGGCTGTAGTTCCAAAGAAGGACAAGTTCCCATATACAATTCGCGTAGTATCTGAGATTATGGAATCCAACGGATCTTCATCTATGGCGAGCGTTTGCGGCGGCTGTCTTTCCTTAATGGATGCCGGCGTACCTATTACAAAGCCTGTTGCAGGAATTGCTATGGGCCTTATCACAGAAGGCGCGAATTACGAGAAATACGTGGTTCTTTCTGACATCCTTGGAGAAGAAGACCATCTTGGAGACATGGATTTCAAAGTAGCAGGTACAAAAGACGGTATTACTGCATTTCAGATGGATATTAAGATTGCAGGAGTAACGCCTGAAATTATGAGCAAAGCTTTAAACCAGGCGAAAGAAGGAAGAATGCACATTCTCTCAATCATGCAAGACACTCTTGCACGCCCAAGAGAGGACGTAAGCGAACTTGCTCCGAAGATCATCTCTTTCCATGTTGAAGATGATAAGATCGGTGCTGTCATCGGAACTGGCGGAAAGACTATCAAGGCAATCATCGCTCAAAGCGGTGCTGAAGTAAACATCAATGATGATGGCGAAGTCATGATCTATGGAAGAAACAACGCATCCGCACAGGAAGCGAAAAAGCTTATCATGGCCATAATCGAAGAGCCTGAGGTTGGCAAGATCTACCATGGAACTGTAAAGAGAATAGTAGACTTCGGCGCATTCATCGAAATCCTCCCAGGAAAAGAAGGCCTATGCCACATATCAAAGCTTTCCAAAAAGAGAGTGAAGAATGTTGAGGATGTTCTAAAGCAGGGACAGGAAGTAGATGTAAAGCTTATCGATATCGACAGGATGGGAAGGCTTAACCTCTCATATATCGACGCATTAATCGATAACGACAAAGAAGAGAAAGAAGAAACAAAAGAAGAAGGAAATAACTAATTGGCACTTCTTTATGTGAAAAAAGACGAGGCTGTATCGCTGCCCGAATATCAGAGTTCGGGGGCAGCAGGCCTTGATGTAAAAGCATATATCACAGAAGATATAACGATTGAGCCTGGAAAGATTGAATTAATCCCTACCGGGCTCTATCTTGAAATTCCAGAGGGCTATGAAGTTCAAGTAAGATCCCGTTCCGGCCTTGCGCTTAAAAACGGCATAATCGTACTGAACAGCCCTGGAACGATCGACAGCGATTACAGAGGAGAGGTGAAGGTGATACTTATGAACCTCTCTGATAAGCCTTTTACGGTTAAAAACGGAGACAGGATAGCCCAGATTGTCCTGACAAAGTATGAGAAGGCCGTCTTTGTTGAGAAGAAGGAGCTTTCTAAAAGTTCAAGAGAGAGCGGAGGATTTGGCTCGACAGGGGTATGAAGTGAGAAATAATAGATTTAATTTTCTCCTGTACCGCTTCATATCAAAAGAATTTCTGGCCAATTTTCTGGTCTCTTTCACTTTCTTTTTCATGATCTTTTTTGTAAACAGCATCCTTTTGCTCGTGCAAAGGATACTGCTTAGAAATATAGATTTTCTTACGATGCTTGAAATGGTGCTCCTTTCAATGCCTCAGTTTCTAATTTACACATTCCCATTCGCGACTCTTTCAGGCTCTGCCATGGTGCTTGGAGATCTGAGTTCCAATAACGAACTGCTTGCACTAAAAAGCAGCGGAGTTAAGGAGAAAAAGGTCTTTTTACCTCTTATAATCTGGTCGCTTGTCTTTTCTCTCTTAACATTTTTCGTATCTGATTTCCTTCTTCCATGGTCGAACACGGTCTATAGGGAACGGCTAACGCTCTTAATGCGCGATATGCCGACTTTTGAGATTGAACCAAATGCAACCAATACTATTGGCAATATCGTAATAGCAAACAGAAACGTTGAAGATAGGGACATATACGACATCGTGATGACTAATACCGACAGAAGCGATTTCAATCAAAGCGTCGTGAGCGAGAAAGGGACAGTAGAGATGGTTGATCCTTCCCTTTTCGTTTACCGTCTGGATTTAAGCGAACCAGAAATCCTCCTAACAGATAGTAGCGATATCAGTTCTAATTTAATTGCGAACGCAGAAAAGGCAACGTTCTATCTTGACTTCTCCGATCAAGTGCCAAATCTTACAAGCACGAATCCTGTAAATCTTTCGTCTTCGGTGTTAAGAGAGAATATTGCCATGAGAGATCAAAGGCAAGAAGAAGAGAGAAATCGTTTTCATAATTCGCGAGAGGAGAGCAAACTGCTTATATCAAGCATCTTAAAAAGCAGAATGAGTGGAAATAATGTAGATAATCAGGCAGCAGATGAGGCAAACGCCTCTCTTTTAAGGCAAAGCAATCCTCCTCTTGACTTCTACGCTCAGTATTACAAGGCAGAGCTTGCAAAGAAATACTCGCTTTCTCTTGCCTGCTTCTTTTTAACGCTCATCTCCCTTCCTCTTGGAACGTTCAAGCTCAGATATGGAAAACTTACAGGTTTTGCGCTCTCTCTTATAATTGCGGTTGCCTATTGGTACATGATGTTCTTCTCTCAGCTTGAAATATTCAGCATCCATAGCGACCCTTATTTTCTTATCTTCCTTCCGGATTTCACAGTAGCCGGACTAGCATTCATATTTATGAAAATGAGACGGAGGATGGATAGATGAGAATATTAATCCGTTTCAGCCTAAAAAGCGTGCTTGCAACATTCTTAACAGCCCTTTTAATATTCTCCTTTCTAGTTATGGCGGTAGAGACATTCATGCATCTCGATTCTTTTATGACGTCGGAGTTGAATATTTTCGACATGGCAAGGTATTCGTTCTTAGCGCTTTCAAAGTATTTCATGATGCTGATATCCATCTCATTATTGTTTTCCATAACATACTTTCTCTCTTCTCTCAGCGCCAATAACGAACTTATAGCGCTATACAATGCAGGGCTTTCAAAGAAAAGGATATTGCTTCCTCTTTTCATTCTCTCATTGTTCTTTACCGCCTTCTTTTTCCTCTTTAACGAAAGCGCAGGGTTGATATGGAAGACAAATGCAGAAATAGTAAGCCAGGAGTATTTCGGACTTTCAGGAACGCAGGATGCAAGAAAGGTGACCCTTAGTGATGAAAACAGCGGCTATCTCGTATATGCCGATAGGTATAGCGAGAGCTACCATAGGCTTTATAACCCTCTTATTATCAAGAGCAAAGGAAATGATATTTTAAAGCGGATAGAAGGGGAATATGCAGACTATAGCGATGGAAAATGGACTTTTTATAGAGTAAACGTAGTGGAAGTCGATGAAAGCAATAGAATAAGAAGCAGCAGTTACGACGAATATGCCGAAGAAGGCTTCAATTTTGAAGACGACCTATTCAGAAGCCAGAATCTTAGCATAGAGACGATGCAGAGAGCGACTGCAAAAGAGTATCTAAAAAGACTAAAAGGAGTAAATCAGATTGCATTTGAGGAGGCTGCTACCGACTACGTATCCCGCTTATCAGAACCGATAGGAATTCTTGTCCTTTCGATAATATCTATGATGATGAACTACAGCTACAAAAAGAACGTCCTTCTTTTTTCAATAGTGCAGTCATTGAGCATAGCAGTTGTCTACTATGTGGCGGAAATGGTATTCACAATCGCATCACGACAAGGCGCAATAAGCTATTACACCCTTATATATTTGCCAACACTGATTACAATAATCCTATCATATGTGGTATCATTGTTAGCTAAGAGAATATGAGTAATTTAAATTTTGAAGTAATTAAAAAAGACGAGAATAGTAAGGCGAGAAACGGCATACTGACGCTTCCTCACGGCAAGGTTTTGACGCCGACATTCATGCCGGTGGGAACGAATGCGACAGTAAAAGCCATCTACCATGACAAGCTGAAAGAGATCGGATACAACCTAATTTTGGCAAACACATACCATCTCTATCTTCGCCCTGGAATGGAAGTGATGAAAGATTTCGACGGAATACATAGCTTCTCCTCATGGGATGGAAACGTATTAACCGACAGCGGAGGATTTCAGGTGTTTTCCCTATCTGCTCTAAGAAAGATAGATGAAAAAGGCGTTTCCTTTCAAAGCCATATCGACGGATCAAGGCACATATTTACACCTGAAAAAGTCATACAGACGGAGCATTTAATCGGCAGCGACATCGCAATGTGCCTAGACGTATGCACGCCTCCTAAAATTGATTACAGAGCGGCAAAAGAAGCAATGAGAATCACGCATTCCTGGGCGAAGAGATCTCTTGAAGAACTAAGCAGAATAGATGATTTCAGAGGAAACGTTTTTGGAATAGTACAGGGGAATTTCTACGAAGATCTAAGAAAAGAGAGCGCCTTAACGATATCGGAAATGGATTTTCCCGGCATTGCGATCGGTGGATTGTCCGTAGGGGAGGAAAAGAGCGTTTTCAGAGATTTTCTTGCCCATACGGCATCGTACGTAACACTCTCAAAACCAAGATACGTAATGGGAATTGGAAGTCCCGATTACATTTTTGAAGCAGTTGAAAATGGAATAGACCTCTTTGACTGCGTTCTTGCGACAAGAATGGCGAGAAACGGCACTGCATTCTCTGATGACGGACCTGTAGTGCTTAAAAAGGCAATCCATAAGTTTGATCACGGACCTCTTGATGAGAACTGCAACTGCAGCGCATGCAGAAAATACTCAAGAGCTTATCTGCACCATCTTGTAAAGTGCAATGAAATGCTTGGAGGAATGCTTATAACCGAACATAATCTCACATACCTTTTCAATCTCATGACGAGAATAAGGGAGAGCATCGACAAAGGTAATTTCTTAGAATTCAAGAGGTCGTATATAGAACGCTACTATGGAAAATAAAAAAGATAAAATAGCTGCCAGTATTATTATTGCGCTATCACATCTTGCGGGGCTAATCAGAGTTAGCCTCGTATCTTTTATTTTCGGCTCGAGCGTCAGATCCGACATTCTATCATTCAATTTCAGCCTTATTAATCCTGCGAGAAAGAAGATTGAGGACGGAACAGGAAATCTTACTCTTTTAAAAAGCGATGAAAAAAGATGCGAGAGCACGACGCTCTTCATAATTCTTTTCCATGCGATTCTTTTTTTATTAGCCATATTTTTTTCCGACTTCATTTATTCTTTAATTTTTAAACTGACGTCTTTTTCTCAATATTATTACGAAGAGGGGATGATTTTCTTTAAAACACTTCTTGTTTTTCTTGTTTTATTCTCCCTCTCATCAAATTTCAATTCATATCTCATAAAAAATAACAAAAAAGCTCTCTCTTCATTTCTTACGATATTGCCGTCTGTATTCTCTATTATTTTCCTAATTTTCTTCCATGAGGAAAAAGGTATTCTCGCTTTCTCTGAAGGGCTATTGGCAGGTGTTTTTTCCTATCTTTTCCTTTCCTTTATATTTGCAATCCGAGAGGGAATGCGAATTAGGATTAAAATGGCGGACGCTGCGTTTTTAAAAGCCTATTTTCTGTCTATTTTGCTGATTATTCTCTCAATTGTTGAAAGCCTTCCGTTTTTTCTTTCATCTTCCAAGATTGAAAACGTAAGCCTATATTTTTCAAATTCATACACGATAGCAAACCTTCCATACGCATTTTTAATAGAGCTTTTCACGATTCTGCAGTTTAAGGATATGAAAAAGGGAAGGGGAGATGAAAGCCTGATGATTTTTACGTTCCTATCTCTTTCCATCTCATTGCTTCTATTCTCGTTTTCAGAGGAAATAGTCTCTTTTTTATTCCTTTCCAGCTCTTATAGAATTGACGACGTTATAAACACTGCAAGAATCTTATCGCTGATAAGTCCGACAATATTTCTTCTCTCCGTTTTTTCACTCTTTCAAAGGATGATGTTCATAAGCTGCAATAACAAATCAATATTATTTACTATCACGCTAAAAATAATATTCTCTTATGTTCTGCTGCTTTTCATGTCATCAGGTTTTTATAAAAGCTCGCTCATATTTCTTATTACCGCTGCTCTCTCTTTTTCAGCTGGATTTTTTTTCATCGAAAAATGGGATAGGAAAGTGGCGGCAGAGGCAATTTTAAAAGCCTTGATTTGCGCTCTTCCATTGATCATGCTTTCAATCTTCAAAGGATTTGTAAAATTCCGTTTCTCATATGATGAAAAGATAAAGCTGTTGCTATTATCTTTAGCCGTCGGGCTTTCCGTCCTTTTCCTTTCAATTCTTATCTTAATAAAAATGCATCCCAAACGGGATGCACGGCTTAAATAATAACCTCGATTTTAAGTACGCTGTAATCGTACTTTTTTCCGTTTATCTCGAATTTAACTTCGTCTCCGACCTTATGGTTGACTAGGCTCTTTCCTAAAGGCGCGTTGATATCGATTATCCTCTCTTCCGGCTTGCTTTCCCAACGTCCTAAGAACGTATAAGAAAGCTCTTCGCCGCTATTATTATCTTTCAGATAGACCTTAGTGCCAAAGCCAATGAGATCGTCGAGAACGTCATCTCTCTTCATGATTCGAACAGTTACAAGATCGTTAGAAAGTTCGCTAAGCCTTCTTTCTAGCTCTCTCTTATGCTCTTTTGCATACTGGTACTCGCTGTTCTCCCTGAGATCTCCGAGTTCTCGGGCAGTATTTATCTCCTTAAGAATTTGAGGCATGTCGACAGTGTTGATCTGCTTAACTTCTGCCTGTTTTTTATTGTAGCTCTCTTCAAGGCACAAGAAGCCCGACTGTACACGTCTTACTTTTTCTGTCTCTCCGCCGCCTCTGTTAAAGAATGAGATATCAGGCCATTTGTCCTGCATCTTCTTCTCAAGCGCGATCTTCTCTTCTGTATCAAGGCCCTCGTTTTGAGTGATGAAAACCTTAAGATCGTCCTTATCCTCATCAAGAGCAAGACTTATAAGTTCAAAAAGACCCTTTTCTTCAATCAACACCTTTCTTAATGTCGTTCTGAACTTCTTCTGATCCTGTATGCTGTATGCTGAAGACGTAGAGACTGTTGAAAGTGCCTTTAATGCGGTCATAAGCAAATCTTTCCTCTTAAGGCCAATCTTCTTCAGCTCGTCATCTTTGACTTCCTGCAAAAGGAATACGAACGAAGACATGTTATCTTTATAAAGGCCAATAACTTTCTCTAGATATTCGTAATAGTGTTTGCCCTTAGCATATTTTCTGAACTTCGTGATTATGTAGCTTGGATAGAGAGGGAAGATCTCCTCAATCAAATCCTCGACATTTCTGTCGATTGCAAATACCTTGTCTATAAAAGACTTCCTGATGCTTGTGTTCTTTATCTCTTCAAAAGCCCTAATTCTTTCTTTTAGATCGGCAGACTTATAGAGCTCGTCAAAAGACTTAACAAGCTGAATCGTAATTGTTCCGTTCTCGTTAGCTTCCTCAAGCGTCAGAATGGATGAAAGACGTCTTGAAAGATTCTCATCCTCTTTTGCAGAGATATCGCTAAAGAAGGAAACCATCTCCATGATTTCATCCGAATCCTTCTGGATATCCTCATCGCTTAGCGACTCGAGAAATACCTTTACCTTGCCGTCAAAATCGTTTGTAGCCTTAAATAAGCTTAGCGCTTTCTCGCTTGGGCTTTGTGGAAAGCTCATAAGAATGTAATAATCAGTCGGTCCTGGAATAGTCTTCACATACTCGTTTGTCTTCAGTTCGGCTTTTATATCCTTGCTGATCCTCTGCCATTCCTCTTCGCTAAGAATCTGCGGGCATACTTCGCTCTTCATGTCTTTTAAGCTGATGCCGTTCTTATTCTCAGCAGAGTAGAGAAGGGTTCTGCAAAGCCATGCGATTCCATTCTCTCCTAAGATCTTTGCTTTAATCTTGCTTGCAGGCACGCCTTTCTTTATCGCCTTGATATTCTGGTTCGTAAGAGGTACTAAAGCATTGAAAGCGCTTTCAAGCATTATCTTCTGAGGTTCCTCGTTTCCTGAATATCTTACAATAACAAGATCATTTACAACATCTTCAATCTTACCAACCCTTCTTGTCGACTTCTGGTAAACGTATGTTCCCTTGGAATACGAAATGTCTTTTTCAAAGCTGTCAATCATGGCAGAGATGTCTTTGGCATTCTTAAATATGTACTTCTTCAAGCATGCGCCGAGACGAGGGGATGAGGCATACTTTTCCTTAAACACATTTAAAAGCTCATCTCTCATTCCATCCTCAGATGCGTTAATTACGAGAATCTCCTTTAATACGGCAACAGTATCCTCACTGTTCTTTTTGATCTCGCTTGCCTTATTTGCTTCATCCGCCTTAAGTTCCTCTTTCCTGTCTTTTAAATAATTCAAAAGCATTTTTAAAAGAGTTAGACAGAGTTCAGGATCTTTCTCTTTTACAGAGAGCGCATACTTAAACAAGAAGATGAACGGACTTCTCTTTAGTGCTAAAATTGATGAAAAGATCTTAACAACCTTTGAATTGTCATCGCCAGCCTTAAGTCTTAAGAGCCCTCTCTGGTAAAAAGCATTAGCTTCTTTTACATCTCCTCTCTGAACGTAATGATCTGCCAAACGGAAAATAATGTCCTTATCATTATTATCAGATTTTACGAATTTCTCGTAATATTTCCACATCAGCTCGTCATCGCCGTCTTCGTGAGCAACATCTCCAAGAACACGGTATGCGATGCTGTTTGCGCCTTTAGAAATAATAAGGGATCCAAGGTGTTTTACAACTTCCCAGTTTCTTGCATCATAAAAGTTTAATAATGTATTGTTTAAATCCATATTAAACTCGTGAGGTCTCATCTCAAGTTTAATTCTTCCTGCAATATAATGCAGGCAGATAGAATAGTTCGACTCTTGGCTATAGAGTTCTACAGCCTCGCTTCTAAGCTCATCAAGAGTTTCAGGCGTGCTTTTCTTTGTGAAGATTTCTTTATCTAAGGCAAGAAAATCCTCTTTCTTATATTGTGTTAATGGGTTTTTACCCATGTTTTTCTCGTTTTGTAAAACTGCTTTCAAATCCATTTTGAAACTCCTAAAAAAAACGAAATATTGGAGAAAAAGAAAACCGGGCAGAAAGTTCATTTCTGCTCGGGAAGTCTAAAATTCTCTTTTCTAAATATAGCACAAAGTAAAAACAAAAGCAAAGAAATATTTAAGATGTTAGACGTTTATGCTATATTGAAGTTATGAAAGATAGAAGCGTTTTGATTAGTCCGTCAATACTTGCAGCAGATTTTTCCGAGCCTTGCCATGCGTTAGATTTAATTAGTTCGCTCGGATTAGATTACGTACACCTTGATGTTATGGACGGCTCTTTTGTTCCAAACATAACTTTTGGTTTTAAATTCATAAAAGATTTGAGAAAGAGGAGCGATCTAGTTTTTGACGTGCATCTGATGATAGAAAGTCCCGAACGATACATTAAGAATTTTGCACAATCCGGTGCTGATATCATAACGGTGCATAAAGAAGCGACAAAACATCTCGACAGAGCCATTTCCATGATAAAAGAGGAGGGGAAGGAAGCCGGCGTTGCCATAAATCCAGCCACTAGCATATGCGAGATAGAGAACGTCTTATATCTTGTTGATTACGTGCTTGTAATGAGCGTAAACCCCGGATTCGGAGGTCAGAGTTTCATTCCAGAAAGCCTTAAAAAGATCAGAGAACTTAATGAAATAAGGAAAGAAGAAGGATATGAGTTTAGGATAATGGTCGACGGAGGCGTAAACTTAAACAACCATAAGGCGATAAAAGATGCGGGAGCAGACATCCTTGTCACTGGCGAAGCATTCTTCAAAGCAGACGATCATGAATCTTTCATAGAGGAGATAGAGTCTTGAAAGCCGTTATACAAAGAGCAAGAGAAGCCTCTGTCACTGTACAAGGAGATGTTATAGGAAAAATTAATATTGGAATGATCGTATATTTCAGCGTGGAGGCGAACGACACGCTTGATATGATTGCCCCATTTTTAGATAAACTTGTAAAATTAAGAATTTTCGAAGATGAAAATAAGAAAATGAATCTGAGCATAGATAAACTCGGCTCTGAAATTCTTTTCATCTCGCAGTTTACAATCGCAAGCAATCTAGACCGTGGAAACAGGCCTGACTTCGCCACATGTAAGGCTGCACATGAAGCTGAAGAGTTCTATCAAGAAGCGATAAGGATCTTAAAAGAGTGGGGATATAAGGTTGAGTGCGGAAAATTCGGAGCTGAGATGATCGTAAAATATATAAACGACGGCCCTGCAACGTTCGTCTTAGATTCAGATAAACTTGCAAGATTTAGAAAAAAAAAAAATTATGAAATATGTTAAACAATATGCTATTTTTTTGCATTAAGATAACAAGAGGTTATTAATTTTATGGCAAAAACAACAGAACAGACAACAGAAAACAAATCGAAACTAGATGCGCTTGAGGCCGCAAGGCTTCAGATAGACAAGCAATTCGGAAAAGGTTCTCTGATGAAACTCGGAGACAGCAGAGGCAAACTCGACATAGAGGTAATCCCTTCAGGATCACTGCTTCTTGATGAGGCGCTAGGCGTTGGCGGATATCCTAAAGGAAGGATAATTGAAATTTACGGCCCTGAAAGCTCAGGAAAGACGACACTGGCTCTGCATGCGATCGCAGAGGCTCAGAAGATGGGCGGAATCGCAGCTTTTATAGATGCAGAACATGCTCTAGATCCAAGCTATGCAAAGAACCTCGGCGTTAATATCGATGAGCTTTGGATAAGCCAGCCGGATAATGGAGAGCAGGCTCTTGAAATTACGGAAAGCCTTGTAAGAAGCGGTGCTGTTGATATTATCGTAGTAGACTCTGTTGCAGCCCTTACTCCTCAAGCAGAAATCGAAGGGGATATGGGTGACAGCCACATGGGACTTCAGGCAAGACTTATGAGCCAGGCGCTTAGAAAGCTTACAGGCATTCTATCAAAATCGAATACGACTATAATCTTTATTAACCAGATTAGAATGAAGATCGGAGTCCTCTTTGGAAACCCTGAAACAACGACAGGCGGAAATGCTCTAAAATTCTATGCGTCTGTCAGAATGGACGTAAGAAAGAGCGAATCAATCGGAAAAAACAGCGATGAGGTAAGTGGAAACAGAGTAAAGGTCAAGATAGTAAAGAACAAAGTCGCACCTCCATTTAAAAAATGCGAACTCGATCTGATGTTCGGAACCGGCATCAGTTATGTAGGCTCTGTGTTAGATGCCGCGCTTAAATACAACCTTATCGAGAAGGCTGGAGCCTGGTACAGCATGAATGGGGAAAAGATCGGGCAGGGTAGAGATAAGACTGTAGAATATCTTGAAAGCAATCCTGAACTAGTCAAAGAACTTGATCAGAAGCTAAGGGCGATCATGTTCCCTAAAGTTGAAGCCGACGAAAAAGAGAATAGCAAATAAATCGTGTTTTTATTATAATCGTTTTTTATGCAGGAAGAAGAGAAGTCGAAGAAAGAGAAGTGTGAGTTCACGACTGAAAAGTTTTCAGGGCCGATTGAACTGCTTCTCTATCTCATTCAAGAGAACAAAGTAGATATATATGACATTCCTATTGCCGAGATAACGGAACAGTTTCTTGCATATATTGAAGCTCATAAGGCCGAAATAGACGAAATTGCTGATTTCTACCACTTCGGTGCGGATTTGCTATATATAAAAAGCAAGACCCTTCTTCCTTATGAAGTCGAATTCGACGAGGAGTATGAGGATCCAAGACAGGAACTCGTCGAAAGACTTCTAGAATATCAGAAATATAAGAAATACACAGATCTTCTTACTGGAAAGGCTGCGCCCGATAAATTTTATATTCCAAGAAAAGAGAACCCTTTCCTGCTTCCATATGAGGATGAAGATCTTTTTAAGGATGTGACGCTTGAAAAGCTATTCATCACATTCAGGACTCTTTTGGAAAAGGCGGTACCAAGCAAAGTATTCAACATATATGAAGCGGTAACCGTAAGTGAGAAAATCGCATATATGAACGAGCTCTTAGAAGATCACGACATGATAACAATTGAAGACATCATCGTTCACCCTGAGATTGCAGAGCACGTAATCTGTTCTTTTATGGCAATTCTTGAAGCGACAAAATGGAAGATGATATTCATAAGCCAGGCAGAGCCATTCGGACAGATATATATTTATAAGCGTCCTGAAGATTGGGATCCTGATATGGTAGACGAGTACGATAAGCAATCAGATGCAGAAATTGAACGTATTGAAAGGGAGAAGGAAATAGAAGAAGAGAAGGGCGAGGCCATGTACTATGAGGACGACGATGACGAAGAGGATGAGGAAAATGAAGACGTTTTCATAGGAGATGAGGAAGAAATAGACCTTGACGACGATGGGGAGGACGAAGATGGCTAAGATTACAAGTTTAAGCGAGAATGCTCGCATTGTCGAAGTAATACTTTATGTTGAAAACGAGGCTGTTCCCCTTGAAAAAATCGCGGAGCTGTCAGGGCTTGATAAGACAGAAGTCAAGGCTGCTTTGAAAGAACTTGGCGAGCTGTCCAAAAACCTTAACAGGGGATTAGTATTGACAGAGGAAGACAACCAGTATTTTTTCACCCCGTCTTCCGATCTCTATGATACATTAAAAAAGAGTTATGGCAGAAAAGTTGACAGAAGGCTCAGCAGGGCAGCATTGGAGACGCTTTCAATCGTCGCATACGCCCAGCCGATAACAAGGAAAAAGATAGATAAAATAAGGGGAGTAAGTTCTGATACGATCGTAAGGATATTAAGAGAAAGGGAATATATAAAGGTTTCAGGACGCGATGATTCCCCAGGACATCCGTGTCTTTATTCGACAACAAAGAAATTTTTATATGAATTTAATTTAAAACATATTACAGACCTTCCAAAACTCAATGAAATAGATAGAATCAGATTTGAGGAAGAAGATAACAGTAGCGAGGAAAAAGAAAATGAATGATTTCCCAATGAGGCTTCAGGCCTACATTTCAAAATGCGGTGTTGCATCACGTCGTGCAGCTGAAGAACTGATAAAAGCCGGCAGGGTAATGGTAAACAATAAGAAAGTCACGGAGATGGGCTTTAAAGTCAATGAAAATGATATCGTTCAAGTCGATACTGAGACGATCGAGATAAGCGAAAAACTCTACTACATAGCACTCAACAAACCAAAAGGATACGTATGTTCGAACTACGATCCAAAAGAGGACAGATTTGCAAGAGACTTGATCAACATGAAAGACAAGGATCTTCTATTTAACGTAGGGCGCCTCGACAAGGAATCATCGGGACTTCTTCTATTTACCAATGACGGTAAGTTTGCAAACTCGATGATGCATCCGCGTTATGAAGTTGAGAAGGAATACATAGTAAAACTTGATAGGAACATTGAGATAGAAGATCTTAACAAAGCTCTTGACGGACTTTATATCGACATGCCCAAGCCATACAGAATAAAAAGATACGACTTTATTCCGCGCACAAAGCAGTTTATAAGGGTGACACTCACAGAAGGAAAGAACAGGGAGATAAGGAAGATCTTTTCATTCCTAGGTTATGATGTAAAAAGTCTCGTTAGAATCAGAATAGGTTGCGTAGAACTTGATGACATGGAAGTTGGAGAGTGGAGAAACCTTAAAAAAGAGGAAATCGACGGCCTATTAAAAGGAAAACAGAGTTTGAAGCAAAATTTAAAGGAGAAAAAAGTTAGGAGGAAGGATGGTAATCGCAATTGACGGACCTGCAGGAAGCGGTAAGAGCACAATAGCCAGAGAAATAGCAAAAAATCTTGGATATTATTTCCTTAATACAGGATCTTTTTACAGGGCTTACACACTTGCTCAGCTCGATAGAAACTTAGATCCTCTTGATAAGGACAGCGTACTCGCAACGGCAAAAAGCATCAAGATCACAGTTGAAGATGGCGATATATGCATTGACGGAAAAGATGTGGAGAATGAATTGCACACGCCAAGGGTCGACGAGTTCTGTTCTCCCGTTTCAGTAGATCCGAGACTTAGAGAATACGTAAACCTCCAAGTAAGGGAGATTGCAAAGGGGATGAATATCGTAACGGAAGGAAGAGACACTACGACTGTAATCTTTCCTGATGCGGACTTTAAATTCTACTTCGACGCATCTGCCGAAGTCAGGGCGAAAAGGCGAAGAGATGAGCACCCAGACGGCCCAAGTTATGAGAAAGTGCTATCGGAAATTATTAAAAGAGATGAGCGGGATAAAAATAAAGCGGTAGGCGCGCTTAAAATAGCTGAAGATGCCATATATATTGATACAACTTACTTGACGATAAAACAAGTTTGTGAGAAAGTGTTAAAGGCTATTGCTAAATAGTTTATTTATATATTTTAGGAGCAATCAATGGAAAATGAAACTCAGATGACGCAGTACCTCAAGTCATTTGCTGGAATTGAAGACGGTCAGATCGTAACCGGAACTGTTGTACAGTTAAATAACGACTATGTACTTGTTGATGTTGGCTATAAGAGCGAAGGAAGAATTCCAGTTAATGAATTTATGGAACTTCCGCAAATTGGGGACAAGGTCAACGTAACTATCATCAAGAAAGAAGGAATCGGCGGTCAGGTCGTCGTATCTAAGAAAAGGGCAGAAGCAAAAGAGAAGGCAGAAACCCTTAAGAAGGCAGCAGAGGAAAAGACCCCTGTTCTTGGTAAATTTGTAAAAGTCATCAAAGGCGGCTACGAAGTCGATCTTGGTGCTGACTATAAAGGATTCTGCCCACTATCAAAGGCAGATGTCAGTCGTGTAGAGGATCCTGAGACTCTAATCGGCAAGACAGATTATTTCATTATTGATAAGTTCCATGCTTCTTCAAAAATGAAGAGCGTAGTATCCAGAAAGGAATACCTTGAGAAGAAAATTCAGGAGAATAAGGAAAAATTCTTCCAGACGGTACAGATTGGAGATGTTGTAGAAGGAGAAGTTAAGAGCTTCACAAGTTTCGGTGCGTTCATCGACCTCGGTGGATTTGACGGGCTTCTTCACATCAACGACATGAGCTGGGGACATGTAACAAGGCCAAAGGATTATGTAAAGAAAGGTCAGGTTATTCAGCTAAGACTTATCAACATCGATCCTGAGAACCAGAAGATCAATCTCTCACTAAAGCATATGGAAGCTGATCCTTGGACGACTTTCGAGCAGAGATATCAGGTAGGTGAAGTAATCACAAAGCCAATTACAAAGATCACAGCTTTTGGTGTATTTATTGAAATCGAACCTGGAATTGAAGGTCTTGCACATGTATCAGAACTTTCATGGACAAGAAGAGTAACAAATCCAAGAGAGATCTATAACATCGGAGATGTAGTAAGCGCACAGATCCTTGGCTATGATCTTGATAAGAAGAGAGTAAGCCTTGGCATCAAGCAGCTTCTTGCTAATCCTTGGGATACGATCGAAGAAGATTTCCCTGTAGGAAAAGTATTCACAGGAAAGGTTGCAAAGCTTGTTAATGCTGGTGCATACGTTGAGCTTGGAAACGGAATTGATGGATTCTTACATATCGATGACGTTGCATGGAACAAGAAATTTAACCACATGAATCAATTCTGCAAGGCAGGAGACATGATTGATGTAATGGTTAAGAGCGTAGATCCTGAAGCAAGAAGAGTACGCTTAAGCGTAAAAGACATTACTGGAAATCCTTGGGAGAATTTCAAGAAGAGCTATCCAAGAAATTCAACAGTAACAGGAACAATCTCCAACGTTACTGACTTCGGAGTATTTGTAAAACTTCCAGGAGATGTCGAAGGACTTGTTGGCAAGAGCCAGCTCGGATCTCCAGATGAAGATTATTCAGATCGCATTGTTGATTCCTATAAAGATAGAATTGGTGAACCGTTAACTGTTACTGTTCTCGATGTAAATCCTGTTTCTCAGAAGATCTCTCTATCTGAAAAAGAATGCATCAGAAGAAAGCAGCAGTCTGACTATGCTCAGTATATGGAGAGTAAGGAAGAGGATATCGACACTTACAATCCGTTTGCTGAAATCCTAAAGGAAAAAAACTAATAAATCTTAATAAAGGGAAGGGACAGCTCTTCCCTTTATGATAAATTGGAAAAACAATGAAGGATAAGAAAGAAAAATCAACTGCCGAGCGCCTTGCAGAGAGAACTGAAGGTTTTCTCGGATCAAATAGAAAATTATTAATCATCATTCTTATTGTAATTCTTCTTGCCGTTGCTGGAGTGGCAATTGGAGTCAATCTTCATGGAAGACAGGTAAGCGACAACTATGAAGAATTATATAATCTTGAAGAGAGCTATAACTCACTAATGCTTTTAGATGAGACAACTGAAGAGTTCACTACAAGCCTTAGCGAATTTGAAGGCAATGTCGATGTATTTGTAGCAGATCATGATATTTCTACATATCTTGGAGCAAGAGCGACAATGCTTCTTGCAGAGGTTAGATTCATGCAGGAGGACTGGGAATCTGCTTATCAGTTGTATTTAGCCGTTGCAGAAGCGCATAGAAACGATTATCTAGGACCACTTGGATATACAAATGCGGCAGTAGCAGCAGAAAACAACGCAAATAAAGATGAAGCACTCAGACTCTACACATTAATCTGGGATAATTACGGAAATACATGTGCAGAGGCTCCGCAGGCTCTATTTAACCAGGCTAGACTTGAGTATGAGAATGGAAACGAAGATATAGCAAGATCTATTTTTGAGCAGCTGACAACTGAGTTCCCAAATTCTTACTATACTTCAATTGCTAGAACTTGGCTTTTAACATACTAAATTTATTTTCCATATTAAATAAGGAGGGAAAGATGAAGAATAGGGTAGTACTATCTTTATTTCTTTCCCTTTTTTTGTTAACAGGGTGTGGAATTCCTACTTGGTTCTACATTTCCACTTCCAATGCACGCTTAAATAATAACACGACAAGTTTTTCAACAAATATACGAGTCGATACGGAGTTTCCTGTAGAAGCTAAATTCATGCTTTTATATACAATACATAACGCAAGTACGGGAACAACGCCTACGATATCCTCCATACAGTCAAGCCTTATTAGCAACTTCAGATCCCGCTACAGACTAAGCGATGCAAACTCAAACAGATTTGCAAACGATGGCAATCCTGTTGCCACGTATACTAACTCTACAAGCCAAACAACATTTTATTTATATCCGTTTAGAGTATCGGAATCTTCTGACGGCTCAAGCCTGCCTTCAAACGGCGTCGGTGGCGATATGGATTATTTATTCCGTTTCGATAATACAAACGGAACGATAGATGAGACTGTAACATACAGCGTAACAAATAATCCAGACAGCACTGTCACGATTACGGCCACTATAAACGAAGGGGAATCAGATCAGCTTACATATACGTTGGCTCGTTACGACAGAACAGCATTTTTAAATAGCAGCAGCTATAGTTCGGACACAAAAAACGACCATTCGAGTGTTGAAAGCGGCAGTTACTCGATATATATATTCCCTGTAATGTATATCAGTTCTGATGACTACAATGGAATGCACTTTAGCAATACAATGCTTGTTCTATCATCAGGATTCTTATCACATCAATTATAATTGCTTGAGAAGGCAATAAATCGCATTATAAACGATTTAACGTATGTATTATTCAAATGTATCTCAAAATTTGTTTAAAGCCTTTTAAAACATATTTAAACATAAGCAAACTAAAGAAAACCAGTATACAAAAATTGCAACTCTTAAATTATTAAAAAAAATATTGCAAAAGGAAACTTTCAACATAAAATGCTTGCAATAAACAATATTCAATTTATATTCAAAAAAAGAAAAGCTGCATAATACATTTCAACCTTTGACGATAGGATTGCAATATGAAAAATATGAGATTGAAGTTGCCGTTACAGGGCAACTAAGGAGAGAGAAGAGCGAGGGCCTCTATCGGTGCGAAGAGGGAAATCGAAATAAGTAGCACGCACATATGGCTAGCCTGTAAACTTAGAAGCTATGGCATCTGATCAAAGACTATAAATACGGAGAAGAAATAAGGCATAATAAATCAAATATAGCTCATAGAAAATAAATCTTAAAAAATTCTCTTGACATCTGATACAAAGTGAATTAACAATTAGTTATGGATAAAGAGGTGCTTAATACATTCCTCTTTAGGAAGGCACTTCAGTCCGTGCTCTCAAGCGAATATTAAATTCGCTCATATCTAACCCAATAAATGGGTACATTGCCTTAATGCGAGAGGAGTTAAAGCTCCTCTCTATTTCTTTGATAATCTGTTTCTAAATACAAGATCAGTTTAATGTAAAGCAATATTAAAATTCATTAAGAGTCGCATATAAAATCACTTAAAAATTTTTTGAGTAGGGTAGGTTATAGAAAGTCTCCAACGGTATTGCTTAGCATTATTAATAAAAGAAAATAAACTCTAGTTTTTTTAATTAAAATTTATCTCGAACTTATTTTTAGTGTATTATCTATTATATTTTGTATTAAATTAATTTATGTACTAAATATTAAATTGAATTATATTTTATCTCAAATAATTTTTTATTTCATTTTATTTACTATCTTACTTTAATTATTATATTAATACTATTTTTATATTAGATTATTTATTAATATGGTTTAATAATTATACTACATTAATAAATATCGTTAATTTTGAATATAAAATTACTTAGGAATACGAACTATAAAAATTGTATATAATAAATATTCTGTCAACTTTAATATAATTTTAGGAATCTTTTCTTTAGATTCCTAATTTATCATGCAATCCTTCGACTATATCATCGAAGCATGAATCAAAGTCATCTGTATACCAAGGATCGGAAATATCTCGGTCAATAAGCAGACGTTCGAATTTCTCATCAAAAAGACCTCTAAACATCCGTTTAAGATTGTTCTCATTATTTCTATCCATATAGTAGATCTTATCGAATGCATCAATATCATTTTTTGTTATTTGACGTGCTCTATGCTTTACAACTGGAATATTTTCTTTGTTTAGCTTGCGTACAGCCGGTGGATACATCGTATTTCCAATCTCTTCTGTGCTTGTAGCAGCGCTATCAAAATAGAATTCATCTTCTTTTCCAGCTTTTTTAGCTAAATAAAAGGCAATAGACTGTGCCATTTGCGATCTGCATATGTTTCCATGGCAGACAAATAGTATTTTCTCCATAATTTCCTCTTACGCTCTTATATTCTATAAATAAAGAATAATCAAGTTTTATTAGAAAAACCCCTCCCCTACTAAAATTTATTTAATGTACACGATTCTGTCCTTTTATATAGAAACGCAGAAATATTGCTATCTTATTCACTATGTAATGTAAGTTTTTATTTTTGAACCGTTTTAAATTTTAACTCTAAAAAAGAAAATTGAATGATCATCACAGAATTATTAATAATAATGTGATATTAATGTATTAAATATTTATAATTTCGTGATTACTTTCAAATTTTTCTTAAAATATAATAAAAGTGTGATTTTAATACACAAAATTCTGTATAAAAGTGTGATAAATGGTGGTATATGGAAAGATTGCTATTGCGAAACTATATAAATGGAAGAATTCGCCCTATCGAAAACCACTGATTTTAAAAGGTGTACGTCAGGTTGGTAAGACTTGGATTCTAAAGGAATTTGGCAAACGTTATTATGAAAACATTGCGTATTTCAACTTTGATGAGAATATAGAATATAAGCATTTTTTTGAGACTACTAAAGATACTAATCGCATCTTACAAAATCTAATGTTAGCAAGCGGTCAAAAAATTCTTCCAGAAAAAACTCTAATTTTTTTTGATGAGATTCAAGACTGTCCTAATGTAATAAACTCTCTTAAGTATTTCTGTGAGAATGCACCAGAATATCATATTGCATGTGCAGGATCTCTTTTAGGTGTTGCATTAGCTAATCCATCTTCCTTCCCAGTTGGCAAGGTTAGTTTTATGCAGATCGACCCTATGTCATTTACAGAGTTTCTTATTGCCAATGGCGATGAAAAACTAGCAAAGTATCTTGAAACAGTAAATACTATTGAACCTATTCCAGATGCTTTTTTCAATCCTCTCTATGAAAAACTTAAGATGTACTATGTAACTGGCGGTATGCCAGAACCCGTTAAAATATGGACAGAAGCACGAGACGTGGAAGCCATGCAGGAATCATTATCAGCAATAATAGAAGCTTATGAAAGAGACTTTGCAAAACATCCTAATGTTAGCGAATTTCCTAAAATTTCAATGATTTGGAAATCCATACCATCGCAACTTGCAAGAGAGAATAAAAAGTTTATTTACAAAGTGGTCAAAGAAGGTGCAAAAGCTCGTGAATATTAGGATGCATTACAGTGGCTAGTGGATGCAAGACTAGTACATAAGATCTATCGAAGCGCTACCCCCAACCTCCCTATTGCAGCATATGATGACATCTCTGCATTTAAGATTTATCTAGTAGATGTTGGACTACTACGACGACTAGCTCAACTATCTCCTACCGCTTTTGACGAAGGCAATCGTCTATTCACAGAATTTTAAGGAGCATTGACAGAGAACTTTGTGCTTCAAACTTTATCGACTCAATTTGAAGTTGTCCCACGATACTGGTCTCAGACAAATCCACCTTATGAAGTTGATTTCCTTATACAAAGAGAAAATGATATTTTTCCTGTTGAGGTCAAATCTGAAACAAACACAAAAAGTAAAAGCCTTAAGAAATTTAAAGAACTGTTTCCTAATCAGGTCAAACTTCGCATCAGATTTTCACTGGATAATCTAAAACTAGATGATGATATGTTAAATATTCCACTATTTATGGCAGATCAAAGCGATCGTTTAATAGGATTAGCAGTAGAACAGAGAAAAGTACTGGAATAATTATTGGATAACATATTCTATGTGTACACGATTCTATCCTTTTATATAGAAACATACTAAATTTCAAATATTCATTATATTTACATTTTTATTTAAGTCTTTTGATGTATTATTATGATTATGAAGAAAATCAAAAGACTTATTTTCTTATTACTATTGCCAATCTTTTTTCTACTGACTTCTTGTTATATAAGTTTTGGAGACACAGGAAATACTGAAGTACCTTCTTATCTTCATGGAGATTGGAATGTACATAGCCGTATAGGTATTACAGATGATACTCTTCAATCCATTTCAATAGATCAATATTCAATTACATTAAATTATGTTTCAATTTCTATTAATGTCTATGAAGAATATTTAAATTCAGGTGGCCGAGTCTATGATGATATGGATAACAAAAGATTCTTTTTATTTTATACAGATATCAACTCATACGATGCGAAAATGTTTGAGATTGAAAATGGGGATTTAATTTATTATCCCAATTCTGACGATCAAACAAATTATTATGTACTTAAAGAAGAATAGTCTTAATTGATGCAAATAGGCTTTAGTGCTATCTTCAAGACATGATTAAATACGAATTAAAGAAGGCTGAAAATTTAGAACAGGGATGCAGGAATCTCTATGAGATCGTAACACTATTAAGAAGTGAAGAAGGCTGTCCTTGGGACAGAAAGCAGACTAATAAGAGTGCGACAGAAAGCCTTATAGATGAGGCATATGAATATCTTGATGGCGCTATAAAAAATGACAAGGCTTCTATGAGGGAAGAAATTGGCGATATCATGATCAACCTCTTTTTAAACCTTTATATCAATGAGGAAAATGGCGATTTCAAGCCAGAGGAGGCTTTAAACGAGGTTTGCGAGAAACTCTTAAGAAGGCATCCTCATGTCTTTGGAGAGAAGAAGGTTGAAAACGATAAGGAAGCTTTAAGCCTCTGGAACAGCGTAAAAGAGAATGTCGAGGGTAAAAAAGATAAGAGCGATGATTTCTTCTCACATATTCCATCGTCAATTCCACCTTTAGAAGAATCATACGAAATACAGAAGAAGCTTAGAAAAGTCGGCTTTGACTGGCCTGATATCACAGGGGTCATAGATAAGGTTAAAGAAGAACTTAGTGAAGTTGAAGAGGCAATAAGGGAAAATGACATAGATCACACGGAAGAAGAGATTGGCGATCTTCTTTTTTCCATCGTTAATCTTGCTCGCTATTTGAAAATAAGACCTAATACAGCTATGCATAGAGCAAACGATAAGGTTAAATCAAGATTCCAGAAGCTATTTAATATCTGTGCGGAAAAAGGTATTCCACTTGATAAAGACCATATAAAAGAGATGAACGATGTATGGGATGAAATTAAGAAGGAAGAAAAACTAGAGAGCTCTGAGTCTTAATCTTGTCTCTCTAGGATAGCTTTCCTGAGCCCTTAACCAATAGGTTGCCGCATCCTCAATTCTTCCTAAATTAAACATCAAATCACCTATGGAGATCATGTAGGATGCGTCATCTCCATCTCCATAGCTTACAAGATTTAATAGCATCTGAGAGTCGCCTCTTCTATTAAAAAGCCTTATCGCATCTTTCATAGAAGAGATAAAGCGTTCGCTAAGGCCATCAGAGGAGTAAAGAGTTTCAAGGGCTGAGACTATCATATCGGAAGGTGCTGACGAGTTAATATTAATAAGGACCTTCTCGTAATCCGTGAGGGCTTTTTCAATCTGGAAATAGAAATCTCTAGCCTCTTCATGCAGGCCGTTCGCATATAAGGCTCTGTAATAGTTCAAGTAATCTATTCTGCTTAAATATCCTGAATCATAAAGAATGCCACCGGCAAAAAGCAAAAGATCGTTATTATCGGTGCTTCTAATGAGCGTAGTGGCTGCATCAAAATAAAATTCATTATTACTATCGCTCAAAAGGATGAAAAGATATGACGCCTTTTCCGCCTCTTCAAAGTTAAGCATTCTGTAGTATGACTGCCCTTTGTAAAATAATGCGTTAAAATCTAAACTATCATTAAGATTTTTGTCAGCAATCTCAATCGTTTTCTCATAGTTTCCATCATCAAACAATTCTTTTAGCTCTGTCTGAGTATTGTTTGAACATGAAAAGAATAAAAAAAGGAGGAATATGATTAAAAAATGCTTCATATCTTCCTCCTTAAAAATATTATAAACCAGGCCCTCGATAAGCCGAGTTCTGTTTATGTAATCATCTATCTCGGAATATGGTTACCCATATCCTCTAGCAGCCTACCCGCAACTATAGGCGGACAACCCAGTTGCTGCTTGGCCTTGCACCTGACGAGGTTTGCCGTGCCGCCTCTGTCACCAGAGACGCGGTGGTCTCTTACACCACCCTTTCACCCTTGCCATTAAATGGCGGTCTGCTCTCTGTTGCACTTTCTGTAGCATTACTGCTCCTGGACGTTATCCAGCGTCATGTCCTATGGTGCCCGGACTTTCCTCTACATTGTAGCGATTACTTCAAGAACCTGGAAAAAATTAGAAATCTTCGAACTCGTCATCCATTCCCATGGACTCGTCGTAGCTCTCGTTCTCGCCCTGGGCGCTCTCATCCTGAACCTGAGCCTTTCCTTCGTTCTTGCTGCTTTCAAGCTGCTCGAAAGTATAAGATCTCTCAACATCCTCATCAAGAGTCTCCTTATATATAATTCTTGAGCAGTATGGGCAGTATTCTATCTCGCCGCTTTCAGTCTTCAATTCAAGATCGATTACGAACTGAACAGGGAGAATAAGATCGCAGCCTGTACATACCTGACCGTATACGGGAACGATTCCAAAACCGTCCTTCTTCTTTACGATGTTAGAAAACTTCTCGTAAAGATCTTCAGATATGATTCCGTCTTTAATTGAATTACATTCAGCATCAAGAGTGTTGATCTCATCTGTAATTTCTGAAATCTGAGAATCTACTTTGCTCTTTTCCGCCCCAACCTTCTCTTCAAGAGCATCAAGTTTCACTCTTTTCTCATCAAGTTCGGCCTTTACTTTCTCAAGCTCTTCAGTCTTGCTGTTTCTCATCTTCAAGAAGGATTGCTCACTGATGCGCGCCTCTTCAAGCTGCTTTGTAAGAGCTTCAAACTCCCTCTGGGTGTTTATAAACTCCATCTGCTTCTCATACTCGTTCTTCTTTGTGAACGCATCATCATATTTGATGGCAAGGCTCTTCTGTTCGCTTTGAAGATTCTCATAGAATTCTACAAGCTTGTTATACTCGTCTCTTGCGCTGAGCAATTCGGCTTCCTCAGCCTTCAAATCTGCAGGAATCGCCTGAATCTTATCTTCTAAGACAAACTTCTTCTGCAGAATAACCTGCAATTTCTTCAAACAATCAAGCTTTTCGTTTCTTGACATAAACTACCAATTCTCCTTCTTGGAAATCAACTTATATAATATACAGACTTTAGAGAAATTTTTCTACTCATTCCAATCCTTAAGCTTTTTGCTTCTTGTTGGAAATCTTAGCCTTCTTAGAGCCTTAGCCTCAATCTGCCTAATGCGCTCCCTTGTTACGTCGAAATACAATCCGACCTCTTCAAGGGTTAAAGCATAGCCATCGTCAAGACCAAAGCGCATTCTAAGAACTTCCTGCTCTCTTTCTGGAAGTTCGCTAAGAAGCTCCTTGATCTTATCCTGAAGGAGAACGAAAGCAGTCTGGTTTGCAGGATTTTCAGCATCCTTGTCCTCTATGAAATCGGATAGAACGCTATCTTCTTCTTCTCCAACCGGAGTCTCCAAGCTGATTGGCTCACGTGCAACGCTCTTTACGTTCTTAACTTTGCTTTCCGGCCAGTTAAGATGATCTGCAATCTCCTTGTCTGTCGGCTCTCTTCCATATAGCTGCATAAGAACTCTTGATTCTCTTACGACTTTGTTTATCTGTTCGATCATATGGACAGGAACTCTGATCGTTCTTGCCTGATCGCTTATGCTCCTCGTAATCGCCTGTCTGATCCACCATGTTGCATAAGTACTGAACTTATAGCCTTTCTTGTACTCAAACTTTTCTACAGCTTTAATAAGTCCGATATTTCCCTCTTGAACGAGATCAAAGAACTGAAGACCTCTGTTTGTGTACTTCTTTGCAATCGAAACTACTAGACGTAAATTAGCCTTTATAAGCCTGTCTTTCGCACTCTTTAAAATGCGCTGTCCGTATTCTATATGTTCTACGCAGGCCAATATGTCGTTTGTACTGCACTCAAAGTCATTCTCAATGTTCTTAAGCTCTTTTTCTGTAAGCTGAAGCTCTTTTATCTCCTCTTTTATCTGATCAGATGTCAATCCAAGTTCAGCTTCAATAATACTAGCCTTACTTCTTGTTGCAAGATCACGTCCAAGCTGCCTGAGCTCCTTAGTGTTTGAAATCTTTAATCTTCTTGCACTCTCAGCTCGCTTCATATTACAAGTATTGATCTTATTCTTTGCTTCAATAAATATGTTAGTAAGATCATCAATCTCTTCTTGCTGCAAAACGACATTGGTAACCCAGTCTTCAACTGGAATGTATATGCCGCTCTTAAGATTTTCAAGATCCTTATTTGCATCATGGAATCTCTTTGCAAGAGACTGCTCTTTTTGAGCATATTCGTCTTTGATTCTCTTATGAAGCTTTTGAATCTCCTTCTCCTGATCGGCTTTCTTCATGTCCTTATGTTCAGCTATGAATTGATTCTCAAGAGTTTCAACTTCGCTCTTAATCTGGGCGTTTAATTCGTCCTCTTCCTTTCTCAGCTTCTTAATCTGATTCTCAAGATTGCTCTTCAAGCTGCTTCGCGTCTTTTCTCTGCAATAAGAAATCCAAGCTTCGCGGCTTTGGAAATTCTCCCTCTTCTTTCCTTTGAAGACCTTTGAGTTCTCATCAGGATGTCCTCCAAGCTTGTCAAGAAGGCTCTCTCGAAGCGACATGAGTTCAGTATTCTGAACGCTATCTTCACCAGCAAGAATGCTCTTTGCCTTAAGTTCGTTATAGTCTTTAAGCTGCTTTGCAGTCTCTTTTGAAAGGATGTCCTTATAGTTTGCGTTATATCTCTTCTGAACGGATAGGAACTCTTTTAGATCTTCTGTCGACAGCGTATCCTCTCCGTCTTCCTCAATCTTAGTCTGCATATGCTTAAGAACTTTAGTAAAGAATGAGATAAGGATACCGCTCTCCCTTATTACGGAGTTAACGATGTTAGCACCTCTCTCCATCTGCATTGCAAGCTCTACTTCCTGCTCTCCAGAGAGAAGGCTCTCGTTGCCGATCTCTTTCAGATAGAGCCTTATAGGATCATCAATCGTAGCCTCAATCTTGCTAGAACTATGGCTCTTATGCTCCACACCTTGCTCTGAGAAGTTCGAGATGTCGATAAATCGTTCACCAACGCTGTCAGACTCATCGTCGGTTCCTTTCCATTCATTTATACCTGGCTCCTCGCTCTCTTCATCGCTAAGATCCTCTTCATCCTCATCTTCTTCGGAATCCTCTTTCTCTTCATCCTCATCGTCATCATCTTCGTCTTCAGACAGCATATCCTCTTCTTCGCTGTCACTTGAGATAAAATCATCAGAATCCTGATCAAGGTCGTCCGTTATAGCATCATCATCAGAGAAAGCGTCAGCCTCGATCTCGTCTGGACTTGGGATGTCAAAGTTATCATCGCTTTCGTCTTCGCTATACTGAACGCCATCGTCCACTAAAGCATTAATAACCTCATCAAGATCGCTTACAGGCGCCTTATAAGTCTTGATTGCCGCAACGATATCCTCAAACGTTACGATGCCGTTCTCTGAATTAAGTTGTATTAATGATTGATAAAATGGTTGATTCTTAAAATCTTCCTGTCCCATTAAAACTTGTTGTCCTCGCTACTATATAACCGGTTTTTTAATAAGGAAATATCCTTATCTAAGTCTTTCTTCTTCTCTAAAAGGGATAGCAAATCCTCTTTGTCAATCTCCGAAGAAAGAAGTTTGATCTGTGAATTAAGCCTACTTCTCTTTTCCTGAAGACTTCTCAGCTCGATCCTGTCCACAATTTCGTCCAATAATACGATGTTTTCCTCTTTTGAAAATTCATCAAGCTCGTAGGAAACAGATACGTAATTTCTAAGTCGATCGTCGCTGATAAGCGGTAAAAAAAGTTCTTTCTGCTCAATACCGTCCCTAAGCGCATTCTCCAAAGCCGTATACAGAATCTCAGCGTCCCTATCCTTTAAATCTGCAAAATTAATACGGAATCTATACATCTTGAAAAGATTCATATTATTTGCAAATATTAACATCGCATAAAGCTCTGGTGAGATTGCAGCCGTATTAAGGCCTTTGTCGATTTGCTTACTTTGCTCTATACTCTCCTCATATCTTCTCTTGCCATAAGGCTGATCCAAGCTTTTAAGATCCGTCTTGATATTCTCTTCGCTAACAGATAAAGTAACTGCCAGGTTTTGAATATAAGTCTCTTTTTCTATCTCGCTCTTAACCGAATCAAGAAATGGAGAAATGGACTGTAAAAAGTCAGACTTACCTCTAGGCGTTCTAATATTATACTTCTTTAAATTCTTTTCTACAAGATAGTCATAAGACGATAAAAAAGGCAAGAACTCATCTTTTAATGCTTCGCCTCCTCTCTTTTCTAGGCATTCGCTTGCGTCCTTGCTTGTTTTAAGCTCGTGTATTCTTGCACTTAATCCGTTATTGTTTAAGATTATTATCGCCTTATCGGTGCTCTCCTGCCCTGCCCTGTCGCTATCGAACATCAGATCAACTGTTTCTGTATAACGCGCAATCAATCTCGCCTGCTCTGCTGTAAATGACGTGCCAAGGCTTGCCATCGCACTTGACAGCCCCGCCTGATGCATGCTGATGACATCGAAATTTCCTTCGCAGAGAATTGCTGTAGAATCTTTCTTCTTCAGACTCTCAAGGCTTTCATACAGGCCGAAGAGATTCATCTTCTTTGAGTAGATTAAAGTATCTGGACTGTTTATATACTTTGGCGCATTCTCCCGTCCGGAAAGATCCCTGCCAGAGAATGCAATAACTTGTCCTCTATAGTTTCTCACAGGGAAAATAAGACGATCTCTGAAAAGTGGATAAGGATATTTATTCTGACTGAAAAGGCCGCTCTTTTTAAGAATGTCGTCGCTGTATCCTTTCTTCTTTAAAAAGTCATAGAGGAAATTACCTTCTTTAGGCGCATAGCCAAGGAGAAAACGCTCCCTCATCTCCTCACTTATTCCGCGCCTGTTTATATAGGACAGCGCCTCTTCTCCCCTTTTATCGCTTAAAAGCAGATGCTGGAAAGTCTTTGAAAGCCTGTCGTAAAGATCGTAAAGGATTGAACTCTCATCCTTGATCTTTTCCTCTCTTGCACTCGTCTCACGTAAGACAACGCCAGCTTTCTTTGCAAGGTATTCGACAGACTCATAGAAGTCCATTCTCTCCATCTTCTGAACGAATGTGAATATAGTGCCGCTTTCATGGCAGCCAAAGCAGTAATAAAGACCCTTCTGATCGTCTATCTTAAAAGAAGCCGTACGCTCTGCCCCGTTTGAATGGAAAGGACATTTAGCCCAAAAAGAATTCCCTTTCCTTTCAACCTTGGCGTACTCTGAAACCAAATCAGATAGTCTTATTTTACTTTTAATCTCCTCAATAGAGCTGTTTGAAAAGCGTGCCAATAAAAAGCCTCCAGTAATCAATATAGCATGCGAAAAAGGTAAGTTGAATTACTTTTTTAAAATAATGTAACTCTCGCTTCTTAGCTTCATGATTTCGTCAGCCTCTTTTGCGCTGTACTTTTTCCCCTTGCCGATTCCCGGGCAGCTCTTTGCTTCCTCATTCCATGCCTCTACGCTGTCTGCAATACCCTTCCAGAATGGATAAGTCCTACACTGAAGCGGTCTTGCGCTATAAACAGAACATCCATCCTTAGTAAGGAATACGCAATCGTAATTATCCCTCTCTTTTAAAGAAACCATGTAATACATGCCGTAATCGATCTTACGACAGTAAATCTCAATGAATGAATCGAAATCAAGACCAGTGTAATTTGAAAGCTCTATTATCTCATCTTTAGATAAAAATACGTAGCCAGGAGATCCTGAACAGCAAAAGTGGCAATTTTGACAAGAAAACTTATAATCCATAGTTAATAAAAAATCCTTCCAAAACTTGGAAGGATAGTGGAGAGAGAAGGATTCGAACCTTCGAAGGCAGAGCCGTCAGATTTACAGTCTGATCCCTTTGGCCGCTCGGGAACCTCTCCGTTTGACCTCTGTATTTTTACAGAAATTTTAAACTTTAATCAATACTATTTTGAAAAAAATTTAATTTATTTACTCTTGTTCGGGTATTTTTCCTCCAGATACTTCAAAACAGGCTCAGGAACCATCTTTGAAATGTTAGCACCAAATGCAACCATCTCCTTGATTTGTGATGATCTTAGAATTATGTAGTTCTGATCGGTCGGAAGGAATATCACCTCAAGCGACGGATAAAGGAGCTTGTTCGTCATTGCAATTTCAAACTCATATGAAAAGTCATGCTCGCTTCTGACGCCTCTTATCATTACGGAGCATCCGCGCTCTTTCGCATAATCAACTGAAAGTCCTGTATAGCTTTCAACGATTACGTTATCTAAATGACGTACAGATTCTCTCATCATCTCAACCCTTTCTTCTGGGGTAAAAAGACATGACTTGTTGATATTATGCGCGACTACCACATATAGCTTGTCAAACATCGCAGCAGAACGCTCAATTACGTTAATGTGGCCTAATGTCGGAGGATCGAACGTGCCAGGGAAAAATGCTATCTTATTCATACTTTCAAACTCTCTACATACTCTTTTGCTGCGTTATAGCTCTTCTCATCTTCTACGTTAATGGTTTTATTGATATGGTATTTTCCTTCTTCATCCTTTTCAACCACTGCGAAGTTTCCCCTGCCTATGTAGCTGATGCTCTCTCCCTCTTTAAGGTTTTCAGAACTTTTAATCCTATTTAGCATGCAGTCGAAGTGCACATACTCTCCGCTTGCTGTTAAAAACGATTCAGCTATGGACTGAATCCTTTCTCCGCAGTCTGGGCATGTTAAAAGAGGTTCTTTAACAGTCTTTGTAGCGGCAACAGGAATTGAAGAATGAAAACTGTGGCTCTTCGGCTGTCCAGTGACCTGTGCGATCGTATTAAGACCAGAGTATTTGTCGCTGTCTTTTCCCTTCTTTTTGTCCTTTTTCTCTTTATCTTTGAAACGTATGTCTTTTTTCTTATTAGGTTTTCTCATGTTCACTAGAATAATTGCTTTAGGAATCTAAATCAATAAAAAAGGCCTGCATAAGCAGGCTCAAATTTAAGCATTCTTCTTCTGGATAAGCTCTTTAACTTTAGCAGCTTTACCAACGCGGCTTCTAAGATAGTAGAGCTTAGCTCTTCTAACTTTACCTCTTCTAACAACCTCGATTTTCTCGATGCGCGGGCTGTGAAGCGGGAAGATTCTCTCAACACCTACGCCGTAGCTGATCTTGCGGCATGTGAAAGTTCTTCTAATTCCGCTATTATTCTTTGCGATAACAATGCCCTCGAAAACCTGGACTCTTTCTGTTGTTCCCTCAACAATCTTGAAGTAAACTTTTACTGTATCACCAACGTTGAAATTTTCAGCGCCTTCCTTGATCTGTTTTGCTTCAATAGCTCTAATAATATCCATTTTACAAATCCTCAATTCCAATTTGTTCTATTACTTTTATAAGTGTCTTTCGCTTACTAGGGCTGAGAGAGGCCTTAGAGAGCATATCAGGTCTGCTATGCATCGTCTTAGCAATCCTGTTAAAATCACGCCATGAGCAGATTAAGGCATGATTGCCTGATAATAATACACTAGGCACATTTAAATTGCAATACCTTTGCGGCCTTGTATATTGATCATATTCCAAAAGCGGAGTGCTGAAACTTTCGTCTTCCAGACTTTCAGAACTTATGACTCCGTCAAGCAGCCTGAAGACGGCATCTATTATTACTAGCGATGACGTTTCGCCACCTGTTAAGACGTAATCCCCTATGGAGATCTCATCATCGACGTAGCTGTCTATAACACGCTGATCAAGCCCCTCATAGTGTCCGCAGATAAACGTAAGATGATCTTTTTTACTAAGCTCCTTCGCCTTATCTTCGTTAAATAGAGTTCCCCTTGCACTAGGATAGACTATATGGGATTTTTCAAGATCATTCGCCTTTATTGCCTTCTCAAGCGGTTCGGGCATTAAAAGCATTCCAGCCCCTCCTCCATAAACAAGATCGTCCACCCTGTTGTAATTTGAGTCGGAGTAGGTACGGAAATTGATTATCTCATATTCGACAGCTTTGCTGCTTACAGCCCTTTTCATTATGGAAGAATTGAAAAAAGGCTCAACCATCTCAGGAAAAAGCGTGAGAATCGTAATTTTCAAGAAAGGACGTCTCCCGTTTCCAAATAGATCCTGCCATCGTCTAAACTAACGCGGGATACAAACGGCTTCATGTTAGGTATTAAGACAATCTTGCTATCCTTCTTTTTCGCATGAAGCAACAATGCCTGAGCGCCTTCGGATGTATCAACAACCTCTGCAACCTCAGATCCGTCATAATAGATTTTCATGCCGTACAAGTCGGCTATATAATACTCGCCTTCCTCTAAAGGAGGGCATTTTTCCCTTGCAATATACATTACAGCGCCGGAAAGCGTCTTGGCTTTTTCTCTCGTCTCATAATTATAAAAACGCATCAGGAGCTCATCCTGATGCATCTTTATGTCCTTGACGGTAACAAAGACCTCTTCTTTTGACTTTAAGACTAGCTTAGCTTCATCTAAAGTCAGCAAGTGATCTATTTCTCCGCTGAGAGAGTAAATCTTTAGAAAGCCATCGACTCCATGGACTCTTCCGACAGTTGCCGTTGCAAGAACAGTCTTCTTCTCCATCAGTCAAGTATCTCCAAGCTTGCCCTTCTTCCGTCTTTTGTCGCACTTGCGCTTAAAACGGTTCTGATAGCCTTAGCAATTCTTCCCTGTTTTCCAATAACCTTACCGACATCATCTTTAGCGACGTGAAGTTCAAGAACAATCGACTTCTCACCTTCTACGACGTTTAGGCTGACCTCTTCAGGCTTATCTACAAGGCTCTTGACCATGAATTCAACGAGTTCCTTCTCCATCAAAGCCTCCTAAAGAATTAGTCTTCTTTGCGGCTAAGTGTGATACCCTTTGAATTGAGAAGATTCTTAACTGTTGGGCTTACTACTACGCCCTTCTTGATCCAGTCCTTAACTTTCTCTTCATTCAAACTTACCTGGTTCTCTGCGTTTAGAGGCTGGTAAGTTCCAACTTCGTCAATCGTAATACTAGTGCTGGCTCTTCTGTTGTCCATCACGACTACTCTGTAATACGGTCTTTTCTTAGATCCGAATCTCTTGAGTCTCATTGTTGTGCTCACGGTTACTACTCCTTATCTACATGATAGGTCACATGCCTAAGTTCTTAAGCAATGCGGCCTGGTATTTTTTATTTCCTGCAAGCTTCTTCAACAGTAGCTTGCTCTTTTCAAATTTCTTTAGAAGACGGTTTACCTCGGCAACGCTCGTACCGCTTCCCCTTGCAATTCTCTTCCTTCTGCTAGGTCCGATGATTCTGTAATTTGCACGCTCGAACTTTGTCATAGACCTTATAATAGCCTTCTCAACTTCAAGCTCCTTTAAATCGATATCATCTTCGCTGATATTACCTTTGGCTCCCGGTATCATCTCAATCAGCTTGTCAACAGATCCCATCTTATTCATCTTTTCAAGCTGCTCTAGATAATCCTGAAGATCGAAGGTATTCTTCTCCATCTTCTTTTGAAGCTTCTCAGCCTCCTCTTGATCATACTGCTCTTGGGCCTTCTCAACAAGGGATACTATGTCCCCCATGCCCAAAATTCTTGATGCAATACGATCCGGATGGAATGTCTCAAGATCCTCTGCCTTTTCACCCGTTCCAATAAACTTGATGGGCTTACCGACGACGCTTCTAAGGCTTAATGCGGCACCGCCTCTAGTATCGGAATCGAATTTTGTAAGCATTACGCCTGTAATACCGACCTTTTCTTCAAATTCCTTTGCGATCTCTACGGCCTGCTGACCTGTCATCGCATCAGCTACGAAAAGCTTTTCATCAGGACGAACTGCATCGCTTATGTCCTTAATCTCTTTCATTAAGGTCTCATCGAGGTGCATTCTTCCTGAAGTATCGATAATGACAGTGTCTATTAAATCATGACGAGCCTTGCTTACTGCGGCCTGGGCTACCTTTACAGGGTTCTTCTCACCTTCAATCTTAAATACGGGTACGTCAACCTTCTCTCCAAGAAGCTCAAGCTGTGTGACAGCTGCAGGACGCACAAGGTCAGCTGCAACGAGCATCACCTTTCGGCCTTCTTTCTTCAGCTTATAGGCAAGCTTGTGTGATGCCGTAGTCTTACCAGAACCCTGTAGACCCATCATTAAGATAATGCTTGTAGTATCTTTGCCTTTTAAATTTAATTCGTTTCCACTTTCACTTGTTAAAAGGGCGACCATCTTGTCATAGACGATCTTGGTAAACATTTGCCCAGGGTTAACGGACTTTAAGACCTTTTCCCCCATCGCCTCTTCCATTGTGGAATTGACAAAGCGTCTTACAACACGCAAATTGACGTCAGCGTCAAGAAGGGCATCCTTGATCTCTTCTACCGCCTCGCTAATGTTCTTCTCGCTTATCTTACCCTTGCCTGAAAGAGTACGTAAAGCAGATGATATTTTTCCTGAAATACTATCAAACATAATTTTCCCATGCCATAAAGGCAACGTCTAATTTTATACAAAATAAATGGCTAAGCTGTCAATAAAATTTAACAAACTGCAACTTTTACTATATCTATTTTCACATTACTCGGCTATCTTAATTCCAAGGAGTCAATATGAGTAAGGAAAACCTAACGACACAAGAAGAAATTTATGATTTCATCGGAGAGCTTGCAATCGCGCTCTATTCGAAGAAAATCCAGATCACCCTGGGATCTCTTAGGGCGATTCTCTTAGACCACGGCAAGGATTACAACAACAACCGTGGCATGGCAACGGGAGTATCGGCTGCATACAGAAGATGGAAGGACAAAGATCCTGTAGTCTATCATGCAATCGCATACACCTATACGGATAAAGATGGAAATCTTGCCTGGGACAAGTAAGATTGAGCCTCTCGAAAGAGAGGTTTTTTAATCTATATCCCCTATCTCGTTATCATCTTCGTCGGTAATTACAGGCTTGCCCTCAATAGACTTGATCTTATAGCTTACTGTCATTGAAACTCCTGCCTCCTGCTGTGTAACGCCCAGCATCGTATCTCCTGCAGTTACCGTATGCTTATTGTGAGTGATGATGATAAACTGGCTTTCTTTTCCAAAATCCTCTAGAACAGAGATGAAATAACCGATGTTCCTATCGTCAAGAGCTGCATCGATCTCGTCAAGGATACAGAAAGGACTCGGCTTAACCTTGTAAGTTGCAAACAAAAGCGCAACAGCTGTCATACTTCTCTCTCCACCTGAGAGCAAAGACATGCTCGTAAGCTTCTTTCCAGGCGGCTGTGCAAAGATATCTATACCGGTAGTAAGAACTTCTTCCTCATTTTGAAGGCTTACTTTCGCCATACCGCCTCCAAACAGACGATTAAACATTATCTGGAAGTTTTGAGATATCTCCTTATAAGTCTTTAAAAATAGATCTTTACTAGTGTCTTCTATCTCATGAAGAACTTTTTCTAGATCGCTTTTCGCCTTATATAAATCGTCAAGCTGTTTCGTATAGAAATCCAAAGACGCCTTCGCATCGTTAAACTCGTCCTCAGCAAGATAGTTGATGTTGCCGGCGCTCTCTTTCGCCTTATTTACTTCGCGCAGTTCGTTTTCAATAAGAGTCAGTTCGAGATCCATGTTGAAATAATCGCTGAATTCATTCAAGTTTCTATTGAACGTTCTAAAGAAAGTTTCGTAAACATCTTTTATTGAATCATTTGCATTGTTTATATAGAGTTCTTCCCTGATCACGTCCTGCTTGTTACTATCGATCTTAGCGCTGATCTCGTCTTTTTCATTCCTCATGCTCTGAATCTTCGCACTCTGCTCGCTCAAAGTCGATGATAGTTCATCAGCCCTTCTGTTTACATCACGAAGTTCATCTTCTGCCTTCTTTTTATTGAAATCAGCCTCTTTAAGCTCATCGTTCGCACTCTCTATATTCTTTCGAACAAGCTCAGCCTGTTCTATATTGTCGTTGACCTCGTACTCTCTTTCATTGATATTCTTATATATCGAGTCCTTCATCTCCTCATGTCTTGAGATGTCGGCCTCTATCTGCGCTTTTTGAACGTTGAAGTCTGATAGCGTATCGCGCATTGACGAGAAATCTGATCTCAATCTCTCTATCTTTTCTTTTGCAGCAGATATAAAAAGCCTGTTTTCCTCGCTTTTTTTCCTGCTTGTCTTCTCTTTTTCCTCAATCTCCCTCTTTTTGGCCATAAGGCCTTCAGGGGACAAAAGAAGATCAACAAGAGGAGGAATTGAGTCTTTAAAAGAGTCGAAGGAAGAACGTATCCTCTCAAGGTCTTTTAAAATTCTGCTATAATCCTCTTCCTCTTTTGCCTTTGGAACGCTGTCGGCTTTTATGTTTTTAAGGCTATCAAGCCTCATTTTTATAAATGCGACTAGAGAGTCGATATTCTCTTTGAGTTCTTTTTCGCTCTTATCGCTTCTCTCTTTGGAATACTGTGAGCTTGAATTCTCATCAACCTGCTTGATAAGCTCTTCAATAACGCTTTTAAGCTCATCCGAAAGAAGAAGCATCTCTTCGCTTAGACGATTGTTTTCGTCCTCTCTTCTCTCTATTTCAGCACTGTTTTCTTCAATAGAACGGTTTATTCCTTCGATCATTGAATTGGCTTTATCTATCTGGCCTTTAATTTCATCTAGACGCTCGTTTGCATCGTCTATTTTCATATCAAGGCTTTCGAACTGCTCTTTCATTATCTTGAGATTTGCTTTTAAACTCTCGCTTCGTTCTCTGAAGCTGCGCTCTCTAATAGAGTAATCGCTGATTCGCTCTGAGAGAAATTCTATTTTCGTCGAGTAATTGTTTATCTCTCCTGAAAGTTCTGTAGACTTGATTCTGAGTTTTCCAATCTCCTCGTTCTTGCCTCTGAAACTCTCCATTTCAACTTTGATTTCGTCATCAAAAGTCTCAAGACGCTTTTCGATCTCCTCAGTCTCTTTTTTCATCTTCTCGATATTTTGTCTTCTCATTTCCTGAACAGAGCGGAAAGTTTTTATCTTGGCAACACTTAACTCGACTTCAAGTTCGAAGCCCCTCTTATTAAGCTCTCTGTATTTTCTTGCCTTTTCAGCCTGGTCCTTAGTCCTGTTGTAAGTCCTTCTTACCTGAGAAACCGTATTCTCTACGATTGTTATATTCTCCTCAGTCTTTAATATCTTGTTGTTCGCCTCGGTGCACTGCTGCTTGTATTTCGATATTCCTGCTGCTTCTTCAAATATGTACCTTCTCTCCTCAGGGCTCATAGAGATTATCTGGTCGATCTTTCCCTGTTCAAGCACGCTATATGCGCTCTTTCCAACTCCGGTATCTAGAAGAAGGTTCTTAATGTCCTTTCTTAAGCACCTCTCCTTATTAAGGTAATACTCGTTTTCTCCAGTTGCGCGGAATATTCTTCTTTTGATTTCTATCTCGCTTGCAGGATGATCCAATAATCCGTTTGAGTTGTCGATTGTAAGGGCGACTTCGGCAAAAGGCATCGGCTTTCTTTTTTCGTTTCCATTAAAGATTACGTCGTCCCTTTTAGTTGCGCGGAGCGTTTTCGTACCTTGCTCTCCTAAAACCCATTTTATAGAGTCTACGATATTGCTTTTTCCGCAGCCATTAGGGCCGAGGAGGGTCGTAATTCCATCTGCAAAGTCAATATGGGTTTTATCGGCAAAAGATTTAAAGCCGTAGATGTCGAGACATTTTAAGAACAAGATCTATTCTCCTTGATAAAAAACTATGAAATAATATAAAGAAAAAGAGAGAAAAATGCTAGCTGAGCTTTTTAGTGAAGACGAACTTATAGACGATAGAATTATTGCTGGAACTGACGAGGCGGGACGCGGTCCGCTTTCCGGCCCCGTAGTCGCTGCAGCAGTCGTGCTTGCAAAAGACTTCCCGTTAGGTATTTTAAACGACTCAAAGAAAATGACTCAAAAAGAGCGAGAAGCTGCAGAACATGTAATAAAAGAAAAAGCGTTAGCCTATTCTGTCGTTGCGCTGTCTAATGAAATAATCGATGAGATGAACATTTTAAACGCATCCCTTTATGCCATGCGCCTTGCAACTCTCAGGGTAATGAGGAAAGTAAAGATTGATCTGCTTCTCGTGGACGGCAATAAGTGTCCATCCGTTCCAGTTGAAGTAAAGGCTGTAGTAAAGGGGGATTCAAAGATTCCTGAAATAATGGCAGCAAGCATCCTTGCTAAAAACGAACGCGACAGGATAATGGATTTAGCCGATGAGATATGGCCGGAATACAACTATAAAAAACACAAGGGCTATCCGACGAAAGAACACCGTGAACTGATAAAAAAATACGGGCAGAACTTAATCTCCCGTAAATCATTTCACACCAAAGATGAAAATACTACTCTTCCTCTTTTTGAGTGACTTCCCTTCTTTTAAATCTTGGCTCTCTCTTAGTGCCGTTAATTTTAATGTAATCAAGCGCCTTCTGCATCTCTTTCAGAAAATCGCCCATGTCTTCCTGATAAACCAAAATTGACTGTCTTAAAAATCTTCCTTCAGTATCAGTCGGCCTGCTTTCAACGATGTTAAGATATAAATCACCGTATACGTTCTCTTTAACATTGAAAAAATATGTCCTGTCATCCTTATTCAATCTCGATGAAAAGACTTCTCCACGCTCTCCCATAATGGGCCTCCACGAAAATGTAATAAAAAACTCCCTTAAAATAGGGAGTATCTAGAGCGTCCGACGGGAATCGAACCCGCATCTTCAGCTTGGAAGGCTGAGGTAATAGCCATTATACAACAGACGCATTAAGCTAACGCAAAAGATAATACGAAATTCATGCATATAAGGTCAAGTGCTTTTTAAAAATTTTTTATTATTTTTATCTTTTGGCACTTAACACATTACAATGCAATAATTTATTAAAACAAACCTGTAATTTTCCCACTATCTGAAATATCTATATTATTAGCACTTGGTACTTTTGCAAGTCCTGGCATCGTCATAATATCTCCGGCATACGCAACGACGAACCCAGCTCCTGCAGATACCTTTATACCTCTGATTTTTATTTTAAAATCTGTTGGAGATCCAATCTTCTTTGCATCATCAGAGAATGAATACTGAGTCTTTGCAATACACACAGGAAAATCGCGCGCCCCCTCTTCTTCTGCCCTCTTTATTTCTTTTAGAACACCCGGGGCGAAATCAACTCCGGAAGCACCATATATCTTAGTTGCAACGCTGATTATCTTATCTTTTATAGAAATATTATCAGGATAGGTGAAACTTGCAAGACTCATGTCGCTTTTCTCTATTTCATTTACAACCATATCTGCAAGCTCTAGGCCTCCTTCTCCTCCCTTCTCCCAGACCTTTGTAAGAGTTACAGGAACAGAGATGTTCAAACAGAATTCTTTTATTGTTCTTATCTCATCTTCCGTATCGCTTGAGAACTCGTTAATAGCAATGACAGGCCTTAAATGCCAAACATCACGGACATTGCTAATATGTTTTTTGAGATTTGAAAGTCCTTTTATAAGAGCTTGGACATTCTCTATTGCAAGGTCCTCTTTCTTTACGCCTCCGTGGCTTTTTAAGGCCCTGATGGATGCAACGATAACTACTGCTGACGGCATCATGGATGAAAGGCGGCATTTGATATCTATAAACTTCTCTGCACCTAAATCTGCGCCGAATCCTGCTTCCGTTACTACGATATCCGCACATTTGAGGGCGCACCGCGTCGCAATCACGCTATTGCAGCCATGCGCTATGTTCGCAAACGGACCGCCATGCACGAATGCAGGAGTACCGTAGAGCGTCTGAACGAGATTAGGCTTGATAGCGTCTTTTAAAAGAGAACATACTGCTCCTGTAGCATTTAAGTCTCCAACCCTCACAAGCTTATCATCAAAAGTCCTTGCCACGATAATTCTAGAAACCCTATTTTTTAAGTCTGTAAGATTTCTTGCAAGACAAAGAGTTGCCATCACCTCCGATGCGCTCGTTATGTCAAATCCTTCTTCCCTCGGCATTCCGTTTGCCTTTCCTCCAAGGCCTGAGACTATGAACCTCAGCTGTCTGTCATTCATATCGAGACATCTCCTAAACGTTATTTTCCTTGGATCTATGTTAAGAGGATTGCCTTGAGCAATTGAGTTGTCAAGAAGAGCGGCAATGAGGTTGTTTGCGCTCGTTATCGCATGAAAATCCCCCGTGAAATGTAAATTTATATCCTCCATAGGGGCAATCTGCGAGTATCCACCGCCTGTTGCCCCTCCCTTAATTCCAAAGACAGGACCCATTGAAGGCTCTCTTAAGGCAAGAGCAACGTTCTTTCCCCTCATCTTCAATGCATCTGCTAGCCCTATGGAAACTGTCGTTTTCCCTTCTCCTGCAGGAGTCGGATTAATTGCAGTTACGAGAATTAGCTTTCCCATTTTCGCCCTGTTTTCAAGCTGCATATAATCTACTTTCGCCTTATATCTTCCATAATGTTCAAGCAGGTCGTCTGCAATTCCAATGCTGTTTGCTATTTCATCAATATTTTTTAACTTAAATTGATTCTGTATTTCCAAGTCCGTAAACATATATGCACCTCAAGATATGAAAACCTTAGAAAAAAGAGTTGCGTTAGTCAACATTACTTATAGCGCACAGCGAAATTTAAATTTAGGTAATACTTGCCGTTTTCTTCAAAGATAAATCCATAGTCATGTTTTTTTCTACTTCCTCTTTCAAGTCTTGTAGAATTAAAAAGTGCATTTTCAACATTGTTTCTATTGAAGAAATGTACAACACTTAAATTGCCATCTGCTAACACATTTATAAACCCTCCATTCGCATCTTCCTTACCGTTCCAAAGAGATCCGAAGTTAAATCCTAAAGCAGCGGTTATTAAGAGCTTTTTCACTTTTAATTCATAGTATCCAGGCTTCATTTCAAGAGGATTCTTTTCATCTAGTATTTGACATAGTTCTTTTAAATCTTGAGTATGTTCTTTAAAACTATACCACAGAAGAAGGGATATTATTTTTTCATACATTTTGTCGAGAACTAAGATATTGTACTTCGAAGTAATATTATCTGGTCCAAGCATCTTAAATTCTTTAATATGCTTGAAAATATAATCCATTCTATCCTGTTGAGAATATATATTATTTGCCTCTTTTAAATCATTTTCGCTTAACCCTAATAGTTCAAATTTAAAATTTGTTGGTTTGCTTGAATTAATTAGTGTTGGATTTGAGCCAAGAAACGACTTTATAGAAAATCCTGTCTTATAAGTAAAATTACTCTTAGGATCTCTAACAAGCAAAAGTATATCTGTCTTATCTTTACTAGGTGCTTTAAGACGATCGACTTTTACATCTAGCAAAAACTGTTCCACATCAGAGATTGAAAAACTTCTTGCTTTTGTATCCATAATGGTGTGATAGATAATTTTACTATAATTAGCTAAATCAACAGAACTTATCTCTTTTTTATCTTGTTTTGAAGAAACAAAAACTTTTTCATTTTCTATAGAGTATGTATATTCTTCGTTGTCAATTCCTACTCTATAAACAGCCAAGACATCTAAAAAATATTCTCCATAGGTCAATTCATCATCATATGAATAAATTCTTTTGTCGTTTAAAATCTTTAAAAATGCATAGATTTCACTCCATTCTCCCTTATTTCCTGTCATCATTTTCTATTAAAACCTCTTTTATTTTTTTTGCAATTTCTTCTATCACATTAACAGTTACGGAATTTCCAAACTGCTTATAAGATTGAGTATCGGAAACGACAATCTTAAAATCATCCCCAAATCCCTGAAGCCTAGCCCATTCTCGTGGCGTCATTTTTCTTATTCCTTCTTTATTTATCTCTCCTTTTATATTTGTAACAGGCACTAAAGAATGCTCTCTTTCATCTATTATGAGATTTCTCTCTCTTCCCATTCCACCACATACAATAGCTCCTGCTATTGAATTTAACGATCTAATTTCATATCCAAAACCATGGCCCTTTTCCTGATGCCTTTTTTTATGCTCTATCAATGTTTTTAAATATATATCGCTTAAATAATATTTTGAAGAAATTGGAGCATCCTCAAGAATGTCTTTTATAGTTTTAGTTGAATCTGTAGGATCTGGAAATTTAAATGACGTAATTTTCAAATCATTCCTAAAAGCAACAATATAGATTCTCTCCCTATTTTGCGGCACTCCATAATCTTTGCTATTTAGAACTTTGTAATAAACATCGTATCCAATCTCGATAAAAGAAGATAATATGACTTTCAAAGTTCTTCCCTTATCATGGATTATAAGACCTTTAACATTTTCACAAAAAATAATTTTTGGTTTGGCATATTCACAAATTCTAACAACATCTAAAAAAAGAGTGCCTCGGCATAGTCCTTTATAGTTGTCATAAAAACCTTCTCTTCTTCCCGCCGTTGAAAATGCTTGGCAGGGAAAGCCTGCAAGACAGATATCAAAAGGCGGAATGTCTTTTTCATCTATTTTAGTAATATCCCCATCAATATATTCAGGAGTATTAAAATTCGCTTTATAAGTTTTTTTTGCAGCTTCATCGATTTCGCTTGCAAAAACGGTATCGATTTCATCATTAAAAGCTTTTTCAAAACCTAGCCGAATACCGCCAATTCCTGCAAATAAATCAATGCTTTTATACTTTCTCATATTTGTCATTGTTTCCGTATTTCTTTTCTTATATAGCACAAATTCAATTAAATCTACTATATTTAAGCGAAAGACAAATTACTAATATGATTAGAAAGAAAAATATTTCATACTCTAATATTTTCTAAAAAACGTCATCTTTGTATACTCTCTCTCATGGATTACTTTTATACATTATATGCTAAATACATCCTCCGCAGGGCAATCGAACTTAACGAGGATGACGTTCTTTCCATAAATACGGAAGAAAAATATATTCCATTTGCTCGTCTATTAGCAGAAGAAGCGAAAGAGATAAGCGGAAACGGCTCATATCTGGTTATATTAGAGAATAACAAGACAAAAGAATCGATTGAAATCTTCAGCGATTATCTAATTGAAAAAAGTCCAACTGTTTTCATTCATCTTCAAAGCAGGGAAAAAGAGCCAGAATTCATCAATGAGAAACTTTACAGCGCAAGGGAAGCGCAGTTGTTTTCACATCTGTCCGATCCTCTTTTTCTTCCAAAAGCCGAAGTCTCTTTCATAACGGTTCCAATGCCGAATGAGACCTGGGCTGAAAAATTTGAGGACAAAAACGAAAAGAATCTTTTTGCGTTAATTTCTGACTTTCTGGGACTGAGCAGTGCAGAAAGCATTCCAAAACTAAAAGATGCCGTAAGCGTCGTAGAATATGATTTAAGTAATTTAAACTCTCATAAAGGGCTAAAAGCACATCTGTACTCGGATGATGGATTAACCGATTTGACATTCTCATTCATAAAGGACAGCAAATTTAAGTCGCTTCTTTTTGAAACTAAAAATAATAGGAAATTCATTCCTCACCTCTTCCCCTTCTCATACTTCAGGGCAATAGACCGCTATAGCGCGAATGGCCACATATCAACTAATATTCCTTTTTTCGTATTCGGACACCTTGTAACATCTGCTTCATTTAGATTTGAAGAGGGTAAGGTCATTGAATTCAGCTCAGATGAAGACAGCGCAGAGAGGATCAGCACGTATTTAATGCAGGATGAGGACTCAGCAAGGTGTGCTCAGCTCTCCCTTACAGAGACGTTCAGCGAAATCTCAGACATACCGTATTTTTCATACAACGAATGGGACATGCTGAGGGGAATAACACTCTCTCTTGGATCGCAGAGAAGCGAGAGCGTTGAAGCTGAAAACGAAGACGAAGCCATAAGCAAAGGATATGCAAACAGCCTCTTCAACCTTGGCATACCTCTTGGTCCTGACCTATATCTGGAGATTGAAGATGATGATGAGAGTCTTGTATATTCAGAGGGAATAATCGAGGACTATCAGTAACCCTGATTCAATTTCGATATTAAAGATAGCCCTTTAAGAGTATGAAGCCCGTCTATAGAGTCGAACCTGTCGATTAAAGGGCTTATCGCCTTGCTTAGCCCTCCTGTTGCGATAACTACGAGCTTATCCCCTATCTCTTTTTCTGTACGTTCTATCATCTCTTTACATAGTCCTGAGTAACCTATCATTATTCCAGCTCTTATTGAATCCATGCTGTTTTTACCAAGGGCTGAGGATGGAACCTTAAGCTCGACCTGAGGAAGCTGTGCAGTAGAAGAGAAAAGCGAGTTTACAGCCGTTACAAGCCCGGGGGCTATCGCAACGCCTAAGACAAATCCCTCCTTATTAACAGTTGAAAAAGTCAGAGCCGTTCCAAAATCTATCGTCATCACATCACTATCAGGATGTAAATGATGGGCGTATGCGAGATTACAAAGCAAATCAGATCCAAGTTCCTCTGGGATGCTGGATCTGACTAGATTAGTTTTGGCGTCATGGCTTACCATGAACGCCTTAATATTGAATAATTTATAAACAATCTTCTCAAAAGACCTAGTCAGGTTAGGCACTACAGATGAAATTATCGCCTTATTAACCTGGCTTTTATCGATATTAGCCTCACGAAGGAGCGTCTCTAGAATGACTCTGTATTCGTCGCTCGTTCTTTTTTCATCACTGTAAATTCTGAACGTCTCTATAAACTCATCGTCCTTGTTAAGGGCAATTACAATGTTCGTGTTTCCGATATCGATAGCTATAAGCATTATAGAAGCACTACCCCCTTAATGCCTTTGTAAGCCTTGTCCCTTACGCTCTTGACATCCTCACTGGCTATATAGCTTTCAAAATCGGTCATTCTGTCTATTACTCCGTTTGGAGTGAATTCTATTATTCTGTTAGCAATAGATGATACGAACTGATGGTCGTGGCTGTTAAAAAGGATTACCCCTTTAAAGTCGATTAATGCATTGTTTAAAGACTGAATAGCTTCAAGATCAAGGTGGCTTGTCGGCTCATCGAAGATTAGACAGTTAGCGCCTTCAAGCATCATCTTTGCAAGCACTACCCTAACCCTTTCTCCTCCTGAGAGGACCTTACAGTTCTTAAGAGCCTCATCGCCAGAGAACAACATTCTTCCAAGGAAAGATCTTACATAAGTATCATCATCTTCTTTACTGAACTGCTGAAGATAATCCGTAATGCTCTCATCATCCTTGAACATCTTGCTGTTATCTTTAGGGAAATAGGAAAGGCTTGTCGTAACACCCCATGTGAACTCCCCTTCATCCGGCTCCATCTCTCCAGCAAGAATCTGAAACAGAACAGTCTTAGCGTTATGGTTAGGTCCGACGAACGCAACCTTATCAGTCGGATTGATTACAAGGTTAAGATTATCTAAGACCTTTTCCCCTTCAATCGTCTTGCTTAGCCCCTTGATCTCAAGCGCCATCTTGCCGATTTCCCTGTTTGGTTTGAAAGCAACATATGGGAATCGCCTAGAACTTGGCTTGATATCATCGATCGTAAGCTTATCAATGAGTTTCTTTCTGCTCGTAGCCTGTTTTGCTTTCGCAACGTTAGAACTAAAGCGCTGAATAAACTCTTTCAGCTCTGCAATCTTCTCATCCCTTCTCTTCTTCTCATCCTTCATCTGCTTTAGAGCAAGCTGACTGGACATATACCAGAAGTCATAGTTGCCAACATAAAGCTGAATCTTGCCAAAGTCGATATCGCAGATATGAGTACATACAGTATTTAGGAAGTGCCTGTCGTGGCTTACAACGATGACAGTATTGTTAAAATCTTCCAAATACTCTTCAAGCCAGTGAATTGACTCTAGATCCAAGTGGTTCGTAGGCTCGTCTAGTAGAAGAATATCTGGATTTCCAAATAGAGCCTGTGCAAGAAGAACTCTAACTTTCAGATTATCCTCAATCTCATCCATTTTCTTTTCATGCATGCTCTGAGGAATTCCAAGACCGTCAAGCATCTGTCCTGCATCGCTTTCAGCCTCCCAGCCTCCAAGTTCTGCAAATTCGCCTTCAAGCTCTGCAGCCTTTATCCCGTCTTCTTCAGTGAACTCCGCTTTTGAATAGATCTCATCGCGTTCTTTCATTACATCATAAAGCCTCTTATAGCCCATGATGACAGTATCTATTACCCTATAATCGTTAAAAGCGAAGTGATCCTGCCTAAGCGTTGCAAGACGTTCTCCCGGAGTTACAACGACCTCTCCTGTATCAGGCTCGATTTCGCCTGAAAGAATTTTTAAGAATGTAGACTTTCCTGCACCGTTAGCTCCGATGATTCCATAACAGTTTCCCGGAGTGAATTTAATATTTACGTCTTTGAATAATACTTGAGTTCCATAAGAAAGACTGATGTTCTGCGCTGTGATCATAACTCACCTACTAAAATTTATATTTTGCCTTAATAAGGCTAGCAAAATTAGCATTCTTTGTCATTAAGGCAGAAAAAAGGCTTCCAAATCTGGAAGCCCTTTTAGTTCCTAGGGGAATCGAACCCCTATTTAGAGACTGAGAATCTCCTGTCCTAACCATTAGACGAAGGAACCAAACATGTTAAAGCTGGGATGGAGGGATTCGAACCCCCAAAGGCAGAACCAGAATCTGCAGTGTTACCATTACACTACATCCCAATGCACTCAGGTATACTAAAGAAAAAGTTATAACCTGTCAATACTACTTTTAAAATTTTTTAAATGCACTTACTCTCGCACTTGCGGAAACTCTTATATCGTCACTTTTTCCATCCTTCAAATAGTTGTAAGCAAGGCCTGCAACCATTGCACCGTTGTCGGTACAAAGCTTTAAAGAAGGGAATGTGACAGTATATCCGTTCTTCTCAAGATCTTTAAGCTCAGCTCGTAAAAGCGAATTAGCAGCAACGCCGCCTCCTGCGCTCACCCTTTTTAATCCTGTATCGTTTAATGCCTTTTTCACCATCTTCATGATGATATTAACTGCCTGGCGCTGGAATGATGCCGCAATGTTTTCTTTGGTGTCTTCATGACCGGGAAGAAGGAATCTGTCTTTCTGATTGATTACAGCTGTCTTCAAACCAGAATAACTCATATCATATGGGTGTTTTTCCCTATCCATGCTAGGTCCAGGAAAGGCAAATGCATTTGCGTCTCCTGTCTTGCTCATTCTGTCTATGACAACTCCTCCCGGATAGCCTAAGTCATAGAATTTTGCAACTTTATCAAAAGCCTCGCCAATTGCATCGTCAATCGTCGTTCCAAGAACATCTACGCTGTCATAGCTGTTCACTCGGCATATTACGGTATGCCCACCGGATACGAGAACACCTAGATACGGATACTCTAAAGGATTTTCAATCTGTGATGCATATAAATGCGCTCTTATATGGTCAATTCCAATGAATGGAATGCCTAATGTGTATGCAAAACATTTTGCAAAGTTAACACCGACAAGAAGAGAGCCAAGAAGACCAGGTCGGTTTGTGAATGCAACCGCATCCAAATCCTCTTTTTCAACGTTCGCTTTCTTCAGCGCTGCATCAACTACCTGCTCTATCCATTCTGTATGCAATCTAGATGCGAGTTCAGGCACTACCCCTTGATAAGGTTTATGAAGTTCGATCTGCGTAGCTATAACGTTGCTTAAAACCTCTCTTGCGTCTTTTACAACAGCAGCAGAGCATTCATCGCAACTTGTTTCAATTCCTAAAATAACCATCAGTTGAAAAAATTCCTTTTGAAATATTCATTTAAATACTTCTCTGTAGAAGCCATAAAACTATCTTCCAAGAATTTTCCGATTCTGGAAGAATCCATATTAGCCTGCATATAGTCGAAAACCTCTTTTGACCATGAAGTTCCAACCATAGGCTCATTGCTTACCGCCATCTCTCTTTGCGTATCTATAGAGAGAACGATTCCGCTTTCATATTGTTGATCATATTCAAAGCTGTCCGATGTATCACCAAAATAGTAATCCATTCATCTCCTCCTCTCCATCTTTAAGTATATTATCATTAATCCCGAAATTTTAGAAGAAAAGGGATATCATATGCAATACTAAAGAAATAATTAAATCCAATCGATAAAATAACACAAAAAAGATAATAAGAAACATAGAAAAAAGAAAATGTATTCTCTTTCATAAAATTACGTTAATAAAGTAATAATATTTTAGTATTTTCTTGCGTTTTAAATAAAAAGTGCTAATATATTGATATATGATTAATCTTGATGAATTCGGCATGATGCCGATAGAAATACAAAAAGCGATAGCAAGAAAGGAAAAAGTGAGACGGAAGCAGAAAGGCATAACGCAAGAGGAGCTGGCACGACGTGCAGGCCTTTCACTTTCTTCTCTTAGGCGCTTTGAACAGACAGGTGAGATTTCCTTTTCATCTCTTGTAAGGATTGCAAGCGTCCTTGATGATGAGAAGGCCTTTCTTGCCCTCTTTTCACCACAAGAATACAAATCAATGAAGGAGTTGCTAAATGCAAAATGTTAAAAAAGCTGATGTAATGGCTTCGGACAGGCTTGTAGGAACTCTTGCTATCGCAGAACGCGGACTTACTGCGTTTGAATATTCACCATACTGGATTGAGTCAGGCTTCTCGATCAGCCCATTCTCCCTACCTCTAAAACAAGAACTCTATACATCAACCAATAGTGCTTTTGAGTATATAGCTGGAGTTTTTGATGACTGTCTTCCTGATGGATGGGGGCGTCTTCTAACAGACAGATACCTAGCGAGTATCGGGATTGATTACAAACAGACCAGCATAATTACACGATTATGTATGCTAGGCGACACTTCTTCAGGTTTACTTGAGTTTGTCCCTAGACTGGAAGAAAGCAAACAAACCGACAGGATAGATCTTGATGCCTCTTTTAGCGCATCTAGGCTCATTTTAGCCGACAAGGATATCTCAAAGTATGCCATAGATGATCTTTTCCATAATGGGGGATCATCAGGTGGTGCAAGGCCAAAGATCAATGTAAAGATAGATGGGGATCTCTGGATTGTGAAATTTCCTTCATCAATGGACGGAGAAAATGCAGGTGTAAAGGAATACGATTGCAACATGAGGGCTAGAGATGCTGGACTCGATATCGCTGATTTTCAACTGCTTGACTCTAAGCTGACAAAAGGTTTCTTTGCATGTAAACGATTTGACAGACAAAAAGAAAAAAGAATTCACATGATCAGCCTGTCAGGTCTTCTCGAGTCTTCCCATAGATACCCTGCTTTAGATTACAGACACCTCCTTAAGGCGACCCGCATCCTTACAAAAGATGAGGGCCAAGCGTATGAGGCATTCAGAAGGGCTGTATTCAATGTAAAAATCGGCAATCAGGATGACCATGGCAAGAATTTCGCCTTTCTATACGATGAAGAATTAGGCAAATGGCATCTTTCACCTGCATATGACCTTACTGTTAGCACAACATATTATGGAGAACACTCCACATCAGTATGTGGCAAAGGGAAAGACATTACAGATGATGATTTGAGAAGACTGGCTGATGAAGCAGGACTTGCAAGAGGAAGAATAGAGGAAATTCTGAAAGATGTCAGCGCAGTATGTAGGACACCCTTGTAATATTACGAGACAGTGACATATCACTTCTACTCTATCAATAAGCTTTGAAAAATAATCTATTGAAAATCAAACGTATCGCTTTTACTTAATTCAAGAATACCGCTCTTGTTATATTGGTAGATATCAATTACGAGTTTTCCGCTATCAATGTTTAATGTGCAGTCATATAGGCTTCCTGGAGTTGTAGATGGGTTCACAGTATGTGCGCATGATACGTTGTATTCAGTAACTTTATCGCTATGACGCGTTATTATCGTATCCTTATGAAAATGTCCGTTAAAAAGCATATTAACGCCATTATCGCTCATTAACGAATATATTTTATTTCTTTCCTGTATGTCTGCTGTTCCAAAAAACATCAATGACAGATCGACAGTAGATCCAGAGAACGTATTTACATGTGTTAAAAAGAACTTATATTTACTGCTGTCATTTTTTAATGCCTCTTCTAGATAATTTATCTGATCACGGCCATAAATTCTTTTTGTAGAATCAAGCGCATAGAGCGTTAAATCATCTGTGAACGAAAATGAGCCAAGGGTTCCATATATTCCGTAACTTTCATAAAGATCTGACCAATCTTTTCTTGTTTTAAATTCTTGTATGTCATGATTGCCTAAAACAGCAATCATTTTTATTTCATTATCTTGTATGAAACTAAGAAACTCCAAAAGTTCAGGAGCATCAATATCGCCAGTGTCTTCAATATCACCAAGACTTACAATAAAGTCATAGGGGTTATCGCTAGCCTTGTTCTCTTTTAGATGATTCATCAGTTCTTCTGTTCTTTCCTTTGCAAAAAAATCTTCATTCTCACGATTTATATGCAAATCAGAAAAGAGAAGAAAGTGAATCTCCTCTTCACTGAAATTTTCACTTATCTCTACTTTCGGCATAAAAGGATTGCTTGCAATTCCTTCCAATATGTTCGATGCAGTATCGAATCTGCATGATGATAGAGTTATGAAAGCTAAAATTAAAAGTAGAATCTTTTTCATACGCCGCCCCTATAAATAAATCCGACTTTTCCTCCGTATGCTGAGATAACAAGATAGTTATGCATGAAAAGTTCTGCTATTTCAAAATATGCAGATGCATATAGAGAGAAGTTATCTGTTATGTCGAATTCTGCAACTGCGCCGATCTGAGGAACCGTTTTCCAACTCCTTTCCTCTTTTAAATAGGTCGTAAGAAATAAGTCGAAAGAGAAAAAAGAACCATCAAAGCCTAAGAGGAGTTCTCCCATAGGAGAAATTGAATAAGCTAGCTTTGTACTATCAGGCGACCATGCAATGCCCCCTTGCACCCCAATGGCATATTTTAAACGAAAGAAATCCCATTTGAAATTTTGTGAAAATATATATGAAAGGGTCTGAAAGCCTCCAAGTCCTGGTGTTAGTTGTGTTGAAGCGTTTATTTCATGATTAAGCGTCTTTCCTTGTTTAATATCGTAAGAGAGAACAATATCGTATTCTTTACCTAAATCGGTTTGAAAATATAGATCAAAATTCTCAATCTCCGCATCAAGGGATAAAAATACAGGAGTATAGATGTAAGAACTGTTTCTATGCCCGATTGCAGTTCCAATAGAAAATGGAATTGAAAACAAAGGTAAAGATATAGTTAAGCAAACTATTAACAGAACAAGCTTTTTCTTCATAAGAAGAATTATAGCATAGAAAATATAAAACCTCTCTATTTCTAGAGAGGTATGTACAGCCAAAGATGGGAATTGAACCCGCGACCTGCTCATTACGAGTGAGCTGCTCTACCACTGAGCTACTTTGGCATATTAATCTCACACTTTAAGTGAGCCATTTTTACACGATTTTTACTTATAAAATAAAAGGAACTATTTGTAAATAGTTTTTAAGGAAATTCTCTAAATTTTCCTTTTTACATAAGAAGATGTATAAAACATTCCAAAAACAAGGTATGTTTAAAATTTAATGCATAGCATTTTTAAATAATTCCAATTTAGACAATTTGTTGGATCATACTATTCCCTACCATTGATATTTAATTTAGAAAATACCACATATTGAAATAAATTATTCCAAGTATTCTTTTAACTCTTCAGAGGAATAATCAAATATTTTAAGATTTAAAAACAAAAAATCTATTAATACTAAAAATGTTTAGTAATGACCTAAAATTGGCTTTATTTCTAAAAGATTTTGATAAGCGATATTATTATAAAATCATACATTCTCTGATTTAAACAACTTTATTTGTCGTACACTTAAAAAAGCACATCTATGACCTTCAATGCGCCGGTACAAAACTATAATTTATCTTCTCTAATCAAAGATTTCTTGCAATGAAATTATCTGCTTAAACCTCATAGATTTCCTACTTAGTTGATAAGGCTATTATCACAATTCATACTAAATACAAATACTATTAAATATTTAAACACTCTTTCTCTTTAGATTATTTTATATCAAAATAACAATTTTTGATAGGAGAGAAACATTTTGAAAAAGAGAGCTTTAGCATTATTATTGGCACTTGCATTAGTTCCTGTTTCAGTATTCGCAGCAGATCTTAGCGAAGGAGAAAATCTTTATCTTGTTCTTGAGAACATCTCAAATGAAGAAGGACTTGCATGGCTTGTTGAAGATGTAAGCGGAGCCCAGATTATTTTCCGCTATATTGGAGAAGAAGAGATTGAAAATGCAAATATTATTGCAAAAGGCTCTGTCCTTGCAATCAAAGACAATGGAATCTCAACAAGAAGCCTACCTCCTCAGATGCAGGCATTAACGGTTAGAGACTTAACAAATGCATACTATAACGGAGAACTTGGAGATGTAAATTTTACTAATGCCCCTGCAGAAAATCCTTATACGAATTTATCTGTAATGCCTGTGACTGAATAAATATTTTTAATTGAATTTGTTTATAAAATGCCTCCTTTTTTTGGGAGGCATTTATGTTTAGTTTAATTCTTTGCTTTCGCCTTCTTTCATCTCATTTTCTTCTTCATAGAGAGATAGCTTATAAACAACAATAAAACCTAAAATAAAAAGAATGATTGCAAGAACTATTCCAAATCCCGATGGAATGCCGGGGTATATCTCCTTTAGCGATGCTAGTAGAAAGCCTAAAATCATCATGTATGTGACTTTAGGATATCTATTCATTGCAACTTCCAATCCTTTCGTCAGGGCAAGAATTCCAACTAGAAGTCCAAGAACAAGAGGAATGAGGGATAGAAATTCTCCATTAGAAAGGGCTGAGAGCAGCGGCTCGTAAAGGCCAAGTACAAGAAGAAGATAGCTCGTGCTGATTCCAGGGAGTACAAGGCCGACAGAGACAAGGACTCCTCCAAGAAGCTGTATTAGGATATCTGTGAATGACGCGTCTAAGCTTGGATTGAATATTCCTTCAGGAATGAAATCTATAGAAAATACGATTAGAACGCCAAGGAGAATATAAATGAAGCTTTGCAAATCAAAACCTTCTGAGTGCGCCTTTTTAACCATCATCGGGATAGTTCCACAGACAGCGCCTAAGAAGAGGTACATTATGATTACAGAGTACCGTGAGATAAGAGCATCCAAAGGACGGGCTACGATCAAAATGCCTGCAAGAGCTGCAATAACGAAAATAGCGAGAAATTTAAAACTCTCTTTGAAAGTCTTTTTACTAAATAAAGCCGGAATGGAAGCTATCAGGCGATCATAAATTCCAAGTATCATCGCCATAGAACCGCCGGAGACTCCGGGGATCATCATGCTTGATCCGACTATAAAACCTTTTACAATTGTCTTTAACATAGCTTGAATATACAAAAGAGATAATGAAGTTGAAAAGATCAAAAAATAATTTTTAATGTGCAGTTAATATTTAAACATTTGGCCCTGATTTCTCAGAGCCAAACGAATGTTTTTTACTTTGACTGACTGATTGCAGCTTGAGCTGCGGCAAGTCTTGCAATAGGCACTCTGAAAGGTGAGCAGGATACGTAATTTAACCCTATGCTCTGGCAGAATGCGATGCTCTTTGGATCTCCGCCATGTTCGCCGCAGATTCCAAGCTTGATATCAGGACGCGTCTCTCGTCCTAAGGCTGCAGCCATTTTAACAAGCTTGCCTACTCCGTTGAAATCAATAGTTGCAAACGGATCATAGTCATAGAACTGCTTATCTGGATCGTTTACATAATGTCCTAAGAATGATGCGGCATCATCACGGCTAAAGCCGCATGTCATCTGAGTTAGGTCGTTAGTTCCAAATGAGAAGAACTCCGCTTCGCGCGCAATTTCATCTGCTGTAATTGCCGCTCTTGGAACCTCGATCATCGTTCCGATCTTGTATTCAATCCTTATTCCCTGCTCATCAAAGACTTCATTAATCGTCTCTAAAGCCTTTTCTTTACAGTAATTGAACTCCTTATAAATTCCAACAAGCGGGATCATTATCTCAGGATGGACTTGAATACCTTCCCTTTTTACTTTGATTGCAGCCTCGATAATCGCCCTGACCTGCATCTTTAAAATCTCAGGATATACGATTGCAAGACGACAGCCTCTAAATCCTAGCATAGGATTGAATTCATGAAGGCTATTGATCTTCTGAGCAATTTCTTCTGCACTGATTCCAAGCGTTAATGCCATCTCGTGTCGGCTTGTATGATCGTTTGGAAGGAATTCATGAAGAGGAGGATCAAGAAGCCTGATTGTTACAGGAAGTCCGTTTAATGCCTTGAATATTCCAATGAAGTCTTCCCTCTGCATAGGAAGAAGTTCTGCTAGCGCAGTCTCCCTGTCCTTTGCGTTGTTTGCAAGGATCATCTTTCTCATGCTTATGATCCTGTTTCCTCCAAAGAACATATGTTCTGTTCTGCATAGTCCTACACCTTCAGCACCGAGCGCAACAGCGTGCCTTGCATCTTCCGGGGTATCGGCATTGGTTCTGACACCCATAGTCTTGAACTCGTTTACATACCCCATGAACTTCTTATAGTTCTGGAAAAGAACGGACTCGCTTTCCCTCATGCTGCCTTCTAAGACCTGCATGATCTCGGATGGCTTTACAGGAATCTTCTGAGCAAAGACGGCGCCAGTAAAACCGTCGATTGCCATATAGTCCCCTTCCTGAAGCATCACGCCGTTAACTTCAAGCGTCTTTTTTATCTCATCGACGTGAATCTCTCCGCATCCTGATACGCATGGGCATCCCATGCCGCGAGCAACAACAGCCGCATGGCTTGTCATTCCGCCTCTACATGTTACGATTCCTCTGCTTACAGCCATTCCACCAATATCTTCAGGACTTGTCTCAACGCGTACAAGAAGAACGTCCTTTCCTTCCCCTGCTGCTTTTTCAGCATCCTTTGCAGTGAAGTAAATCTGACCGCAAGCGCCACCCGGGCTCGCATTAAGGCCGTGCGTAATCTCTTTTAAGCTTAAATCACGAATGATCTTATTATCCAAAATAGGTGCGAAAAGTTTTGAGAATTCAGCTGCGGGAACTCTAGATACGGCAGTCTTTTTGTCTATCAGACCCTCTTCAACCATCTCCACCTGACTTCTGATCCAAGAGAAGATAGTCCTTTTTCCGCTCCTCGTTTGAAGCATATAGAGCTTTCCTTCCTGAATCGTGAACTCTAGATCCTGCATATCTCGATAATGTTTTTCAAGAATCGATCTAATTGATACAAGCTGAGAATATGCGTCAGGATTAACCTTTGCAAGCGTGTCTATAGATTGAGGAGTTCTGATTCCAGCAACTACATCCTCTCCTTGCGCATTCATAAGATATTCGCCGAAGAATTTATTTTCTCCGCTTGAAGGATCGCGAGTAAAAGCAACGCCAGTTCCGCTGGTCTCCCCCATATTGCCAAATACCATGCACTGAACGTTTACAGCCGTTCCAAGAAGGCCCCTTATATCGTTCATCATGCGATACTTTATTGCTCTTTCATTATTCCAGCTTCCAAATACTGCGTCTATCGCTTTAAAAAGCTGGTACTCAGGATCTGTCGGAAACTCTTCACCTGTAGACTTCTTATACATTATCTTATATCTTTTTACGACCTCTTTAATCATGTCTACAGTAAGTTCGTTATCAAATGTTACGGAATTCTCGTCCTTGACGCTCTGAAGAATGAACTCAAACTTCGCATGCTCAACGCCCATGACGACATCTCCGAACATCTGAATGAATCGTCTGTAACTGTCCCATGCGAAACGTTCGTTGCCAGTCTTTTTAATTAAAGCCTCGAGACTGTCAGGGTTAAGTCCAAGATTTAAAACAGTATCCATCATGCCTGGCATTGACTGTGCAGCACCGCTTCTAACCGATACTAATAAAGGATTTTCCTTATCACCAAGGCGCGCTCCCTGCATCTTTTCAAGTTTTCTTAAGTTACTAAGAACCTCTTCCCTCATACCCTCAGGATAAGCGCCACCGGTTTTATCAAAATAGGCACACGCCTCGGTTGTAATAGTGAATCCTGGAGGAACAGGAAGTCCGATGCTTGTCATATCCGCAAGGTTTGCACCTTTTCCCCCAAGGAGGGCTTTCATATCAGCAGAACCTTCTGCTTTCCCTCCGCCGAAAAAATAAACATACTTCTTTTTCTCTTCTTTTGCCATTTTTACCTCGAAATTAAAGCGTAAATAGCTTACCATGTAAATGGCATTAGAACAACAGTATTTATCTAATTTATTGTAATATAAAGTTATATCTTTAAAAATCGAAACAAGGTTTCATTTTTAACAAAAAAGGACAAGAGATTGTCTCCTGCCCTTAGAACGATTAACAAGCAACTGTATAACACTCTAGCGCTTTGCTCTCGCTGTTATCCCTTAGCTTTTCTAAAGCTCTTTTTTCAATCTGTCTGATGCGTTCTTTTGTTAGACCGAATTTCAATCCGATCTCCTTAAGGCTGAGCGGTTTCGATCCGTCAAGGCCATAACGCATTATAATAATCGATCTCTCTTTTTCATTGAGAGTGCCAAGCAGATTCCAAACTTCATTTTTCAAAGAATCATTGACGACCTCATCTTCAGGACCTGCTGTCGGATCTTCAATAAACTCAGAAAATGTTGAAGATGATTCGTCGTCGCTTTTAATTGCCGAATCAAGGTTAACCATATCCTGACTTATCGATACAAGATCCTTTATGAGGTTTTCTTCAAGGCCTGTCATCTCGCTTAAAAGCGCAAAGTCGTTTGGATCATCTTCATTTTTATGCATGATTTCGCTCTGCGCCTTCTGAATCTGCATAAGCTCGTTAGCTCTATTTAAAGGAAGACGAACAGCTCTTGCCTTTTCAGATAAAGCCTTCATTATAGACTGCTTAATCCACCATACAGCATAGGAAATGAAGTGGTAACCCTTCTCAGGCTCGAACTTCTCCAAAGCCGTGATAAGCCCGATATTCCCTTCATTGATCAAATCTGTTAAAGGCATACCCTGTCCTCTGTATTTCTTTGCAACCGATACGACAAAGCGAAGATTTGCATTTATGATCTTATCAAATGACCTCTTATCGCCATTTTTAGCCTTCAAAGCTAACTCGTACTCTTCTTCGTGGCTAAGCATTGGAATCTTATTAATCTGCTCTAAATAGATTGAGAGTACCTCGTTATCAGAATCTAGATAAGCTGCATTTGATATTTCTTTTGACATCTTTTTCTCCTTGTAACAATACAAGCAAAAACCATGCCAACTTCCAGACGATATGAATAATTACTTATACTTAGAACAATTAACAAAATATTAATTTTATGAAGTTTAAATCAATTTTGTTTCCTTTTGACTCAAAACAGCATCAGAGAAGCAAAAGAGCGTCATTTTGACACTATTTTAGGAAAATCATCGAGGCATGTGTCATTTTGATCCGGAAATATGATTTTCACGGACATTAGTAGTCTAAACCTTCCCTTTGCATTCTTAACAAAAGGATTTGTCTTTATGCTTTCAAGAAACTCCAAATAATAAGAATATATAAGATCGGATATCATGTCGCCTTCAGAAAGAGAGATCTTAAGACTCTTTTTCTCTTTTAAGTACTTCAGAAGCTGAGAGCGATAGAAAAAATAGAAATCTAGAGAAGGGACGTTTTCCGAAATTCTTGATAAAAAGGCGTCGCAATACGTATCGAATGCAGAGACGATATCGCCGCATTTAAGCATCTCCGAGGCCTTATCAAATAAAATCTTGCTCTCTTCGTATCTCATTTTCTCCAACCTTAACAAAAAGATAACAAATATAAAGTAAAAGTTAAGAGTTTTTGTAAAAAATATTTTAATTATTTCCATCTTGCCACTTGGCCTATCCTTATATATATTACTTAATGAAATTGAATTTCGAGGTGATTAGAGATGACAATCGTACCACTTGGTGAAAGAGTTCTCTTAAAAGCAGAAAAGAGCGAAGAGAAGACAGCTGGAGGAATCTTCATTCCACAGGCTGCACAGGAAAAGACACAGATTGCAACAGTTGTTGCTATCGGAGATAGCGATGAGATTAAAGTAAAGGTCGGAGACAAGGTTCTTCACGATAAATATGCGGGAACGGAAATCAAAGACGGCGGAGAAGATTATCTTATCGTAAACGCTCAGGACATCTTAGCTATTATTAAATAACTTAAGATTTCATTCTTTTTGAGCCAGAGAAAGCTGGCTCATTTTTTTTAGTATAAGAAGCTTTCAAGACGGTCTTCTATTCCGCTTAGCATAAGATCTTCGGGGATATAGCAGTCGGGAATGCTATCAATAAATGCCCTTCTGTAACCTTTAGTAGCCAAGCGTCCGTCTAAGACTAAAACAGATCCCTTGTCGCTTTCACTTCTAATTAAGCGCCCTACTCCCTGCTTAAACTTTATTACAGCCTCGGGAAGAGTCAAGGACATGAAACTGCTCTTGCCATCTTTTTCAAGCACCTCTTTTTTTGCCCTCATCATAGGACTTGTCGGAGGGGAGAACGGAAGCTTTGCAATAATAAGGAGTCTTAGCGTCTCTCCTGGCGCGTCAATTCCTTCCCAGAACGATGCCGTTGCAAAGAGAGAGGAATCCTTATCCTTTTTAAACTCATCCAAAAGCGCCATCCTGTTTCTCTTTTCCTCCTGTGATAAGATTTTCATCTCTGGAATTATTTTTTTTACCATGTTAGTGACGCTTGAAAGCATATCGTTGCTTGTAAAAAGAACTAAAGCGCCGCCACCCGTCATGCTTATGGCCTTTGCAATCTCATTTGCAGCATATTCGTTGTATGATGCATCTATTTTCTTATCGTAGCTTAACGCATCCTGCGGGATCATAAGCATGAGATTCTTTTTGAAATTAAACGGCGAGTCGAAACGTGCAGTAAGAACCTCTTCGCTCTTTAGTCCAATGGATGAAAGAAAATGAGAAAAGTCATGGCCTACCGTGAGGGTCGCAGAAGAGAGGATAACGCTTTTAATCCTTGAAAAGAAAATATTATTTAACTTCCTTCCTGTATCCATAGGGCTTATGACCATGTTATATCTTCCACTTCTCTCTCTGACAAAATATGAGACAGCCTTACTGTAATCAAGAGAAGTAAAAAATGATGAAAGGACGGTTGCAAAAGACAGAAGGTTTTCAATATTGCGATATGTAAGGCTTAAATATACGTCATCTATATCCTTATCATTTATAACAGACGATGTAAAAGAGAAGCATGCGTTTTTTACTTTTCTTGCAAGTTCTTCAGATTGCGCTCTAATCCCGTCAAGATCTGTCAAAAGCCGCTGATCTAAAAGAATCTCGTTCTCTTTTGAATATAGGGGAAGAATGCTGGACAGGCTTTGATCGAATATGTCCAAGTCGTTCTTTATTGCTTTCAATTCACTCATGAAAATTCTTGAAGCGTCTTTACGGCTTAAATAGACGCTCACGTATTCTACCTTGCTCTTTCCTCCTAGCCCCTTATCTTTTTTCACTAGCAGGTCTATGCTCTTTTTAAAGAGATCGTATGAATAAGTTAAAGAAAGAAGCTTCTCGGCCTCTTTTTCAAGGTGATGAGCCTCGTCTAGAACTACATAATCGAATTGAGGCAGGATCATATCCTCGTCGTATGAGGCTCCCCTTTCATCTCTGTTTTTGCCGTCCAATATGAAGAGATGATGGTTTGTGACTACGATCCTTGCTTTTTTCGCCCTCTTTCTTGCCTGATAGAAAAAGCACTGGTTAAAATATGGACACTTCGGACCTTTGCAAGTCTGAGCATCCGATGCGCACTCTAAAAAATACTGGTAGCTTGCCTTATCCTTTAAAGAACTTAAATCACCGCTTTTTGTCTCATGAACCCAAGAACTGAAACGAGCGAAGTCGGAGGCATCGTCATCTTTGAGCAAATCCATTTCGCTTTCCATGTCTTTAAAGGCTGCAATACATAAATAGTTGGAACGCCCAAATAAGATCGCGCTTTCTAAATCTGCGCCAAGGGCTTCATTTATAAGAGGAATGTCTTTTTCAAAAAGCTGGTTTTCAAGCGTTATTGTGCTTGTCGCGATTACTATCCTCTTTTTCTTATCCCTCAGAATCTCTAAAAAGGATGGAACAAGGTAAGCAAAGCTTTTTCCTATTCCAGTCCCAGCTTCTAGAGCTGCAATCCTTCCTTCATGAAACGCAGTCTCGATAATAGATGCCATCTCTTCCTGGCTGTCTCTATACTTATAAAAAGGAATTGCGCTCTCTAATATTCCGCCAGGAGAAAATACGTCGTTAAGATTCATCGTTCTTTCCCGAGTACTCGTTAAGTTTTCGATGCAGCGTTTTTCGTCCGATATCTAGAATCTCGCTGGCCTTGCTCTTATTCCCCTGGCAATACGCAATTGTTGAAAGTATTATTTTTTTCTCCGCCTCTTCAAGCGTAGTCGGAAGTTCTATTGATACAGTGCTGTTGTTATTCACTGATCCTGTTATCTGGGCAGGAAGATCATCAAGCTGTATTATAGGCCCTTTTGCAAGGACTACGGAACTTTCAATGCTGTTTTTAAGCTCTCTGATATTACCTGGCCAGTCGTATGCCAAGAGTGCGCGTCTTGCCTGACTGCTTATGCCCTCTATTTTGCGTCCATCTTCCTTATTAAACTGATCGAGAAAGTTTAAAACAAGAAGCTCTATATCCTCTTTTCTCTCTCTAAGAGGAGGAACTTCTATATGTACGACGTTGAGCCTGTAGTATAAATCCTCTCTGAAATTCCCTTTTTTTACTTCTTCAAGCAAGTTCCTATTTGTCGCTGCGATAACCCTTACATCTACCTTTATAGTCTTTTCTCCGCCTACCCTTTCGAACTCCCTCTCTTGAAGGACTCTCAGGATCTTTACCTGAGTGCTCATATTTATCTCGCCTATCTCGTCAAGGAATATCGTACCGCCGTCTGCAAGCTCAAACCTTCCTTTCTTCTGACTTGTAGCCCCTGTAAAGGCCCCCTTCTCATGCCCAAAGAGCTCCGACTCGAGGAGGCTCTCCGAAAGAGATGCGCAGTGAACTTTTATAAATGGCTTGTCCTTTCTGTCTGAAAGAGAGACGATTGCATCGGCAACGAGCTCCTTACCGGTTCCGCTTTCGCCCGTTACCAAAACCGAAGCCTTTGTAGATGCGACCTGGTTTATGACCTGCATCATCTGATCAAGCTTGCTGCTCTTTCCAATGATCTTAGAGTATTTCGCCTGGCTTTTTAGTTTGCTGATCTCTTCTTCTAGCTTTCTATTCTGTTCCTGAAGCTGGCTGTTCTTAACGCTCTTTTTTACAACAAGGATGAGCTTTTCAAGATCGACAGGTTTTGTAAAGAAATCTACAGCGCCATCTCTCATCGTCTCAACAGCAGTCTCTATCGTTCCGTGTCCTGTCAACACAATTACTGGCAGAGTCGGATAAGACGCGCTGATCTTCTTTAACAGCTCATAGCCGTCCATCTCAGGCATTCTTAGATCTGTTATTACAATGTCGATGCTATTCTTGTTTATCGTCTGCCATGCATCAAGTCCGTTTTTAGCAGTAAAGACAGTAAAGCCTTCGTCTTCAAAAGCGATTTTAAGGCCGCTTAAGATATTTACTTCGTCATCTACAATCAGAATGCTTGCCACTTATTATTCCTTCTTATCTAAAACCTTTCTCTGACTCTTAGGTATTGGGAACTTGAACGTAAAACATGTTCCAATTCCTTCTTCACTCTCCAAATTTATCTCACCAGAGTGCGCATTAATTATCTTCAACACTGCTGTAAGACCGAGACCTGTACCGCTTTCCGCCTTCGTAGTGTAATAAGGTTCGAAAATTCTGTTTTTAGTCTCATCGCTCATTCCGCAGCCGTTATCTATGATCGATAGTTTTACATAATCCCCGTCCGCCTTATCTTCTATTATGAGCCGTCCGTTTTCCTTCATCGCATAGAAGCTGTTATTAATTATATTCAAAAGAGCCCGCCTTAAAAGTTTTCTGTCAAGCATAAGGGATGGAATGAACTTATCGAGTTTTAGAACTATTTCGATGTTCTTCGTAGCTGCTTCTACAGCAACAAAGTCTGTAAGCTCCATTACGATGTCATTAAGGCTGTCCATCTTAAGTTCGACCTGCATCGGCTTGACGGCAAACAGGAAATCTACGGCAATCTCGTTAAGCCTCTCCGTCTCCTGTTCGATAATGTCTATATATCCATTGGCCTTCTCTTGAGCCTTTCCCGATGCGATCGCCTTTCTTAAAAGCGACGTGTATATCTGCATTGCAGCAAGAGGATTCTTTATTTCATGGGCAACACCGGCTGCCATAGTCGTCATGCTTGCCAGAGCCTCTGTGTTTCTTAGCTTCATTTCCTTCTTAAGGCTCTCGGTAATATCGTTGAAACGTATGTCTATATACTCTATATTTTTGAGCATGAACGGCATATATGATATTCTTATCGTCTTTATCTCGCCTTCGCCAAAAGAAAAATCCCTTTCGTTCATGCTCTCGCTTCCATTTAAAACGGCTTTGAAATACTTCTTCAGATCCGGATCTTTCACAGAGTCTACAATAGTCTTCCCAGTAAAACTCATAGGAATCAGCTTAGAGAGAGATCTTGTGACAAGAACAAGATTATGACGTTCACGTTCGATTACGATATGAGCCTCTTCATCCCTATCCAAAACCTCTTTTAGCAGATCGTATTCATCTAATGCGTCATTAACTATCTCTTTGAAATGATCCTCGCTTACTGCGTAATTTGAATTCATTATCTTTTTTAGAAGTTTAACAGACAAGACAGACCTCCCTTAAAGCGGCATCAAGAGCACTCTTAATATTTTGATTATAAACAGCATTTTCCAGCTTCGCCTTATTCAAGCTGTTTAAAATCAGTCTTGCTTTCTTCACTGAGATCTCACCTGATACAAATGCCTTTTCAGTCTCTTTCACAAGAAGAGAGAAAAAATATGTTGAGTTTTTATCTAATGCCTTATAACACTCGTCAAGCTCTTCAACGGAAAGCATTGAAGATGAAATAAATGCAGAAGATATCTTTTTTGAACTCATCATTATCTCTTCTCTAACCTGATCGGACGTACTCATCTCAAAAATGAAATCTTTGTAGCTGTCATACGACTTTTCTGCAAGAAACTCATTTTTAAGATAATAATCAAGTTCGATTTTGTTAAGTGGAGAGAAATCATATTTTCTAACCCTGGATAATATCGTAGAGAGTATTCTCTCCTTCTGTTCGGATATCAAAACAAAATATACGTCCTTATATGGTTCTTCAAGGATCTTTAAAAGGGCGTTTCTGCTCGCCTCCGGAGAATCCTCTATATTCTCAATTATTACAAGGCATGGGGAAGAAAGGCGAAGCAAGTAGTTTTGAACAGATCGCACCTCGTCTACAGCAATCTGGCTTTTCTTTCGCCCTCTCGTACTTAAATCTCCCTTGCTTGCATTCTTATAGATCTCATCTGCCGCCTCTAGTACTTTTTTCTTATCCTCGGCATCGATCTTGAGCATGTCATCTAATGCAGTTGCGATATCAGAAGCAAGATTGAAAAGCTTGTCCTTCTGACCGTCTATGCCCTCTTTCTGAAGAGATGGATGGTATTGCATGATAATCCGTCTTACAGAGGAGGCAAAGAAGTTTATAAATCTTTTTGAATACTTAGTCTTTAAAAGGTTGTACGAAGCATCAAGATCCACATTCAGCTGTCGTGAGAAAAAAACGATAATGTCATTTATTCCCATCTCTTTTGCCATATCGAAAGCTAAAGAGGCCCTGCCAGATCCTGACGGGCCCGAAAAAAGCATAGACTGAGCCAAATTGTTATCCTTTATCTGGCTCTCGATCTGAGAAAAGATCTCGCTTCTATATAGCTTCAATTAAACGACCTCCTTAACAAAGTTAAGCGTTAAAGAGAAGAATGGTCTTATGACGTTAACAACTAAAATTGATGAATCGAGCTTGCTTTTCAGACTAGAGAGGGCTGGTACGCCATCTACGAATGTTACGAAAAGACCGATGATTACAAGCGTAAAGGCTAAAGAGAAAAGTCCTCCAAGTATCCTGTCTATCGCACCTAGTCCAATCTCTTCCAAAATACTATGGAATATATTCGCCAATAACCTTATAACCAGATATGTTCCAGCCATAAGCACTACAACAGAAACATATGTGCTCCATAGAGGAGTCAGAGTTGTATTTTCAGCAATAATTGAAGCTAGACTGGTTGTAAAAAATTTCACGGCAAGAACTCCAAGCACAAGTCCTGGCAGCCAGCTGATGCTTTTTATTATTCCTCTCATTAAGCCGCCGATAAGACTGATTAAAAGAAAAACGGCTATGATAATGTCTACAATATAGTCCAAGATATTTCTCCTTAGTTTAAATCATAGCCGAAAAAACCCTTTTCTTCCTACCATTTTTCGCTCTTTTTATGTATATTATGGCCATGGGAAATTTCTTTACTGCCCTATTTGGGGGCTCAAAACGAGAACGGGATATGAAAAGACTATCCCCGATGATCAGCAAAATAAATCAGGAAGAATCATGGGCAAAAAGTCTCTCTAAAGAGGATTTCATCGCTCAGACAGAAAAGTGGAAAGAGGAAGTTAAAGGCGGAAAAAGCCTTGACGAGATTTTATATAAGGCATACGCATTAGCCAGAGAAGCGGCATTCAGAACGCTTGGAGAGAGACATTACGATGTTCAGCTTATGGGCGCGATAACCCTTCATGAAGGCAAAATAATGGAACTTAAGACAGGAGAGGGAAAAACTCTTGCATGTGTTCCGGCTGCATACCTTAATGCGCTTGAAGGAAAAGGCGTTCACATCGTAACAGTAAACGACTACCTTGCAAAGCGTGACGCAGAATGGATGAGCCCTGTATATAATTACTTGGGCCTTACCGTCGGCGTTGTCACAAGCGATATGGATACCAACGGCAAGAAAGCAGCATATTCATGCGACGTTACATACGGAACAAACAACGAATTCGGCTTCGATTATCTAAGAGACAATATGAAAGTCAATTATGCTGATAAAATCCAAGCAAAGCATCATTATGCGATCGTAGACGAGATCGACAGCATTTTAATCGATGAGGCTAGAACGCCGTTAATCATCTCAGGACAAGGTGAAGACGATACGGCAAAAGTCAGAGCTGCTAATGCAATCGTGCCAATGCTTAAAGAGTGCGAGAAGAACCCCGAAACTGGAGATTATTACGAGCTGACAGAGATGGAGAAGCTTGATAGAGAACTCGCTCTCTCCTTCGATGAGAAAGGCGACTATAAGATAAGCGAAAAAGAAAAGAAGGTTACATTTACAAAACAGGGCATGAGCCATATGGAAGAGCTTCTAAAGAAGACAGGAGCGCTGCTTGAAAGCAAGGATGAGAATGGCAATTCAGTATACAGCCTTTATGACGGCGAGAACTTCGAACTTGTCCATTATGTAACTCAAGCAGTTAGGGCTCATCGCCTTTTTGAAAAAGATGTAGATTACATCGTAAAAGACGGAGAGGTTCAAATCGTAGATGAATTTACGGGCCGCGTGCTACCTGGACGCAGATATTCGGACGGACTTCATCAGGCCATTGAGGCTAAAGAGAACGTAAAGGTTCTCTCTCAAAGCAAGACTTTTGCCACCATCACATTCCAAAACTTTTTCAGAATGTACGACAAGCTCTCAGGAATGACAGGAACAGCAGATACGGAGGCAGGAGAATTTAAGGAGATATATGGGCTTGACGTAGTTGTAATTCCAACTAACCGTCCTGTTGCAAGAGTCGATCTAAAAGACCTCATCTACTATGATGAGAAGTCAAAATTCAATGCGATAGTAAACGACGTGAAGAGAATCCACGAAACAGGACAGCCGGTACTAATCGGTACGGTATCTATTGAGAAGTCTGAACTTCTTTCTCAGATGCTAAGAAGAGCTGGAATCAGGCACGAGGTTTTAAACGCTAAGAACCACGCAAGAGAGGCATACATAATCGGAGAAGCCGGTATGAAAGGCGCTGTCACGATTGCAACAAACATGGCAGGACGAGGAACAGATATCAAGCTTGGAGGATCTCCTGAACACCTTGCAAGAAAGAAATGCGGAACGGATGCCGATTTGGAAACTTATAAGAAGGCATTAGAGGAGATAATGCCTGAATACAAGAAGTCTTATGAAGAGGTTAAAGCTCTTGGAGGACTATACATAATCGGATCTGAAAGGCATGAATCAAGAAGAATCGACAATCAGCTGAGAGGAAGATCGGGCCGTCAGGGAGATCCAGGAACTTCAAGATTCTACGTATCGCTTGAAGACCCTCTAATGAGGCTCTTTGCAAAAGAAGGGCTAAGAGAGATGATAGGCAAAATGGGTCTTAACGATGGATCGGCAATCGAGCATAAGATGCTTGACAACGCCATTGAAAAGGCTCAAGAAAGGGTTGAAGCAAGAAACTTCGAGATAAGAAAACATCTTCTTGAGTATGATGACGTATTAAACGAGCAGCGAAACTACATATATCAGCAGCGTGATCTGATACTCACTGACGAAAATCTCATAGAGAGAATCAAATCAAACGTCAAAAACGTCATCGACTACTATAAAGAAGAGAATGAAAAAGACAACGCAAAAGCTCTAAGCGAGATTAAGAACTTCTTCCATATAAACGAAGATGTAAGCTTAGACAACGTCTACTCTTTCATAGAAAACGATCTAAGCGCAAAAGAAGCAAAGGCAGGCAAAACGGAATTCAACAGGTTCATCCGCTATGTCTATTTAAGAAACATAGACAGAAGATGGATAGACCATCTCGATGCGCTTGAAGAGCTGAAAGACTCTGCACATTTAATGAGCTATGCTCAGAAGAATCCTCTTGTAGAGTATAAGAATACGGCATCAGATGCTTTTGACGATATGATCAGCGAAATAAGCGATCAGGTTATCAAGACAGTAGTCTCTGTAAAAGTGCTTACAGAAAGAGAGAGGAAAGAAAGAATTCTTAACGCACAGCATCAGAACTTTAGAAATCAAGGCACTGCCGTTTCTTCAAGAAGCGAAAGCGAGAACCAGCAGATAAGAAGGACGACGCCAAAGGTTGGAAGAAACGATCCATGCCCTTGCGGAAGCGGTAAGAAATATAAGAACTGCTGCGGAAGATCTTACTAGTTGAAAAAAGAAGTTGGGCTGATCCGGCCTAGCTTCTTTTTTATAAATATAAGGAGCGTAAATTGTTTAAAAAGCCTGCTCTATTAGGTGTTTTTCTCCTCGCATTTATTTCTTTGTATGCATCTAGCTGGCATGTAGGAATTGAGGCAGGATATAGCTACAGCATTGTCGATACAAAAACAATCTGGGAAAACACAGAAAATAACAACGGCCATGGTTTTGATATATCAATTCCCGTCGAATATAGCATATTCGATTGGCTCTCTGTTAATTCTGGCATTCGCTGGATAATGAAGAGCAGTGAATATTTAAAAAGTATTGAGACAGGGATAATCGATGACTATACAAAAATGTATCATTTCTTAGAATTTCCTCTTACTATTCGCTTCTCATTTGGAGATAACGTCATTAAATGGTTTATAGGAGGAGGCGGGTATTTAGGCGTCCGCCTTTTTGACTATGCAAGCGGAATAGCTCTAGGTGATTCCGTTTATATTGACAGTAATGGAAAATCCTATTTTTTTATCGAAACATTTAACCAAGGAATTCCTTTGTCCGACTTAGATAATTTATTTGATGCTGGCCTGATTGCAGAAACAGGCTTTAAAGCATACATCAGCTCTTTAGGATATCTCTATGCTTCTTTAAGCTATCAATATGGCCTGACAAGTTTAGAAAAAGAACATAGAGCAGCATCTCACCAATATTTCAGCAATCTTAATGCAAATCTTGGATTCATGTTCTCTTTATAGGTTGTGATATGAAAAAACTTAAGTTCTTATGTTTACTTCTTGTTTTAAGCCTTTCTTTATCATCCTGCCGTCCTTTTAATGAAGTATCATTTAGTGGAAAAATAGAAACTTGGGCTGATGTATTTTCATCCTATTGGCATAAAATGAATACAAACTACGTCTTTTGGGACATAGAAGACATTAACTGGGATGATATCTACGATCAATACATGCCGAAATTCGAGGCTCTAGGATTGATAGAAGATGAAAATAAGAGTTCCGATGAGTTATATTCAAATTTGATTACAGCTTGCCGTTACTTTTATGAAATAATAATAAAACTACATGACGGACACTACATTTTAGCTTTATGGGCTCCAATATGGGGAGATACAGGACCTTTATATACTTTAAATCCAAATATTTATCGTGAAATGATCTCTTTAGGCTATAGTGAAGAAGAAGTATTTAATTCTATTTTTATGACAGATGAAGAGATGGAAGAAGCTATTAAAAATTATTTTTTAATGATTGAAGAGACTACTGCAAATATATACTCATACACATTCTCTCCAGGGAAAATTGCATCTTCATATGGCTTTAATAAAGTAAATTATATCGAAAGCGAAGATGGCGCATTAAATATACTATATTCAAAATCGGATGATGGAATTGTATATTTTTCTTTCAACTGCTTTTATTTCTCATATTACTCAGATGAAAAAATAGATCAGGCCCTCTCATGGCTTGAAAATGAAATAGGAAAAAGCGATACAAAAGCCGTTGTTATCGATTTAAGAGGAAATAGCGGAGGTTTTGCTATTGATCTGAATAAGTTTTGCATTCCTTTTCTTCCAGAGAGCGGTAATGTTCATTTTGCCGATACAAAAAGAAAGGGAGGAGATAACAGAACAGACTACGGGCCATGGCTTCCTTTTTATATATCAAGGGATGAAAATGAAGAGTGTTATCCATTCAATAAAGATATTCCAATTGCAATTTTGCAAAATAGAATAAGTGCTTCTGCTTCAGAATTGACAATAATGTTTTTTAAAGCACTCAGAGAAGATTATGGTTACAATGTAAGAACATTTGGAGACATAAGCGATGGCGCTAATGGAGCTTATTTAGAAGAGAATTCGGAATACAACTACAATGCGGGAACGACTGCAATTTCCTATTACATCAGTTACATGCAAACACCATATTGCCAACTGAGATATAAAGATGGAACAATTTATGAGGGAGTCGGAATAGAAGCAGATGAGTATGTAGAATATGATTATGAAGCGTTTAAAAAAAGAGGAGAAGATCCACGTTTAAAAGCCGCTCTTGATTGGGCTATCTCGGAAAGCGAAAAATAAGCTACAGAAATATTTCAGGATCGATAGTATTCGATCCCTCTTCAAGCTTAAAATAGAGCGCATTTGAGCCAAAGTATCTGCTTGATGTCCCAACCGTTGCGATGATATCTCCTTTTGCAACAGTGTCTCCAAGCTTTACTTCAACAACTTCAAGGCAGTAATAGAAACTCTTAAAACCGTTTTGATGCGTAATAGTGATAAAGCGTCCGTACTCTCCGTCTATGCCCGCGTCGCTTACAATACCGTCAGCGACAGCACTTATCGTAGAACCTGCATCAAGAGATATGACGATGCCTTCAAGCTTCTTTGAATTGTATTCATCACCATAGTGATATAAGATTTCACCGCTTGAAGGAACTGTATAGCTCGAAGAGTCCAAAACAGACTCCAAAAATATTACGTCCCCTGCCCTTATGTCGCTGATTCTGTTTATATTGACTATTTCGCTTTCGCTTAAGGCATAACGGCTTGCAATGCTCTCAACGCTGTCCCCTTCTTTCACCTCATATAGAAATCCATCTACCAAAGGAAGAGTAAGCTCATCTCCAATCTGCAATCTTCCGTCCGTTAGATTGTTAACATTTATGATAGTCTCTTCTTTTAGTCCGTTATCCCGCGCAATGCTAGAAAGCGTATCTCCTGCCTTAACTATGTAAGTGTGCATGATAGAACTATAGTCGACATTTTTCTCTTCTGGAACTTCAACCGTTGCAATCGGAGTGCTTCTCTCTACCTGTATTTCTTCAACCTCTGGGATATCTAGTGCGATGGCATCGCTCTGCTCTGCGCTAGATGTCGCGCTCTCATCATTACCAGGCGAAAAAATTATAAATAAAATTATGGCAATAAGAATTACAAGAATCAAAGCAAACGAAATAACATATGTCTTGCCGTTTCTCGTACTTCTTGAATAGGATGTCATGTCATCATAATCGTTTCTGCTCATATTTTATCCTTTTGCTTGAGTATAGCAGTATTGAAAAAGATTTGAAACAGCATTGTTTTCTTTTTTGCCACGTTTTATATTTATAATATGAAAAATGGAAAAAAGAGGGAAAAAAGCAATAGATCCAGCCTGATCTTCCTTTTGTTATTAGCCTTCTTAATTGTTTCTAGACTCATTTATTTATATATGGAAGATGGAGTTATCAACACTCTTTATCGCGATAAGGAATACAATACAACATATTTCAGAGGAAACATATACGACAGGCGGTCAAGCATTCTGGCAATGGATAGGAACATATACGTCATAAACATAGACGCATCAAGATGTTCTGAGCCAAGCAGGCTAACGCACACTCTTTCTCCTTATGTAAACTTAAATCCTATCGAACTTGAAAACCTTATTAGAAGCGGAGGAAGCCTATCATTGGAATCAAACCTCTTAATGGAGGAAATAGATCGTTTCGAGAATATGATTGATAAAGAACGCTTTGACGAATGCGTATCAATAAGCGAAAAAAGAGAGCGGGTTTATCCTCAGAAAGAGCATGGGAGGCTCATAATCGGAAGAGAGGGAATAGAATCTGAAATAAGCGCAGAAAGCATCTATGATGACGAGCTGACTGCGCCGCTAAGCATAACGGCTGCGGTTTCCGAGGGAAGGGATATAACGCTAGCATTATCGGAGCGTATGCAATACACGTTAGACCATATAAGCAGCAGATACTCAAGAAACAACGACTTATATCTGATGCTTGCTATTCTTGACTACAGCACTACAGAACTCTATGCCCTTGCCGTTTCAAGCGGAAATGAAGATGATATCGACTATGAGGCAATAAGATTTGCTTTAAGCGGAAGGGATTATACGATTCTAAAGCAAGACAAAACGATAAGCCTTTTAAAACCAGAGGACATATCACAGGAATTTAATGGCAATTATCTTGAAGTAAAGTACGCAGGCGACTTTGCCCTGCTAGCGCTTTCAAGCTTAGACGAGGCGGCAAAGGGTGCAATAGTGGAAATACAAGGCCTCCTTGCCCTTTAGCCTTCAATCTGGCTCTTATATCTTTTTAAATCAAGATCCAATCCGTTAAAATAATAAAGTACGTTAATACCATCTGCCTTTATAATGTCTTCAGGAACTCTCTGACCGTTCGTAAGGTATGTCATAGGACACTTATGCTTGAAAGAGAAAGAAAGAACAGTTCCTATCGTCGAACACTCGTCGACCTTGCTAGAAATAAGGCTGTCAATCTTAAGATATGAGCAATACATGTCATAAAGGCTGTTTAAATCATCAATCTTCGTAGTGCTTGATGCTACGAAAATGAACTCGCTGTTTGCTCTGTTGACATAATTCAGCATGCTCTTTAATTTCAAATTGAGCTCGTCGTCGTTTCTGCTTAATCCCATCGTGTCTATAAGGACTATTCCATGATCTTCAGCTTCTTTCAAAGCAATTCTGAACGCCGATTCGTCATTAACAGTTCTGACTTTGATATTTAAAGATGACGTAAGTTTCTCTATCTGATAGAAAGAGCCTACCCTATAGCTGTCTATGCTTATTATGAAAGGATCATATCCTGCTTTTTTATAGTTTATTGCAAGCTTTGCGCAAGTGGTGGTCTTTCCAGATCCGGTAGGTCCTAAAAGCACAAGGTATTTGTTGTCTATCTCATTTTTCAAATAGAGAGAGTCTATTAGCCTCTCGGCAATCTCCATTTCAACCTTTTTCTCAAGAGAGAAATCCTTTAACAGATATGATTTTAAAGGATCTGAAATATCGTTTAAAAGAAGAATTCCTTCTGCCTTGTCTAGTTTCTCAAGAGTTCCTCTATATACGTCTGAATTAAGCATCTCTTTCTTGCTAAGGCTTTCCGGATTTGGAGTTCTTGCCTCTTTTTCAAATTCTAAAATAGATGCCTCATCGCTTTTCGTGGACTTATCGGCAATACCGTCTAGCAGATATATCGTAAGGTCGCATTTATTCTTCTTACGGGAAAACAGACCTCCACCCACGGTGTAATCCCTGCGTGAGTGGATTCTGATATTATTTCCTCCATATTCCTGCTCGGCTTTTTTAAGAGCTTCTTCATAGCTTGACGCAGTTATGGTAACGTATTTCATACTTATACCCTTAGAGGATGTACCTTGTAAGATCCTGATCCTCTACAATGCCAGAAAGCGCCTTATCTACATAATCGGCAGTAATTTCAACGCTCTCTCCCTTCTTATCGGCAGCATTGAACGAGAGATCCTCCAAAAGACGCTCCATTACGGTATGAAGTCTTCTTGCGCCAATATTGTCAGCACTGTTATTAGCTTTCTCCGCAATCTCTGCAATATGGCGAAGCGCATCATCTGTAAAAGAAAGATCTACGCCTTCTGTCTTCAAAAGGGCCTTGTACTGCTTTACGATTGCATTATCAGGTTCTGTTAAGATCCTGTAGAAATCATCGCTTGTAAGGTCGTGAAGCTCAACGCGCAAAGGAAATCTTCCCTGCAGCTCAGGAATAAGATCGGACGGCTTTGCAACAGAGAACGCTCCTGCCGCTATAAATAGTATGTTGGTCGTATCTACGACTCCCCATTTTGTAGAGACTTTCGTCCCCTCTACGATTGGAAGGATGTCCCTCTGAACGCCTTCTCTCGATACGTCCTGGTTATTCGTCTGCCCTTTGTTGGCTATCTTATCGATCTCATCAATAAAGATTATTCCCATCTCTTCGCATCGAGCCTTAGCCTCGTCAATAACCTTGTCGTTATCTACGCTCTTATTGAGCTGATCCTCTCTGATTATCTCCCTAGCTCTTTTTACTGTTATCTTTCTCTTCTTCTCTCGTCCGGAATTCTGGAACATAGAATTAAGATCTTCAAAGATGTTTCCGATATCAACGCCGGATGCATCCTGAGGTGCTCCGAAAACGCCAACTCCGCTAACACGCACGGACTGAGGAACCGCCATCTCGACCTCTTTATCGTCCAATGCCCCGGATCTTAGAAGCTGCCTCATGCTCTCCCTGACATCCTGAACCTGAACATCCTGCGCTTTTTTCTCCTCATCGATGGCAGGAATTAAGAGATCAAGAAGCTTCTCTTCCACCACCGTCTCCACCTTCTTCTCGTTCTCCTTGAACATTTCAGCCTTTACTAGGGATACGGAAGATGCCATCAGGTCTTTGACCATCGACTCAACGTCTCTGCCGACGTATCCGACTTCAGTATATTTAGTAGCTTCCACTTTGATAAAAGGAGCGTTTGCAAGCTTTGCAATTCTTCTTGCAATCTCTGTCTTGCCAACGCCTGTCGGCCCCATCATTATTATGTTCTTTGGCGTGACTTCGGCTTTCATATCCTCTGGAAGCCTTTTTCTTCTCACCCTGTTTCTAATCGCAATAGCAATTAGCTTCTTCGCATCCTCCTGCCCGATAATGTACTTATCAAGCTGCTCTACAATCTCACGCGGAAGCATATCGTCTAATTTTTTCTGTTCGTTATCCATTCAAAACCTCGCAAATAACGTTGTGGTTCGTGTATATGCAGATATCACCTGCAATCTTTAAAGATCTTCTTGCAATCTCCTCTGCGCTCATATCCGCCTTGCTATCCAAATAAGCCCTTGCCGCAGAACGAGCGAAGTTTCCACCGCTTCCAATCGCAAGGACGTCATCTTCCGGTTCAAGCACGTCCCCCACTCCGTTTATAAGTAATAGCTCTTTGCCATTCGTAGCTATCATGGATGCCTCAAGATTCCTCAGCTGCTTATCCATTCTCCACAGTTTGGCAAGTTCTACCGCACTCCTAGTCAAATCGCCGTTATATGTCTTCAGCTTCTCTTCCAAAAGCTCATATAACGTAAACGCATCTGCAGTTGATCCTGCAAATCCTATAGCAATCTTGCCATCATAAATTTTTCTAACCTTTTTACTGTTACCTTTGACGATCGTATCGCCTTGTGTAACCTGACCATCTCCGCAAATAGCGACTTTTCCATCTTTACGGACTGCTAATATGGTTGTTCCATGCATCTTAACAGGCCTCCTCTGTATACAAAATTAACTAAGAGTTCGACAAACGGCAAGATAATTACGCATGAGGATGCGTCTCATCATATACTTTTTTAAGTTTAGCAGATGTCACGTGCGTATAAATCTGAGTGGTAGAAATACTCTCATGCCCGAGCAATTCCTGTATCAGCCTTATATCTGCGCCATGATCCATCATGTGGGTCGCAAAACTATGCCGTAGCGTATGTGGGCTCAACTCCTTATTCAAATTCAGTTTCTCTTTTGCCTTGTCAAAAATCAAGTGTGAAGTACTAAAAGACAGTCTTTTCTTATTCTTACCGATAAAAAGCGCCTTTTCTTCGATCGAATCGGGCATCAGGTAGCGGTTTCTTTTTTCTATGTAGTCTTCAAGCTCCCCTACTATGCCTTTATTTAAAAACAGAAATCTGGTCTTTCCTCCCTTTCCCTTAATCCTGATTCTCCTGTTGCCCCACTCTATCTGATCTATATTTATAGAAAGTGCTTCAGATATACGTGCTCCTGTCGAGTATATGAACAAGAACAGAATGTGGTCTCTCAAATCTAAAAAATCAGACCCTTTTAAAGCCAGAAGCTGCGCAACCTCCCTCTCGCTTAAGACGGAAGGAAGACGTTTTTCATTCCTCCTAAGGGATATCTCGATAAACGGGTTGAAATCTATCACGCCTTTTCGCATAAGATAGTCGTAGAACATTCTCAATGAACTAAGCTTTCTAAGCATGCTGCGCTCCTTATACTTCTCAAGAAGGATTCGTACATACTCTCGAGCATCGTTTATACCGACGTCTAATACATCCATGTCCATATTCTCAAGATATGAGAGGAACTGCTTAAGATCGTTTTCATATCCTATCTTCGTATTCTCAGACTCGCCCTTTACGCTAGTCAGATACTTTAAAAAGAGCTCAAGTTCATCCATATCAATTAGAATAACATATTTAACGGAATTTAAGCAGTTTAACATTTCCGCTTCCATCCTTATAGGCAATGGAGTTTGAAAGCGTTAGCCAAGATGAGAAAGAATCAATCATAGCGCCTCCTGACAAAGCAAAATTCCTTACGCTCTTCTCGTATAAAAAACACTTCAAAGCGGCAGCCTCGTAGCCTAGATCCAAAGCTTCAGAAATGATGTATGGCGGTACGGCGCCAAGAAAGAGTATTTTGTCAGCTACTGTCAAAAGCGCGCTGTTTGAATAGATTTGGCCATCCAAGGAATACTCTTTTTCATCGTTTAAGAAGCTGAATACGCATCCGCCGCTTAAAACGTCATAGCAATCCCACTTTTTAAAGCCTAAAGACCCAAGCCCCTTATACTCGATATGGCTTATCTTTCCTCCAGAGAACAGCACGATCTTAGACAACTCTTTTCGCGAACGGTAAGATCCGTTAGAAACGATCTCAAAGCCGTTAGCAACGGCCTCAATCGCGCTCATCTTTATCAGATCATCAAATTCCGCGCCAACTTTCGCACCGTAATAGAAAATCACTCTATCTGAATTCTCTTTGAGCGGAGAACCGATAAAAGAATATTTCACGCCTTTAAATTCTGTACTTTTTATCTCCACATAAATATAAATGCGAAAACAGCTTTTTTGTTTACTTTTTCATATCCTCGATTGTAGGAATCGATGAAAATTCGTCAAATGATTTTAAAAGCCCCCTGGTATCGAGATGCGTATAAATTTGAGTAGTGCTTATGTCGCTATGGCCAAGCATCTCTTTAAGACTCCTTATGTCGGCTCCGTTTTCAAGCATGTGAGTTGCAAAGCTATGCCGAAGCGTATGAACTGTCGCATCAAGGCCAAGCGTTTCAATTCTTGCATGAAATCTTTTATGCACGGCCTGACGCGTTAAAGATCTTCCGCTTCTTCCTAAGAAGATCCTGCCTGATGCATTTTTCGCCCTTTTAGCCAGTTGAGGCCTGACATTGTCAAGATAGTAAGAGAGAGCCTCATTCGCCCTTTTACCTATGAACACAAGACGTTCCTTATTTCTCTTACCAATTACGTTGATGCTGCTTTTCTCTCTTGAATATCCTCCCAGGTCTAAGCTTATAGCTTCGCTTATTCTCATTCCAGATGAATAAATGAGTTCGAAAAGAGCATAGTCTCTTATCATCAGCAGATCATCCTCATCCTCTTTAAACGAGTCGAGAAGTTCGTCGACATCCTCCTTGCTAAGCGTTTTAGGAAGATATTCATGGCTTATTGGACGTTTTAAAAGAAGGGCCGGATTATCGCTTCGATACTTCTCCCTTACGATGTATGTGAAAAAAGACCTTAAGGCCGATAATATCTTATTAACCGTTCGATCATCGAGAGACATCTCCTTCTTCCTATAGTCAAGAAACGTAACTAGATCATCGAACGTCACAAGAGAGATGTCGATATTTTTCTCTTTCGCATAAGATAATAAAATGGATGCCTCATGAGCATAGGCATCCCTCGTCTTAACGCTTACACGGCGTTCAAATAACAGGTAGTCGGAGAACATCCTGATGATCTCGCTGTTTACCGCATCAGGATTTCTCATCGTCATCCCTTGAATATCTTAAAATTGCTGGAATCGAGTAATCTGAAGATGAGCTGTTATTTCTCTTCCCAAGCTGTTTCTGAAGATCCTGCCATCTGTTGACCGTGATAGTTGAAGGATCGGAATTGAGCTCTCTTTCCTTTTCTTTTTCCCTCTCTCGTTCAGACTCTCTCTCAGCTTCTCTTGCTCTTTTCTCTTTCTCTTCCATCTCTCTAAGAGTTTCAGATCTTCTCTCTTGATAGCGGTTTCTGTAGCTTTCGCTTTCTAAATCAAGCGTGCTTGCTTCAGGCCTGTGTTCAAACCCGGTTGCAACGACAGTTACCCTTATCCTGTCTCCAAGGGCAGGATTATAGGATTGTCCCGCAATTACGAGAACGTCATCGGCACACTTTTCAGTAATAACCTCAACTACATCCTGGTATTCCTGAATCGTAAGATTGTCTCCTCCTGCAAGGTTTACAAGAACGCTCTTAGCTCCCTCAATAGAAGCATTTTCAAGAAGAGGATTGCTTACTGCGCATTTTGCAGCCTCAATAGCCCTATTGGCGCCCTCTGCATAGCCAAGTCCTATCAGAGCATCGCCTTTGCCCTTCATAACAGTCTTAACGTCTGCAAAGTCGATATTAATCTCTCCCGGCTCGGTAATGAGATCTGAAATTCCCTGAACAGACTGAAGAAGCGCACTGTCAGCCATTATAAAGGCCTGCTTAATCGGCGTATTGTTATCGACAATGTTCAATAGATGCTGGTTAGGAATCAGAATCAGGGTATCAACCTGTTTTCTAAGCCTTTCTATTCCCTGTTGGGCAAGAGCGAGCTTCTTCTTTCCCTCAAATGCGAATGGAAGGGTTACGACAGCTACTGTCAGAGCTCCAAGATTCCTTGCCGTCTCAGCAACGACTGCGGCAGCTCCTGTTCCGGTTCCTCCTCCCATTCCAGCTGTTATAAAGACCATATCGGCATTTTCGAGAGCCTGTCTGATCTCTTCTTTGCTTTCAACTGCGGCCTTTTCTCCAATCTCGGGCTGTCCTCCAGCACCTAAGCCTCCAGTAAGTTCCTTTCCAATTGCAATACGCGTTTGCGCATTGGACCTCTGCAGAGCCTGAACGTCTGTATTCATGGCAATGAATTGAACTTTCTTAAGGCCTGCCGCGATCATACGGTTTATAGCGTTGCCGCCGCCTCCACCGACTCCTACAACTTTAATAATAGTCGGAGCAGCCTGCTCTCCTGTTGTCGTGTCTTCAATGTCGAAAATATCAAAACTCATATACGCTCTCCCTAAAACAGCTTTGAAAAGAGATCTTTAAGTTTCGCAGAAAACCCTGCCTTGTCCTTAGAGCGTTGGTTACTCTCTCTTCCGCTGTCCCTATATTTCTTTGCTTCTAACTTCACAAGTCCTAAAACGGTCGAATATTTCGGATCAATATACTGTCTGTCGAGGCCGTTAATCGCCTGTGGAAATCCAAGACGCGCAGGCAGGCGGAATATCTCTGCGGCAAGCTCTGTAGCACCGCTAAGCAAACTTCCTCCTCCGACAAGCACGATGCCAGCCCCAAAAGATCCAGAGATGTTGTTCTTCTCAAGCTCCCCTTGCAAAAGAGAAAAGATCTCTGCCATTCTAGGCTCTATGACTTTTGCAAGCTCGCGCTTTGGAAAACGAAAACTTGGCTTTCCGCCTACAGCCGGGGTTATTATCATCTCATCAGGATCGACGGACGGCGTGTGGCATGAGCCGTCTGTAATCTTAATAGACTCTGCAGCAACGCGTGGAAGCTGAAGCATGTACGCAATGTCCCCTGTAACGTTATCTCCGCCGAAGTCTATTCCTCCGACATATACAGGAGAGCCCTGCGTATAGCAGATCATATTCGTAGTCCCCGCTCCGATATTAATGACGATTGCGCCCATCTCCTTCTCTTCGTTTGTAAGTACGACTTCGCTATCTGCTAAAACCTGCAAAGCCATTCTTTGAACCTGAAGTCCGGCCTTTTGAACGCACTTTCTCTGATTTTGACAAATTGACGACGATCCAAGAACAAGCAAAACCCTCGTTTCGAGCCTGTGGCCTAACATGTCTATAGGATCTTTAATGCCAGATCTAGAATCAACTTGAAAATCCTGGACAAGAGTATGCAGTATTTCCGCATCCTGTGGAATGTCGCGCGCTCGAGCTATTTCAATCGACTTTCTTATATCGTCGCTCTTTATCTCCTGATCCTTGCTGGTAATACCAACGGCACCATTGCTTGATATGCCTTCAATATGTTTTCCTCCGACACCGATAATCGCAGATGAGATCTCGGTCCCGCTCTGCAGCTCAGCATCGCTAATTACGCTGTTTATGACCTTTAGCGTCTGTTCGATATTGACGATTGAGCCAGCCTTTACGCCTTCGCTCGAGCGTTCGGCGATAGCTTCTATCATCATTTGGCCATCTCTAGAGACCGAGGCGATGACAGCCCTTATTGAAGATGTGCCTATGTCCAATCCTAATAATGTCTTATCTGTTGCCACTATATTGCCGCCTCATCAAAGTATTTTCTGCGATTATGAAATGTTCCATCTCGCTTAGATAGAGCTCTGAAATCTCCTTGACACTCTCAAGAATAAAAGAAGGGGAAGAGTAATCCCTTATGGATAAAACATAAGGACTGTTCTCCCCATATAATCTGAGCTCACCTAAAAGAGATTGAGAAGAAGCATAATACTCCGCTTTTTTCACTCTCTTTCCATTATAGCTAGTTTCATGCGAAATATCCAATAACAAAGAGAGCATCTCGCGCTCATTCGCATCATTATAATAAGATACAAAAAAATCCAGCATTTGTTTACTCAAAGAGAAAACCAAATAGTTTTTTGAGAGCACGTAACTGTCTTTTTCTTCCACCCTATCCATGCTGGATCCGTCATAAAAATAGTAAGATTCGGAATCTGTAAGAATAATGCCGTCCTTATATGTTGGATTTAACGTATATGATCCATTGTTTTTTTCAATTTTTACATCATCGACATAGCATAGCCTTCCCATTTCCATCCTACTAGAAAGAAAACGTGAAGAGAAAAAATTAGAGTACTGGGCTTTGTTCCTTAGTGATTCCAAGCTTGGAGTTACGAAATCTTCGCTAATTATATCTATAGCGCCAACATAGAAAAATGGAAGATATCTGAAAGAGACAATCATGGCTATTGCAATAAAAATGATGAGAGGGATTTTAAGCATGGGCATTATCAGTCCCCCTTGAGCTTATATGCATCGCCCTATAAAGGATTGAGCACTCCAAAATCGTAACGAAATATGAAAAGCCGTTTGCACTGAAGAACGGCATTGAAATTCCACTTAAAGGAAGCAGCGCTGTTGCTGCCGCAATGCTCAAAAGAGCTTTAAATATTATATGAAATGAAAGCGTAATGCTCAAAATTGAGAAGTATTCGTCTCCTTTCTTCTCAGATCTTCTGCTTGCCCTGAAACAAAGAAAAAAGAAAAGAAAGAAAAACAGAATGATCAATACTACTCCAAGAAGCCCCAGCTCTTCTGCAATGACAGCAAAGACATACTCATCTTCAACATTCTCTATAAGACCGAGTTTATAATACGACGAGCCAATTCCTTTTCCACCTATAGCCCCTTCGCTGATTGCCGATAATGCATAACTCGTATTCATCGCCTCATTCGTATCAATGTATGACGGCATCAGGCGTGAGAATATCGTATCAAGATCTGACCTGCTTGAAAGTACTAGAAAAACAAATAACGTCAAATTGAACAAAATGAAAAAGAATGTGAATCTCTTTTCCATTTTCGCATGTGCAATTGCTAGAGAAGTCGTGAAAATAAAAAGAATTGAATATGTAAATGAATTTGATAGTGAAAGAAGAAACGTAGATATTAGAGAAAGGGCAAATATAAGAATATATGCAAACCCCCTTCTATCTTTATCTTTAATGCGTAAAAGAAGATAGGAAAGGCTTAAAGCAGAAGTTAGAATAAAGAAATCTGCTGAAATAAAATTAGGAAAGCCATTAAGAAGTTTTATCTCTCCCATTTCTATGTTAGAAAGCGCATTAAAAACTAAAAATATGAACGAAAGAGGAAAAAGAATAAAAAAAAGCTTTTCAAACTTCTCTCTCGGAGTAAAAAATAAAATGATTCCGCAAACAATGGCTAGAATACCGAAAGTAACGTTTTCAAGCAAATAATGGTAATGTTCAAAACCATCTCTTAGCGAAGCATCATAGCTTGCGCTATATGTCATTATAAGGCCGAAGAGCGCGAGGACTGCTGTGACGCAAAGGAACGTGAAAGGACTTAACGAGCCTGATAACTCGTCAGATCCATAATCTCTGAGTGTGAAATCATCGTAGTCCTTTACAATCTCTTCTCTCATACCTTTTTAACATTGCCCGAAAAATTAAAAATTATTACTCTCTCTCATCCTCTCGTCAATTGATGATAGCACGGCTTCCTCACTTAAAAAAGCCTCCCGTTCTGCAAAAGAAAGACGTATGCGCCTCTCTTCCTCTTCTAACTCGCTCAAACTATATTCGCTTTCCATAATCTTCATTTCAAGACTATGATTCACGCCTATCTGCCAAAGCGGAATGAAAAGCAACAAGAACAATAAGGCGAAAGAGATGAAAACCATCGCCTTCTCTCTCATCTTTATCTTAACAGAAAACTCTCTCATATCTTCTCCACCACCCTTAATTTCGCACTTCTAGATGGAGGATTCTCCCTCTCCTCCTCCTCAGAAGGCACTATAGGTTTTTTAGTAATAATCTTAATTTGAGGATTATCTTTTCCTGCTTCCTCTTTGAACGTCCACTTTACGATTCTGTCTTCTAGGCTGTGAAATGTTATAACAGCAATTCTTCCGCCTTTCTTCAAAACCCTTATGGCATCTAATAAAGCAGGTTTAATCCTGTCTAACTCGCCATTCACCTCAATCCTTAGAGCTTGGAAAGTTCTAGTTGCAGGACTGATCTTCAAATGCCTATATTCCTTTGGAACCGCATGGTAAATGATATCCTCAGCTTCCTTACTCGTTTTGATAGGAGAGATTTTTCTTCTTTCTACAAAAGCCCTTGCAATACGTCTTGAATAACGTTCTTCACCATATGTGTATATGATGTTGGCAAGCTCCTCTTCGCTATAGTTGTTCACGATATAACTGGCGCTAAGCTCACTATCTTTGTTAAGCCTCATGTCAAGAGGCTCATCAGAACGAAAAGAGAATCCCCTTTCGCTCTCAATATAGTGATATGTAGAAATACCGAGATCAAAGAGTATGATGTCTGCCGACTCATCCTCTCTTTCTCTCAGATAATCGTCAAACCAGGAATTGACAGGAATAAAATGTTCCTTATAGACGCTAAGACGCTCGATAGCTTTCTTTTGGATGTCCCTATCCCTATCAATTCCATAGACTGTAAGAGCGGGATATGTAGAGAGGAAAAGATTAGTGTGTCCGCCTTCCCCCGTCGTACAGTCTATCATAGTTGCACTTTCAGTCTCTCTCAAAGCTAAATATTCAAGCACCTGCTTATGCATAACCGGGTAATGTAATATAGTCATCACATGCTCCCCAGCTTATCAGCAAGACTCGATATGCTTTCGCTCTCATCTTCCATTGCCTTATTATAGATATCAGAGTTCCAGACTTCTATTGCAAACCCCGTTCCAACCAATGTGACTTCACACTTAGCAACAACGGAGAACTTCTCTCTTAAATTAAGCGGTATGTTGATTCTTCCTGACGCATCCTGCTCAATATATACTGCAGGCGCGATGAGCCTTCTAATTAGGCTGCGCTTTCTGCTGTCAAACATCGCAGTGTCAGAAGAAAGCACAGCCTGGGAAAACCGATCTTCGAAGTAGGAAGGAGTCATAAGCATTAAATGGTTCTCATCAAGTCCGGGAAGTACTACAAGCTCTTGGGACTGTAGAGCCTGACGCATGCGAGATGGAAGCAGAATTCTGCCCTTCTCGTCTACGTTCGTACTATAAATCCCCGTAATCATCTTCATAAGCTCACCACTTTATGGGAAATGCCACCACTTCTTGACACTAACTTACACTAAGACGATCTAATTTGCAACAAAAAAATGATATTTTTTTTCAGTAAAAATAGACAATTAGACACACTAATTGATATTATTTCTTTTAATATAAGGAAATAAAATTTTAATATTTTTTCATTTCATAAAAAGTGGAGCAAAGTGGAGGTAAAAATAAAAAAATCCCCATTTTCTGGGGATCTCTTACTCCGGTCTGAAGATGTTATAATCTATATGAGGGAATATCGCATTGCGTTTTTCCGCCTTTATAAGCCACTCAGTATTTACTGTGTTCTTGCACATCGAAGAATATACGACGTTAAAAGAACCAAGGTGGTTTCGCAGACGCTTTTCAGCATATGTGACGCTCGTCTTGTCGTGCATTATATACGGCCAGTCAGAGCTCATCGCAAGGAGCACTTCCCTACTCGCCTGATTTAAGAACCTTCCTTTCAAAGATCCCTGCTCAGGGAATCTTTCTGTAAGTTCCTGCATTCTCTCTATCGCTTGATGAATGTGTCGGTAGATCCAGACGTTAGAATCGTCAAGCCAAGTATCCGAGTATCCTCCGCGTCCCCAAGAACAGCCATTGATATAAAGCTTCTCGCTTTTAATGCTGTCGTCCATTAGACACTCTTTAGGACTTGTAAGCTTGATTTGGCCCTCAGACGAAGCACACTTTCTAAGTAGAAGTTCGATAAAATCAATTCCTTCATACCATCTGTGCCCAAAAAGCTCAGCGTCATAACAGAGGTTGAAAAGAGGATTCTCAAGGCCAAAGCTCGTAAGCATTATTCCTTTTCTCTGTATATGGTAGAGATAGTTATCTACGTGCAGCTTGATCTTCTCAATCGCCTTCAGAGGATCGTAAATCTCTTTTTCATCCGTCTTTCCTGTGATTCGATAGTATTTGAATCCAGTGAAAACTCTGACTTCAGGCTCATGGATATAAGGCCTGATATAATCAAGACTCAAATCATATCCAATATCTCTATAGAACTCTCTGTAGTCGGTATCGCAAGGATATCCGCTTATGCTGTTCCATATTAAGCTGGTTATTCCCCAGTCACGTACGAACGCCTTAACGCCAGAAGGCAGTTCAACAGGGCTGTAGCCTCCATTCTTACTCTTATCCCTGCTTGAAATAATCGCATGGCTTGGAAGCTGAAAATATGATATTCCGTACTTTTTAAGAACTTCATCAAGCCCTGGATAGTACCCGCACTCCGGAAGCCAGAAACCGTCAGTCTTAAAACCGAACGTCTCTTCAAACGTCTGGATTCCAAGAGACACCTGAGCATTAATCGCAGTTGGGAACTCTCTATAGAGAGGAAGGTATGCATGTGTTGCGGCTGTAGTCATCAAATCGATCTTGCCGTTCTTTTTAAGCCTCTTAAGAACAGGAATGATACTTTTGCCATTGTCTGTATAGAACTGCCAGTTGCTCTCAAGGCTTTTTAAATACATGACAGCAAGGCTTTGCAACTTCTTCTCGCCTTTTAGTCTCTGCTCTTCCTTCTTTCCAAGTTCGATGTGAAGTTTCATGTAGTTTTCAAATCTCTTGGAAAGCTCTTCGTCTTCAAGCATTGTCAGCAGAGTCGGAGAAAAACAGAACGTAATCTTAAAATCAAGTCCTTCCCTATCCAATCTGTCTAAAAGGGATAATAACGGAATATAACTTTCATTTAAACTTTCAAATAACCAGTCTTCTTCTAGAAAACGTGGATACTCTATATGACGCACATATGGCAGGTGCGCATGTAATATAAGGTTGACTCTGTTTTGATTACTCATCCACTGCCTCCTCAGCCTTCTCAAGGATATCGTCGAGCAAAGGACTTTCCGCAACATAGCCTTCTTTCGTTGTCAAAAGGGATAGATATATCTTAAACAGATTATCGTTATCTTTTATTTCATCGGCATGATCGAGCCAGTAGGATTTTATTAATGAAAGGCTTGAAGAATGTGCAAGCTCTAACTCTTCTCCATTTATTTCAACAATTAAAGAAGCAAAACACTCGCCACCATTAGACCTGAGGCTCAGCGTCCATTCCTTATCTTCTAAAGAGACAGGGATGTCAAAAACTTCGCTTTTATCTCCATCTATTACAGTAGATCTTAGTCTTAATTCCTTCACCCCTGCTTCTTCGAGCTTTAACATATCCTGCGGAGAAATATCCCAATAGCAGTATGCCCAGTTAGGGTTTTTATACATGATATGAATCTCTGTAGTCGGATATCTCTCAGGAAGATCTTCAACTCCAGGAAGTTCTACTACAGTCTTATCTATATCCCTGTAGTCTGTAATGCCATATAAAAACCTTCTATTTACGTCACCGCGTTCTGCAACGTCATCGTCCTCTTCATAAATATCCCTGAGCGTCTGTATCAGATCTTCTCGATCAAGGTTTTGAAAGTCTTCAACGCCTTCAGTCTCGGCTATATTTCTAAGCTCTTGAGTAGATAATGAATCAATCTTTATTAATATCATCTAAGTCCCTTTGCTAATTTCCAATTTACCGAAATAGAGCCTCTTTAGTCAAGTTTAACAAGCTCAAGAGTAGCTATAAACCCATTTTCACAGTTTAATTTTCTAATTATTTGCAATTATTTTTGAAATAAAAGAAATATTTATCTCTTTTTTATGATAAAATCGTTTCAATGAGCAATAGAAACGGGAATATGTCGCTCTGCCTACATGCGCATTTTTACCAACCGGAGAGAGAGAATCCTCTAACAGGCATAATAGGCAGGCAGGAATCGGCCAGTCCTTATCTTAACTGGAACGAAAAAATTGACAACGATTGTTACAGCGCCAATGCGCATTCAAGATATTTAAATTCAAGCGGCAGGATAATAAGCATAAGCAACAACTATGAGAAGATATCGTTTGATTTCGCACCTACTCTTTTAAAATGGCTAGAAAGATATGACAGGAACACATACGATTTAATACTCGATGCAGATAGAAAATCTTATGAAAGCCTAGGCCACGGCAATGCGATAGCACATCCGTTCACACATACTTTTCTCGCGCTTGAAACTCCAGAGGAACAGAAGATACAGATCGAATGGGGCCTTACAGATTTCCAGAACCGTTTTAAAAGGGATGCAGAAGGCATCTGGCTTCCAGAGGCTGCAATAAACCCGGATGTGATAGACAGCGTAGCAGAGGCAGGACTGAAATTCGTAATACTTTCTCCACGCCAATGCAAGAAGATAGGAAATAAGACATATCAAGAGGGAATAGATGTGCCGACAGACCGTCCATTCCTGCTTGAAGGAAGAAAAGGAAGGAAAATCTCCTGTTTTTTTTATAACCAGAAGATAGCAAACGACATCTCGTTCAGCCACATACTTAAGAATGCGGACAATCTTTACATGGCGCTTTTAGACGAAAAAAGAAAAGGCCTTAGGTTCATTCAAAGCGCAACGGATGGAGAAATATACGGACACTATGAGCCTTATGCAGATATGGCGCTTTCAGCCCTCATAAAAAAAGTAGAAGAAAGGGATGACTTCTACTTTACAAACTATGCTGCGTTTTTAGAGCATAACAATGCAACCGAAGTTGCAGAGCTGTACAGAGGTTCTGATGGAGTCGGTTCTTCATGGTCAAGTACGGACGGCCTTGAAAGGTGGTACAAGAACATAGATCAAAACCTTGTCCCTGATGATAGCCTTAGGCTATGGAGAATGGCGCTGCGAACCGCGCTTAATAGACTTACAATCAAAGAGAAAGACATATTTAACAAAGAAGTCAGCAGAATCTTCTCTTCATCTCTCAAGCCGGTAGAACTTCTATCTCTTGCTTCCGTTGCAATTAGCGGGAATGAGAGTATGGATACTTTCGTAAAAAGACTTCACACCCTTTATGATTTCGACAGCATTCATGACACGTCTATTGCATCCTTGATCAATGCGATGCTCATGAATAGGCTTTCTCTTTCCTCCTCAGGTTTCTTTTTTACGGATGTAACAGATCTTGATCCGAGACAGAACATTAGATGCGCGCTCTACTCCATTGAACTTCTACAACGTTTTGCAAACGGAGATCTTCTTCTTCCTTTCCTTTCCGATCTAAGGAAAGTAAAGAGCGCAAAAGGACTGTATTCAAACGCAATGGATATGGTCGTAAACGAATTGAAAGGCCTGAACGGAGAGACGGAAGCGGCTCTCGCATTCTTTTTAAATCTGTCTTTTTCAAAGAACACAGCGGCATTCACAGAATACGGAAAGTTCTCTCTCTCCTCATATGAAAAAGAAAACGGACACATTACGAAGATTAACATAAGGCACAACTCCCTTCTTCTCGATTTTACGTTCCTCATAGAATCTTCTTCATCGATCGAATGGGGAATAGACCTATTATTTACTAAAAGAAGCTCATATGAGGGCGTGGACAGGCATTACAGGGTTAGAAGCAAGGATATCCCCGAATATCTTACAATGATCACATCGAAATGGATAGATAATGAACTGAACGAAGTTGCATATAGTGAAATAGACAGGCTCATTAAAAATCTCTACAACTACTCTCTTCTTGCTAAAAACAACAGCTATCTGCCTCTTCTTGCAGAGACAAGAGAAAACCTCGGACTAGCGCAGAAGATAATAAAATCGTCTTTCGCAGTCTCTTTGAAAAGCGAGATGGAAGAAGCAGAGCGCGTAAAACTCGATACGCTCATTGAATTCGTTACAAGAAATGGAAGCGATTCTGATATTGCAACTCTTAAAGCGATCTTCTCAGACTATATGGATACTATGGCAGAGAAAATAAAAGCGGAAGGACTGAAAAAAGAAAATTCCAGGGCTTTAATCGGCGCGCTCAGACTTGCAAGAAGAAATGGATATGAGCCAGACACGACAAATGCTCAAAACGAAGTCTACCCGTATTACAAAGGGCTTAAAAGCATAGATTCAAATATAGAGACTGACAAGATTGACGACATCTTTTCCGATTTGAATTTCAGCCTATAAGAGATGCGGCATGCGCTATAGATATTTCTGAGTCATCTCCTGAAAGAAGCCGTGCTATCTCTTTTATCCTTGCTTCTCCGCTTATATAGCTAAGAGCGCTTATGGTTCTTCCCTTTTCTTCCCTCTTTTTGACGAGTATGTGGCTATCTGCGCATCTTGCTATTTGAGCAAGGTGCGTGATTGCTATAATTTGAGTATTTTTGCTGATTGTTTTTAAAACGGATGCGACGTTGCTTGCAGCATGTCCGCTGATTCCAGTATCGATTTCATCGAAAATCAGAGTTTCAGTATCGTCAGATCTATGAAGATTGCTCTTTATGGCAAGCATTATGCGGCTTAACTCTCCGCCGGATGCGGCATTTTCAAGAAGACTCTCTTTTTCACCTTTATTTGCTTTGATTAAAAATGTGATTTTATCAAGGCCGTATGGACCAAGATCGGTCTTTTCAATCCTAATAATGAATCTAGAACCTTCCATGCTAAGATCCTGAAGGCTCTTAGTAATATCTTTAGAAAGGTTTTCTGCTCTCTTCTGCCTCTTTTTACTTAGCTTTAACGCAAGCTCCATCGCAAGACTGCTTTGTCGTTCAATAGCTTTTTCAATCTTGCCAAGCTCTTCAAAACTATTATCAGAAAGCTCTAATGCAATTTTTATCTCATCCCTTCTTTTTATTGCTTCTTCTATCGATCCGCCATATTTCTTTCTTATTCTTTGCAAAAGCGCAAGACGGCTGTTAAGCTCCTCCATCTCATATTCGTCAAAAGAGTAGCTTGATATCTTAGCGCTAATAGAAGAAAGGATGTCATCGGCTTCTATGCTGCAAGACTCAAGCCGATCGTAATACTCTATAAGGCTGTCATCTTTCGTTTTAGCTTTATCAAGATAAGAAAGGGCGGCAGAGAGGCTTCTAGATGAAGAATCTAAGGCATTCTTAGCTTCTGTAAGGTTATCAACCAAGCTCTCGGCATTCTGTGCAATCTTAAGCCTCTCTTTTATCTCATCATCCTCTCCGATTTTTAAATCCGCTTTATCAAGCTCATTTAATGAAAACTCAAGATAAGACCTGTCTTCTTCAAGACGGGCAATCTTATCTTTTAATTCCTTTTGAGATTTCTCTAAATCAATAAGCTCTTTATACGATTCTTGATATTCATAAAGTACGTGTTCAATGTCTTCATCGCAGTCTATGAGAAGACGCTGCATGTCGCTCTTTTTTAAATCCATAGAAGAGTTCTGGCTTGTGATATCAACCAAAAGACGCCCTATTTCAAAGCCCTCTGCAAGCGTTATGGAAGTTCCGTTAACGCTATATGAGCTTCTTCCATTGCTCTTAATTATGCGTCTTATTATGATTTTTCCATCCTCAGCCTCTATATCCTTGCTCTCAAGATAATTTAAAAGGCTCTTCCTCTTCGTATAAAATACTGCTTCAAGTTCTGCCTTATCTTCGCCTTCCCTTATCTCGCTCTTATCTGCTTTTGCTCCGAGCAGCATGGAAATGGCAGATAGCAGGATAGATTTACCGGAACCTGTTTCACCGGTTATAACACTCATTCCGTCGTTAAAAGATATATCAAGCTCAGGAATTAATACGAAATTCTTTATCTTTAAACTCTCAAGCATGCATCTCTCCCGACCAGTTAAGCTTTTCCCTGATTACTTCAACATAATTTCTCTTATGGCTTAAAACTAAAAGAGCTTTGCTTCGAGATTTCTCGATGCTTACCTCATCACCCTCTTTTAAAGCAATTGACGCCTGCCCATCAACAGAAAGAACTACATTCGTTCTCTGCCCCTCCTTAACCCTAACAAGGCATGTGCTTTCGCTTCCTGTAACAAGGGGTCTGTTCGATAGCGTGAAAGGACAGATAGGCGTGATGATAAATGCTGATATATCGGCCATTAGAATTGGCCCGCCTGCAGCCAAAGAATAACCTGTAGATCCTGTGGGCGTTGCAATTATAAGTCCATCTGCTTTAAAAAGACCGGCATATGTCCCGTCTATTTCAAGCTCAAGTTTTACAACCTTGCTTGTTCCGCTTGATGAAACAGTCGCTTCGTTAAGGGCATATGATGAGAATATCTTCTTCTTATTTCTCATTACAGAGACTTTTAACATCAGACGTCTTGAAAGATTATCGCCTACGCTGATATAGCGCTCGAAAGCATCCTTCCATTCGCTTTTTCCAACTTCAGTAATATATCCGAAAGAACCAAGATTGACAGGAAGTATTGGAAGGCCTAATTCATGAACCTTCCTTGCGACATATAATACTGTTCCGTCTCCGCCAAGACTTATTACGAAATCTGCAGAATAAGGTATCTTAATATCGTCTGAATCGCTAAAGGTCACGAGGCTCTGGCATTTGATATTTCTTTCTTTCATATAACTCTCTATCTCGGAAGAGAGCAAATATGATTCTTTCTTTACTCCGTTAGAAATAATAAGAACTTCTTCAGGTCTCATCTCAACTCCTTGGCCCCATACCTATTCTATTGTAGCATAAAACGACGCATTAATTATATATTTAGCTGATATGTCTAAGAACCTTTTCTATAGTATCTACATCAGTACTCTTTAAAAGAGGATAAAGAGGAAATGAGATGCATCTTGATAGAGGACCGACAGAATTTGGATAGAGGTCAAACCTATCGAGATACTTATATCCAATCGTAGACGTGAAAGATTTCTTCACTTCTATTCCCATCTTCTCTGAAAACTGAAGCGCTTCATCCATCATGTTCTCTATCACAACGGGAAATGTGTACCCATTTGCTAGGAAGTTCTTGTTTCCTGTAAGAAAAGGCTTTCCCTCCCCCTTTATAAGAGACTGGTAGAAAGCGTTGAATATCTCCCTTCTTCGAGCAATAGTGCTGTCAAGCTTTTGCAGCTGCATAATGCCAAGAGATGCATTCATGTCCGGAAGATCCGTATATTTTCTGATTTTCTCTGTCTCTTTCTTCAAGGAGTCGATAATCTCTTGAGATCTGCTTACAGCAATTGCACCACCGGCTGTTGAAATAATCCCATCCTCTTCAAACTGACATATGACTATGTCCCCTAGACTTCCAGCTTTCACTTCCTCAAATTCTGAGGCCAGAGACTCTGAAACGTCTTCAATAATAGGAATGGAAAGCTCCTTATAATCATCAACGTTCCTATATAACGAACCAAGAGGTGAAAAAACTATTAACGCTTTAACATTGTTTTCTATGATTGCCCGCTGGACATCTTCAATCTTCGGCTGAGAATATTCATCAGAGTCCGTTAAAAATATATTGTACCCAAGCTTCTTTATAACATATTCATATACCCTAGGAGCAAAAAGAGAAATTGCTATAGTACTGTTTTCCTCAAGCTTTAATGCTTGAATTGAATATGTAATAGCATCAACATAAGATCTAACAGCAATACCGTCCTTTTTATCTATATAAAGGGCGAAAAGCTTAATAAACTCCCTTCTCTTTTCTCCAGGTCCTATTTTTTCATCTACCATGGTCTGCAACACAGCATCCATGTCTTTTCTTATAAGAGTCGGTTTTGTATAACGAATTGTAATTGCCATAAGAAAAATATAGCACAAAATAAAAACAAACGCATTAAATGAATATTTATTAAAACAGCATCATAATTAAGTAAACCTATATAAAAGTAATATAGAAAAGATATGGGATGCAATAAAAAAAGAACAAAAGGAATAAAAAAGCACCCTGGAAGGGGTGTTTATGAATAAAAAAAAAGAGCCCTGGCAGCTACCTACTCTCCCACGGACGAGCCGCAGTACCATCGGCGTATGGGCGTTTTACTTACGTGTTCGGGATGGGAACGTGTATTTCCACCCAGCCATGGCCGCCAGGGGGTTCAGATCGT